>CAZVDM010000058.1:4091-19270 GCA_964625555.1 uncultured Chloracidobacterium sp.
TCGCGTTCCGGCCCGGTCGAGATCAGTCCGATCTCGGTGCCGATCTGATCCGAAAGGAACCGAACGTATGTTTGCGCTTTTTCAGGCAATTTATCAAATTCGGTCGTGCCGACCGTGTCGCTCATCCAGCCCGGGAGCGATTCGTAGATCGGTTTGATCTTGAGCAGTTCGCTTGAGACCGCGGGAAAGGTGTCGACACGCCGGCCGTCGATCTCGTAACCAACACAGACCTTTATCTCTTCCAAAGCATCGAGCACATCGAGCTTTGTCAAAGCGACCGAATCAAATCCATTCAGCTCGGCCGCGTATCTCGTCGCGACCGCGTCAAACCAGCCGCAGCGTCGCGGTCGTTTCGTGACCGAGCCGTACTCGTTGCCGCGTTGACGGATGAGATTAGCCATATCTTCTTCGGCATCGACCATTTCCGTGGGAAACGGCCCTTCGCCGACGCGCGTGGCGTAGGTGCGAACGATGCCCAAAACTCCGCTGATATGATGCGGCGGAATTCCCGCCCCGACCGAAGCACCGCCCGCCGTCGGGTTTGACGAGGTCACATACGGATATGTGCCGTGATCGACATCTAGCAAAGTCGCTTGGGCGCCTTCTAAAAGAATTTTCTTATTCGCCTTTCGAGCCTCAGCCAGAAAATGCGAGGTCTCGCAAACAAACGGCCGCAGGCGTTCGACGAGCGGCGTAATCTCCGCCAATATCTCATCGGCACGCAGCGGCTGCTGGCCAAATAAGACGATAATGCGGTTCGCCTCTTCGAGATTACGTTCGATCCGAAGCTTCAACAACGCCGGATCCATCGCATCCGCCACGCGAATTCCCCGCCGTCCCGCCTTGTCCTCATAAGCCGGCCCGATGCCGCGAAGCGTTGTGCCGATCTTCTCGTTGCCCAAACGCTCTTCGGATGTATGATCGAGCGCGCGGTGATACGGCATGATCAGATGGGCACGCGACGAAACTTTCAATCGCTCGGGCGTGACGGAGATTCCCTTTTCAGCGATCTGATCGACCTCTTCGAAAAACGCTTTCGGGTCGATGACCATGCCGTTGCCGAGTACGCACGTCTTGTCCTCATGGATAATTCCCGACGGCAACAGCCTCAAAACAAAGGCCTTATCGCCGACATACACGCTATGCCCGGCATTATGCCCGCCCTGATAACGCGACACGATATCAAACCGGTCCGCCAGCAGATCAACAACCTTCCCTTTCCCTTCATCGCCCCACTGGGCACCGATTATTACAATTATCATAATGTCAGAACCACCTGCGGTAGCGGGTGGTTGATTGCTAAATTTTGCGTCCAATGCCAAACAAAGGCGTCCTATACACCGAATTCAACCACCCGCTACCGCAGGTGGTTCTGACCCAAAGTCCAGCCGTAAAGCTCAACGTAATTCTTCGCGGCATTTTCCCACGAATTATCGATTTCCATGCCGTTTCGTTGTATTTGCTTCCACGCCTCTTTGTCGGCATACGCAAAACGAGCCTCGTATATTTTTTCTAGCAGTTTGTCAGCCCGAAATTCGCTGAATTTGAAGCCGTTTCCGGTTCCACTCACCGCATCCCAATTCTGAACCGTGTCATCCAGTCCGCCGACCGCACGCACGATCGGCACCGTGCCGTAACGAAGCGAATACATCTGATTTAGTCCGCACGGCTCAAATTTTGACGGCATAAGGAACATATCGGCTCCGGCCTCGATCAGATGAGCGAGCTTTTCATTATAACCGACGTAGACGCCGACACGCGTCGGTGCATAGTCTCGTAATGCCTGTAAGAATTGCTCCGAATCTTTCTCGCCTGAGCCAAGAGCGATAAAAAACCCGCCGGACGCCAGAATATCGCCTGCACCCTGCCGAATAAGTTCAACGCCTTTTTGCGAAGTAAGCCGCGTCACGCTGGCGTAAATGGGACGGTCGAGTTCGATAGGCAAGTGAAACTGTTCGAGCAAAGCACGTTTGCATTCGACCTTGCCGGACAGATCGTCGATCGAAAAATGAGCCGGTAATTCGCGGTCGGTCGCGGGGTTCCATTCGTCGTAATCGACTCCGTTCGTGATGCCGATCAAACGGCGCGAACGCTGACGCGTCAGCCAGTCGAGACCGTGCCCGAATTCGGGCGTTTGTATCTCGTGTGCGTAGCGTTTTGAGACAGTCGAAAGCGTGTCAGAAACTTCAAGTCCTGCCTTCATTGCCGAGGCATAACCGTTGAAACTAAAGCTACTTTGGGCAAACTCGGAATTAAACCCAAGTGGTCCAAGTTGGCCCATCCCAAAGCCGCCCTGATACGCCATGTTGTGGATCGAAAAGACTGTCCGCGTGTTCTGCCAAAACGGCTCATATCGCCGCCGCGACGCCAATTCGACAGCGGCAAAGCCGCAATGCCAATCGTTCAGATGAACAATATCCGGTGCCGTTCCGATGCGTTCGAGCAACGCTAACGCGGCGTGATTAAAGAACGCAAAACGTTCGTAATCTTCTGTATATCCGTATATCGAATCTCGATGAAACAGCGACGGAGCATCGATCAGAAATGTCGGTGAGCCGTTCGCCTCGCTGTAAAATGCCCGCGCGTGATACGGCCGACCACGCCATGTCACCCAAAGGTCGTCGATCGCAGTTTTCCAGAGATATTCGCCCTTTGTCTGCCAGTAGCACGGCGTGATCAGCAAGCTATCGATGCCGATCTGTTTTAACGCCTTTGGCAATGCCCCGGCGACATCACCGAGCCCGCCGGTCTTGGAATATGGAACTGCCTCGGCAGAGATGACGGCGACCCTCATAGTGGAGCAACAACGATCAAAAACTGAAAATGGAGAACGGAAGCAATTCCAGCTCCCAATTCTCCATTATCAACTATCCATTCCGAATTGGCTAACTCTGCATCGACGCCAAAAATTCGGCATTCGTCTTGGTCTTGGAGAGCCGTTCGAGAACCACTTCCATCTGCTCGACGGGCGACAGCGGATTGAGCACGCGGCGCATGACCCAGACGCGGTTGAGGTCTTCTTTACTGAGCAGGAGTTCTTCTTTTCGCGTTCCCGATCTCTGCAGATCGATCGCCGGGAATAGACGCTTGTCCGAGAGCTTGCGATCGAGATGAATTTCCGAGTTACCGGTTCCCTTGAACTCCTCAAAAATGACGTCATCCATACGCGAACCTGTATCGATCAGGGCCGTAGCGATGATGGTCAGCGAACCGCCTTCCTCGATGTTACGAGCCGCGCCAAAAAAGCGTTTCGGCCTCTGCAAAGCGTTCGAATCGATACCACCCGACAGGATCTTGCCCGACGGCGGCACGACCGCGTTGTGTGCACGAGCAAGACGCGTGATCGAATCGAGCAGGATCACGACGTCGCGTTTGTGTTCGACCAGACGCTTTGCTTTTTCGATGACCATATCGGCAACCTGCACGTGGCGTGTCGGTGGCTCGTCAAACGTTGACGAGATGACTTCGCCTTTGACGCTCCGCTGCATATCCGTAACTTCCTCAGGGCGTTCGTCGATCAATAGAACGATGAGCGTGACCTCAGGATGGTTTTGCGTGACCGAATTGGCGATCGTCTGCAGCAGCATCGTTTTACCGGTACGTGGCGGAGCGACGATCAGGGCACGCTGCCCCTTTCCGATCGGCGTCACGAGATCGATCACACGAGCAGCGATCCTTTCCGGGTCGCCCTCGATCTCCATTGTGAGCTGTTCGTCCGGATAAAGCGGCGTCAGATTGTCAAAAAAGATCTTCTCGCGCGATTGTTCCGGAGCTTCGAAGTTGATCGCCTCGACCTTGATCAGTGCGAAATATCGTTCGCCCTCTTTCGGCGGCCTGATCTGTCCCGAAACCGTATCGCCGGTCCGCAGATCGAACTTGCGGATCTGTGAAGGGCTGACATAGATATCATCCGGGCCCGGCAGATAGTTGTATTCCGGCGCACGCAGAAATCCGAATCCGTCCGGTAGCGTTTCCAGAACGCCCTCGGAAAATATCAATCCGCTTTTCTCGGTCTGGGCCGCGAGGAGTTTGAAAATAAGCTCTTGTTTGCGAAGACCCGTCGCACCTTCGACGCCCATTTCACGGGCAATGTGAGTAAGTTCGCTGATCGACATGTCCTTGAGATCAGCCAGATTCAGCTTGCCCTCATCGTCTTTGCCGGACGGCTGAGCTTTTGCCGGTGCGATCTCGCCGTTCGTCGATTCGATCTCATCATCGATCATTTCGGGAGCGCCTTCCGCGGCCTTAGCCGATTTGGCTCTGCGGGGATTGGTGGTTTTGGTTGCCATGTTTGTAATTTGGTTGGATAGAAATCTCTATTAAATTGTTACGGGTTTCACAATGTTCTTCGAAAAAATATCGATGTAAAACAGCAAATCGAGATAGATCAAAGGTGAAGAAGATTGTATGGATTGTTTGCAGTAATACAAAAGAAAACAAGCCCAAGAGCTTTTTCGAGAAACCCCGAAGTTTTAGGGATGATTAATTTTTACATCATTCAAATCAATAAATCAACTAAAAAATTCAAGATTTGCTTATCGCCTGTGCTATTTCTGCCCAAACCTCATCACGTCCGTGCGCTTTCGTCGCAGAATACGTGAGTATCCGGCTGTCGGTAAGCGTTGCCTTCGCCGCCTTTAGCGATTTCGCAAGCTCGGTCCTGGATGATTTATCGGCCTTTGTCGCGACGACGATAAACGGCTTTTGATTGTGCTTGAGCCACTCATTCAACTGAACATCAAGCGGCGTCGGCGCGTGCCGTGAATCGATCAGCTGGATGCAAAGCGCGAGTTCCTCGCGGTCTGACAGATATTCCTCTGCCATCTTGCCCCAGTCCGCTCGCATCGTTTTTGATACGCGGGCATAACCGTAACCGGGCAGGTCGGCGAAATAAAAACTGTCGTTAATGAGAAAAAAATTAATGCTTTGCGTTCGCCCCGGCGTGTTCGAAGTCCTAGCCAACCCTTTACGCAGCAGCAGCGAATTGATCAGCGACGACTTCCCCACATTCGAACGCCCCAAAAACGCGATCTCCGGCCGGCCGTCGATCACCCAATGAGCCCTTTCAAACGCACTCTTTACAAATTCGGCGGAGTTTACCTTCATCGGAAAATAGTTTCGGGTTCGAAGTTTCGAGTTCCGCGCTTTCAAACGCGGACAAGATTTGCCTTCTTTTCAACTCGAAATTTGGAACTTTGAACGCGGAACTATCTTGAATACGCACTCTCGGCCAGCGACGCTCTTGCTTCCATCATCTTATTGATCATTTCGCGGCGTGCGGCCATTGCTTCTTTCGCGTCCGGCAGGCTCATCGCGAGAGTTTCAAGATTTTTTGCGTAAGATGGGTCGGAAAGCGCGGTCCGGACCTCGTCGAGAAACGGCTCGATCTTTGCAAAGACCATCAGCGACTCGCCATTCGTTTCCAGGAACATCTCGCGGTCGATCGCTCCGCGATTAACAAAACTCGCTGCCATATCCCAATAGCTGACGACCATTTGGTAATAACCGGTCGTTTTGGGATCGACCATCGCCTGGATAATATCCTGCCCGTTTTCCGGATCGAACCTCACGAACCAATCGCGACCCTCACGCATTAACGTATCGCGCCGAAGATCGAACAGCCTCATTATCAGTTCGGCGGATTCAGTTTCTTTGCTCATAAGTAACACTAGTTACTCTAGTGTAGCGTTTATTTCGGCAACAGCGCCATCGCCGCTCCACAATTGTGGAGTTTCGATCGTTTCGGCCACCTCGTCCTGGACCAACGCGATGTTGAGGACCTCATCGATCATATCGACGGTGTGGATCGTCAGCTCGTCGCGAACCTCTTCGGGAATATCGACGAGATCTTTCTCATTCTCTTTCGACATAATGATGGTTCGCAGGCCGAATCGATGGGCGGCTAGCAATTTCTCTTTGACACCGCCAATTGGCAGGACCTTGCCCCGCAATGTGATCTCGCCTGTCATTGCCACGTCATGCCGTGCGGCCTTTCCTGTCATTGCCGAGACCATCGCGGTCGCCATCGTGATACCCGCGGACGGGCCGTCCTTTGGAATCGCACCTTCGGGAACGTGAATATGAAGGTCTTTCTCACGGAATATTGCTGGATCGATGCCAAGCTCTTCGGCTCTTGTTCTAACGCACGTCAACGCGGCTTTTGCCGATTCCTGCATTACCTCGCCGAGCTTTCCGGTCAGTGTCACATCGCCTTTGCCTTTGACAAGCGTCGCTTCGACCTGCAAAACGTCACCGCCGACCTCGGTCCACGCAAGACCATTGACAAGGCCGATCTCGCTCGTGCGGGCGATGTCCTGTTTGCGGTAGCGGATCGTGCCGAGAAGCTCCTGGACCTTTTCAGCGTCGATAACTACGCGAAAATCGTCCTTAGCATCCGACGCGACAAATTTTCGTGCGATCTTTCTGAGACACGAGCCGATCTCGCGCTCGAGGTTTCGCACGCCGGCCTCGCGGGTGTAATGTCGGATCGTCTCGAGTATTCCGTCATCGGTAAACTTGACCTTATCAGGGTCAATACCGCTGTTCTCACATTGTTTGGTGATGAGATGCTGCTTGGCGATCTCAAGCTTTTCGCGTTCCGTATAGCCCGACAAACTCAAGATCTCGAGCCTGTCCTGCAATGCCGGCGGGATCGTATGAAGCACGTTCGCTGTCGCGATAAAGAACACATGCGACAGGTCGTAATCGACATCGAGATAATGATCGCGGAACGTACTGTTCTGTTCCGGATCGAGCACCTCAAGAAGCGCCGCACTCGGATCGCCGCGATAATCGCGGCCAAGCTTGTCGACCTCATCGAGCAAAATTACGGGATTTGTCGTTCCGGCACGCTTCATCAACTGCACGATCTGTCCCGGCATCGAGCCGATGTAGGTTCGTCGGTGGCCGCGAATCTCAGCTTCGTCGTGCACGCCGCCAAGTGCAAGCCGGACGAATTTACGCCCCGTCGCATTCGCGATCGACTTGCCTAGCGAAGTCTTACCAACGCCCGGAGCACCCACAAAACATAGGATCGTGCCCTTAGGATTTTTAACAAGCTGGCGAACCGCCAGAAACTCCAATATCCTCTCTTTGATCTTTTCGAGCCCATAATGATCCTCGTTCAGTGTCTTTTCGGCCTCGCCGAGATCCTCTATCTCCTCCGAACTTTCTTTCCACGGTACGCTCAACAGCCAATCAAGATAATTTCGGCTGACGGTGCTCTCGGCCGACATCGGCGGCATCGCCTCGAGCCTCGAAAACTCCTGCATCGCCTTGTCCTGTGCCTCGGCGGTCATTCCGGCCTCAATTATCTTGGTTTTCAGCTCTTCGAGTTCGGCCTTTTCGTCCTTGCGGCCGAGTTCCTTGTGGATGGCCTTGATCTGTTCGTTCAGATAGTATTCGCGCTGATGCTTGTCCATCGCTTTTTTCGTTCGCGAATGGATATTGCGGTCCATCTGACGCTTTTCGATCTCCGCATCGAGAAAATCGACAAGTTTCTGCAGCCTTTCCTGTACCGAGACCGTCTCGAGCAGGTCCTGTTTCTCATCGACACCAATCCGCAGCTGCGACGACATCGAATCCGCGATCTGGGCAGCCGAAACGCCTCTCAGAGCGGCATGCAGCGCATCCGTGTAGGCATCCGGTGAAACACGCAAAAACTGCTCGACCTGGCCGTGTATCTTCTGCAGCAGGCCGTCCGTACGATAGCCCGACTCGTCCGTCGAAGGCACCCGCCGCACATGCGCGTAAAACATCCCGTCCGAATCGTGCTCGACGCGGACCGCCGTTCCGCGTTCGCGGCCCTCGACCACGACCTTGATCTGGCCGTTATCCTGACGCTGTGCCTGTACAATTCGTCCGAGAGTTCCCGTCGTGTAGATCTGATCTGCGTTCGGCTCGTCGATCGATGCGTCATGCTGCGTCGCGAGAAATATATTCCGTTCACCCGTCATCGCCTGCTCAAGCGCACGTACACTGCTCGGCCGGCCGATCTTGAATGCGACCTTTGTGAACGGAAAAATGACGACGTCGCGGATGGGGACCATCGGAAAACGCTCGATATCCGACGGCATCTGGTCTGAAAATTCTTGCATACTCATAGGGGAAGAATTCGATTCACGCAAAAGTTGTATTTCTTCGAATTAGTTGGATTAACTCTATTTACGCAAAACAGAGCAGCAAAAGCAATACCAAAATGCACCAATTCGACAATTTTGCGCCGGTTCGATTTATGCTTGTATAAAGGGCGAAAGAGGTGCGGATTTTACATTTTTCTCACATTTGTCCGAACTGTTGTCCCTATTGCAAAAATCACTGAATGGAGTTACGATTCCGTGTAATCATTTCTACGGCGCATTTTACTCCCAACATAGAATTTACGACGGTTCTGCGGACAAATAATAACGTTCGGCAACGCCGCGACGCTCATCGGGCGGAAGGAGAAAGAAAGATGTCACGGATCGATAGAAACAGAGCTGGGTCTACACGGATCAGGTATTTGGTTTTGACGGTCGCGGCGATCGCCGCATGGGTCGCACTTCCATTTTTGGTGCAGACCTCAACAGTTGGCGCCGATCCGGTCCCTTCGTTGACCGCGACGTTAGCGCCGCCGCCAAACACTAACTCCCCGACGCGCGGCACGGCATTCTACGGCCCGACCAACGCTGCCGATCGCGTATTGCGCGTCGATGCGTTTAATTTGCCGCCCGTCGCCTCTCCTGTCGCAACCCGTGTTTTTCTGAACGATACTGACATCGGCGCCCTGATATTCAATGCCGGAACGATAAACCACGGCGTCCTGTTCCTCTCGACCGCCAACGGAGGCACCGTTCCGTTTGTGGTTGCGGGCGATGTCATATCGGTCCGAAACGGCAATACGATCATTATCAGCGGAGCATTTATCCCTGGAGCGACGCCGTCGCCAACCGCGTCGCCATCGACGACGCCGACGGTCTCACCAACAACTACGGTAACGCCGCCGATTCCGATACGCCTGTGGGCGCAGCTCAGCGGCCCTGCGATCGGCGGTATCGTACCTCGCGGCAATGCTCAGTATGAAAGCGGTGCGGCCGGGACAAATACAGTTCGTCGCCTCGATGTTTTTGTTTCGTTCGTAAATCTTCCTGATGGTACGGTCCTGAACGTCATTATAGGCTCGCCGACGACAACGCCCGTCGGCCCTGTCGGCACGATCACGATCACGAATCGTGCGGGGGCTTTGCACCTTGTCGCGGGAAATGGGACCGTCGTTCCGCAGATCACGCCGGGAACGAACATCGTCGTCCGCAACGGCAACGCCGCAATCCTCAATGGCATATTCGCAAGCGGCCCGACGATCACGCCAACGCCGCCGATCAGCCCTACGCCGACGCCGACGGTCACCCCGCAGCCGATCCGCACGTTCCGTGCCTATCTGAACGGCGCGAGCATGGTGCCTTCGGTGACGACTCCGGCACGCGGCCGCGGATTTGTTGTTCTAAATCCGGCGGGAACCGCGATCAATGTTTTCGTTAGCACGGTACAGCTTTCATCGCCGAGGACGGCTGTCACGATCAATGGCCCGGCGATGGCCGGCGAGAACGGTCCGGTCATCTTCACTCTCGGACCGTCGAACACACCGACGCCGACCACCGGTACATCTCAGACGTTCCAGGTAACACCCGAACAGGCAAATCAACTGCGAAACGGCCTCTGGTACTTTCAGGTGGCGACCGTAAATAATCCGACTGGTGAGATACGCGGGCAGATCCGCTCGGTCAACAGCCGTGCCGATTTCGACGGCGACGGTTCGACCGACATTGCCGTGGTCCGTTCACGTGATTCGGCCGTTCCCGACAATACTGCTCACGAATGGTATATGCTCAACAGCTACGACGGCACCATCTCGACACAGACCATCGGAAATCCCGGCGACGTCAACGTTCAGGGCGATTATGACGGCGACGGTATCGCCGATATTGCGATGTTCACGCCTTCGACCGGCGATTGGCAGATTCGCGGCAGTTCGACCGGCGAAACGTCGGTCATCCATTGGGGTTCCGGCGGCGACGTTCCCGTTATCGGCGATTACGATGGCGACAGCATCAACGATCTCGCCGTTTTCCGTCCGTCCGACGGTAATTGGTACGTCCGCCGCAGCAGCGACGGCTCGATGTTCGCTCTCCATTGGGGAATGCAGGGCGACCGGCCCGTAAGCGGAGATTTTGACGGCGACGGCCGCAATGATCTCGCTATTTTCCGTCCGTCCCTCGGCGATTGGTACGTCAATCGCAGCAGCGACGGCGGCATGACCGCGATGCATTGGGGCTCAAGCGGCGACATTCCCGTTGCCGGTGATTTCGACGGCGACGGCACAGCCGACATTGCCGTTTTCCGGCCAAGCGACGGAAGTTGGTATATCTACCGCAGCACCGACGGCGAAGCGACGATCTATCACTTCGGCCTCGCCGGAGACATTCCCGTGGCCTGCGAATTCGACGGCGACGGCATCACCGATATCGCCGTATTTCGCCCAACCGACGGCAACTGGTACATCATGCGAAGCTCAAACAACACCTTCGCCGCATACCACTTCGGCCTAGCCACCGACCGCCCCGTCCCGGCCAGCTACACGCCTTAGGAACGGTAGGCGGTAGGCCGCATATAGGCACGCATGCTTGGCCACAAGCCAGCACGCAGTTCGGCTTCTGCACATTGCGGCTCAGCCGCATCGCAGAGCGGCGACGGCTACGCCTCGCCGTCCACAGCCCCTAAAAACCCGGGAGCCCGCGACAGCGGGCGACAGAGTTCGTTGCCCATCAGGCCTTTACGGTCAGCGATCTTTTGACTATCCTTCGGTAAGATGTGCGCATGTAAGCTCTGAGGAGGTCCGCGAAAGAACCGACCCAATTTCACATTCGCCCCAGCTCATGAACAGAATACTTCCAATCTTTTTCCTGCTTTTCGGAACATTTGCCGGTCGAGCCATCGCCTGCTCGTGTGCGATCGGGGGAACGGTTGACGTTGAATTCGCGAAGACTCCTAACGTTGTGATCCTAAAGCTCCGTTCGGTCGAAAAGGTTGCGGATGGTACATCGGATCCGATCGGCCCTGAAAATGCGGTCTTAACGGTCGAGAGATCGTTGAAAGGAAATTTAAAAGTAGGCCAGCAACTAACTTTTATGCAAGGCGGCGGCGGAAGCTGTGGATGGTATTTCAGTGAAGATAGTATCGATAGAGAATATCTTTTCTATCTACCTTCCAAACCTCAAAACGATGGTCGTTGGATCGGTAGCATTTGTTCTCGATCGGGGGGCCTTGATCAAGTATCCGCCGATCTAATGTTCCTTGACAACATTGCAAAGCTTACAGGTCGTTCACGGTTATCAGGCCGTGTGACAAAAACGCTCGCAACTTTCGTCGAAGGTCGAGAATATTTCCAGTCGGAATCGTTGTCGGACCGAGCGTTGGCGATTATCGGAAATGGCAGGACGATCAAAGTTAAAACCGACAAGAATGGTGTCTATGAGATCTACGATCTGCCGCCGGGCAAATACAAAATTCGGCCGGAACGGATCGAGGGCTTCAGATCTGGGTATGAGGTGCCGGATGATCGCCCAGATTTTGAGATCAAGGCAAAGTCACATACTGAAAGAAACATCAATTTCATAATTGATAATGCACTGCGCGGAAAGTTCTTCGACACCAATGGAAAGCCGCTCAAAGATGTATGTATGAGGCTCGTTCCAACTCAGGTCAGCGAAAAATCGTTCGCTCTGCCATTTGACTGCACTGAGTCAGACGGGTCATTCGAAATCAAACAGATTCCCGCCGGCAACTACGTCCTGCTTCTCAACGATGACGACAAAGTCACCGCAAGTACGCCATTCGGCGCTTTCTTTTACCCAAAGGCGAAAAATCGCGAAGATGCCGCCGAATTGCAGTTCGGCCCCGGGACCGTGATCGATGACCTAATAGTCGTCCCACCTGCGACGGCAGAAACTATCACCGTCAGCGGAGCTGTGCGCGTAAGCGACGGCAAAATTCCGAACAGTGATATCGCCGAATACACCGCCGTTGAATTTATGGCAGACGGCGATCCAAATGCCGATAAGTACAACCCATCATCGCGTGCAAATATTGACGAAAAAGGACGGTTCACGATCAGAATCTTAAAGGGCCAGAAAGGAAATCTCTACGGAACAACCTCCGCCTACCCCGGCAAATATGCAAATTGCCCAAAACTAGACCGGCTGATTCCCAAGGGTGATCGAATAACGGACATCAAAACGTCGATCGTTCTCATAAACGCAGATTCCGATCAAACCGGCGTTGAATTGGTTTTCCCTTTTCCAAACTGTAAGAAAGCGATAATTGATTAACCCGTCGATAAGTGTCTGTCTCTCCCACAGATTTTCCACCTACCCTTTCCTCTTCACCTTTTCGCCTCTTCGGCCGTTGGTCACCGGAGCTACATTTCTTAGGTCGAGGATAAGAATGCCGCGATCGTCGATCTGCGGATTTTGGAAACGCAGGGTTCCGGTCATGTGTAGATTAAATTGATTGGCGGCGTGCCCTGCACGGATCTGTTTGGCTCCGTCCTTTCCATTTTTCTTTATCACGTACGAATCGTCGGCACGCGGATGTGCGTACTTGATACCGAGCGACGAATTTACGCGATCATAAAATATAAATGCGGCCTCAGGCGAATTCAGCGCCTCGAACGTAAATTTGTTCATCACGATCACGCCTTTCGAGTTTATCGACACATAATGCCCGACCCTCACGCCCTGTGTCGGCGCCCATTTGGCTTGTTCCCACTCTCTTTCCATACTTTATTTCTCCTTCTGCACGCGTTTAATCTATTTCGAGCGGCAGAAGAATATTGTAGCATACCTTTATCGTTGTTGCATCTGTGCATTTCTCTAAAAAAGGGACTGAAGCTGCATATTATGGATTACCTCAACCTGCGGTTCCGGACGCGTCAACTTTCGCGTCAACTAACGAATCGGTGTGCGTCTACTCTAGAGTTCTCAGATCGTGCAATGGAACATTACATTTTGCCGATATTTCCCAGAAAAACGACAAACAAAGCTCCGCCAGAGGCCCGTAAAAGTGCCGCCAGGCCCCCCTTTAGCTACCGCCAGACGGTGCAAAACGCCCAGCCAGCGTCAAAAACCGTTCCGCCAGAAGAACGCAATCGCCCGCGAAAAACACAAAAGGCACGAAATAAGGAATTCCCTTTTCGGGCCTTTAGTGTATTTCGTGGGCTAATTCTTACGCTGCTTCTTCGGTCCGCTGGACGACCTCGAAAACAGGGGCCTTTCGTTCGATCATTTCCTTGGTGACGACGATCTCGGTGACCTGTTTTTCGCTCGGCAGATGATACATCGATTCGAGCAGCACCTCTTCCATTATCATCATCAGTCCGCGGGCTCCGACCTTGCGTTTGTGTGCCTCGTGGGCGATCGCCCGAACAGCTCCCTCGGTAAACTTGAGGCTGATATTATCGAACTCGAACTTACGCTGATACTGTTTGATCAGGGCGTTTTTCGGCTCGGTCAAGATCGACATCAACGCGGCCTCGTCGAGTTCGCGCAGAGTGCCGATGACCGGCAAACGGCCGACGAATTCTGGGATCAGGCCGTAGTGAATGAGATCTTCGGGCTCCAGCTTATTGATCGAATCGACCTGACGCTGTCTGTTCGTTTTGATATCTGCCTGAAAACCAAGTGATTTATTGCGAAAACGCTTTTCGACGACCTTTTCGAGGCCAATAAATGCACCGCCGCAAATGAACAAAATGTTAGTTGTGTCGAGCTGTTGAAAATCCTGCTGCGGATGCTTTCGCCCTCCGCCGGTCGGAATATTCGCGGTCGTGCCCTCGAGAATTTTTAGCAAAGCCTGCTGTACGCCTTCGCCCGAAACGTCACGTGTGATCGACGGATTGTCGTCTTTGCGGCAGATCTTGTCGATCTCGTCGATATAGATTATGCCGTGCTGTGCCTTTTCGATATCGCCGCCCGCGGACTGCAGAAGGCGGTTGAGGATATTTTCGACGTCCTCGCCAACATATCCGGCCTCGGTCAAACTCGTCGCATCGACGATACAGAACGGAACACTGATAACTCTCGCAAGTGTCTGAGCCAACAGGGTTTTGCCCGTTCCGGTCGGGCCGATAAGAAGAATGTTTGACTTTTGCAGCTCGATGTCGCTGCGGCGTTTGGCCATCTCGAGCCGTTTGTAATGCTGGTAAACAGCTACCGACAAACGCTTTTTCGATTCGTCCTGGCCGATGACGTATTCGTCGAGGTGAGCCTTTATTTCCTGAGGTTTAGGTATCGTCGTCCGGGCCGCAACGCTGTCCGTGCGCTCGTCGTCATTGATGATCTCGTTGCAGATATCGATGCACTCATTGCAAACGTAAACACCTGGGCCGGCAATTAGCTTGCGCACATCATTCTGCGATTTCCCACAAAACGAACAAGTCAATAACTCTTCTGGACGGCGAAATTGGCTCATAATGTACGAGTTACGCCTTTAGGCGTGAGTGTCCGAATTCGAAGGCGATCACGCCTAAAGGCGTAACTCTTACCCTACTTCTCCCGATGTTCGATAACTTCGTCGATCAGTCCGTATTCCTTGGCCTGTATCGGCGTCAGGATACGGTCGCGTTCGACGTCTAATTCGACCTGATCAAAATTCTGGCCCGTATGTCGGGCAATGATCGTCGATGTCAATGTACGCATACGAATGATCTCTTCGGCCATAAGGCGAACATCCGTCGCCTGCCCCGAGGCACCGCCCGACGGCTGGTGGATCAGGACACGTGCGTTAGGGAGCGAAAAGCGCTTGCCCGGAGCACCGGCACACAGCAGCAAAGCCCCCATCGAAGCACACTGGCCGACGCAGATCGTCGTCACATCATTTTTGATGAACTGCATCGTGTCATAGATGGCCATGCCCGCAGTAATTGATCCGCCCGGGCTGTTGATATATAGATTGATGTCACGCTCGGGATCTTCGGCCTCGAGGAATAAAAGCTGTGCTACCAACAGGTTAGCGACCTGATCGTCGATCGGCGTGCCGATGAAAATAATGCTGTCCTTAAGCAGACGTGAATAAATATCAAACGCACGCTCACCCCGCGACGTTTGCTCAACAACCATTGGTACTAACATATTATTCTCTCTCAATTA
>CAZVDM010000059.1:0-19104 GCA_964625555.1 uncultured Chloracidobacterium sp.
AATCGTACAACGGCAACGTCAACCCGATCGGCCTCCGCAGCTGTTATGACGAAGGTAAACGCGTCGCTGAAACGCTGATGATGGACTATCATCGCCAAAGCGGTGTCGATACGCGAATAATTCGTATTTTCAACACTTACGGGACCCGAATGCTCGAAAACGACGGCCGTGTGGTTTCCAACTTTATCGTCCAGGCACTTCGCGGCGAAAAATTGACGATGTATGGCGACGGTTCGCAGACGCGTTCCTTCTGCTATGTCAGCGACCTTGTCGACGGCATGATCCGGCTAATGAATGCCGACGGCGAAGACATCCACATGCCAGTCAATATCGGGAATCCCGGCGAATTTACAATGAAAGAACTCGCCGACGAGGTCGCAAACGCCACCGGCAAGACTATTGAGATCGAATATCTGCCATTGCCGCAGGATGATCCTCGCCAGCGTAAGCCGGACATTGAACGAGCAAAGGCCTTGTTAGGCTGGGAACCGACCGTCCCGCTTCGCGAAGGGCTGAAACAAACGGTAGAATATTTTAAGCAAACTATTGCGTTTTAGAATATGAAGATACTTATCACCGGCGGCGCCGGATTTATCGGCAGCCACCTCTCCGACAAACTTATTGCAGAAGGTCATGAGGTGACGGTCATCGACGACCTCTCGACCGGCCGTTACGCTAATATCGCTCATCTCGAGGACAAACCGGGATTTCGGCTAATAATTGAAAGTGTATTGAATGCCGGATTGATCGAGAGGCTTATTCGCGACACCGACCGTGTTTTTCATATGGCAAGCGCCGTGGGCGTGCGGCTGATCATGGAACAGCCCGTCAAAACTATCGAGACCATATTCCATGGCACCGATCTGATCCTGAAATTCTGTTCGCGATATCGAAAACGTGTATTGATCCCCTCGACAAGCGAAGTTTACGGCAAAGGCATTTCCGTGCCGTTCAAAGAAGATGACGATCTGCTCACCGGCGGGACCGACAAACATCGATGGGCATATGCATGTGCAAAAACCCTCGACGAGTTTCTCGCACTTGCTCATTGGAAGGAAACGCAGCTTCAGGTGGTCGTTTGCCGACTTTTCAATACCGTCGGTCCGCGGCAAACGGGCCAGTATGGAATGGTCGTTCCGCGATTCGTTCACGCCGCCATTAGGAACGAAACGATCGAGGTCCACGGTGACGGAACGCAGTCACGCTGCTTTGGTCACGTTTATGACGTTGTCGAAGGCCTGACGAGATTGATCGAAACGCCTGACTGTTTCGGCACGGTCGTCAATCTTGGAAACAGCGAAGAATGTTCGATCAACGACCTCGCAAAACGGGCGATCGCTTTGACCGGCAGTTCGAGCCAGATCAAGTACATTTCGTATGACGAGGCATATGGTGAGGGCTTCGAAGATATGCAGCGCCGTGTGCCGAGCCTCGAAAAAGCCAAGCGTCTGATCGGTTACCAGCCAACCCGAACGCTCGATGACATCATCAATGATGTATCGGCCGAATACCGGAATGGTAATGCCGAGTTTGGAACACATGCGTAAATTACGTTCACGATCGATGATTCTGGCGGCGGCACTGTTGATGTCCGCGTTCTGCCTGCTGCCATCTGCGTTTGCTCAGTCCACCGGCGGAGTAAAAGGAAAGGTTCGCACTTCGAACGGCGGCGGCATCGCGGGAGCTAATGTGACCGCTCGCCAAAAAGGAAACGACATCAAAACGGCCACTGCAAACGCTAAAGGCGAGTTTGTACTCGACGGACTTGAATCAGGTCTCTATAATCTCGTTTTCGATGCCAACGGCTATTCGAGCGGCGTACTATATAATATCGAGATCAAAAAGAACAGGATCCAGGACCTCGGTGAGCGCCTGATGCTCTCAACTGACAAAGGCACTCAGGTGATCGTCAATGGGAGTGTTTTTTACAAGGAAGGAACGAGCGTGACTGCGGCCAAGGTGGAGCTTGAAACAGTCAATTCCGACGGTTCCACTAAAAAGCTCGCCAGCGGCTACACAAGCTCAAATGGCGAATTTACCTTTCGAATGAAGCCCGGGAACGCGAAACTCCGGCTCACCGCCAAATTCAACGGCGTAACCGGTTCGAAAGACATCGAGGTGTCCGAGGCTGCTATTTATCGTCTTGCTATCACCCTCGATCTGTCGCGAACCGAGAAGTAAACAGTAACCTCTAAAATACACAAAGATGCACGAACAAGAGCAAATTTCTGTTCGTGCATCTTCGTGTGATTCAGTGGTTAGCGTTCTTAGTTTATGGTCTCCGTGATCTCTTCCGCAGGACGGTTGGCCTCGAGATTGGCGCTATCGGTAACGATCAGCGGAAATTCGTCCAGTACGACAGTGTTTGCGATGGTCTGGACCCAATAAGTGCCGGCGGTTGGGAACACCACATTTACAAAAAAGCTGACATTATCCGTGAAACCGCCCGGAGCGAGTTCGATGGTCGTCGGCTGCGACGTGACCACAAGATTGCCTTTGTCCGGCGAGAGGATTCGGACCTCGGTTTGGTGATTGCCGCTGCCGCGCCAATGATTGATAACGGCAAATTTGATCAGGCTTACCGGCAGTTTCTCGACCATGATATTTTGAAAAATACCCATCAGCGAGATCTTGTTGCCCATTTCGATGCGAACATCATCACACAGCAGCGTATATTCGAGCTTTAATTGTTCTGTTTCCATAAAATAAAATTTATTAGCGTGTCCGCCGGACTCGTTCTCAAAACGCCTTGTGAGTCTTAAACCATGCCTGCAGTTTCGCCCACGCCTCGTCCGATGACTCCTTATTGTAGGTCGGTCGGTAATCGGCGTGAAAGCCGTGATCGGCATTCGGAAATACGATGATCTCCGAACCCGACTTATACTTTTTTAATTCGTCCTGCATTCGCTGAACTCCGTCCAGAGGAATTCCCTTATCCAGTCCGCCGTACAGGCCGAGCACCGGAACTTTCAGTTCCTTGACGTGGTCGATAGGCGTCGTCGGCTGCAGCGTGTTTACCGGCGAATTCGGCGTCGGCACAACACGCCCGTACCACGCCGCACCTGCCTTCACTTTTGGGTTATGGGCCGCATAAAGCCATGTAATGCGTCCGCCCCAGCAAAAACCCGTGATCGAAAGTTTCTTCGTATTACCGCGGTTCGATTTGGCCCACTCGACAGTCGAATCGAGATCGGTCATCGATTGCGTATCGAGAATTTTAGAGTAGATCTGACGGTTTATCTCGCGCGAGTCCTTGAGGTCCTTGATCTCGCCCTGTCGTGCGTAGAGCGCCGGAGCAATGGCCATATAACCAAGCTTTGCAAAACGCCGGCAGACGTCCTGTATCCACTCGTGAACGCCGAAGATCTCATGAATGACCAGCACCACGGGAAAGTTCTTTCCCTTTTCAGGCATCGCACGGTAGGCGGGCATCGTTCCGTCGGCGACCGGTATCTTCACTTCACCGGCTGTCAGCCCGACCGTGTCCGTCGTGATCTTGGTCTGTGCTTGTATCGGCGAAACCGCCGATGCATAGATTCCGGCGGCAAAGATCGACGTCACCAGAAATTCGCGCCGGTCGAGGATCGGCGCCGTCGGATTTGAATTCACAATATCCTGTTTCATAAGCTGTTCCTTGCGTAGCTATGATTTTTACTTTTCAAACGCCCGAGGTCAAGAGTATACTTGGAATAACCTCCAAACTTGAGATCAATTCACGGCCTGGATTTCGTAGTATGCTTGATATCATCTTGATCGGTATTTCACTGGTTCTAGTGGGAGTTGCAGGACTTCAATTCTCGTATATGTTCTACCTCGACCGCCTGCATCGAGACCGAAAGCATCACGTCAGACACCTCGAACGCCGCAACGCCCGACTCGCTGCGAAACTCGAGGCGGCTGAACAGCAGATCGCCGAACAAACCGCCCTTTTGGAGAAAGTTTGTCCTGAGTATGTTTCTGACGAAGAAGCGTGGGCTGAAATTATCGAGGAAAATTAGAGATCCATCTGCACGATCGTCGCTCCCCAACTGCCCGAAAACTCAGGAGCATTCTTAAACGACTTCACAAGATCCGATTCGGACAAAACCTTTCGAACTATCTCACGTTGAACTCCGACGCCTTTGCCGTGAATGATCCGCACGATAGGAAACTGTTTTTTGAACGCCTCGAACAGATATGCTTCGACAACCGCTCGAATATCTCTCGGCTGAAATGAATGGAGGTCGATCGAATCGGTGATCTCAAGCTCGACCGGTTCGGGAAATTGGTTTTCCTCTTCGTTCACGTCTGATTATCTCTTCTTTACCGGGACAAACTGATACTGTGCGATATCCTCGGGTGGATTTACCCTCAGACGGTTCTTGTCCTTGAAAACGGTAAATGTCTTGGTCTCCATCTTGCCCTCAGCATTGTTATTGCGGAGCTGCATCGAAAACGTTTTGTTATCTCCCTTGCCGTCAACCTTTAGCGGAAGCGAACCCCAGACTTCGGTGTTGTTGGGGTTTCGCCAGACTGTATAGTAACTCTGATCGTACTTATCAAAAGCGAGTATCAGGATACCGTCAAAATCAGGCTCAATACCATCTATCGCTTTAACGGCATTGGTGCGAGTCAGTATTACCCAGCTTCCGGGCGTGGTCGCACGAGTGACCGCACCGGTCGTGTCGCCGTCAAGCCGTTGCCAGGTGACAAACTTCTTATTGTTCTGTTGGAAAAACACGATATCGCTCGGCACTGAGAGTTCGACCTGTCGTCCGAATAGCCAGCCTGCAGGGGCCGGCGAAACCGATGGATCGAGGCGCACCTGATACCAAATGTCGTATTTTTCCTGAATATTGTCTGGCTCGCCGTCCTCTTTTGCAGCTTCGATGTCTTCGTTTTTCGATTTCTTGCCGGATTTTTGTGTGCCTTTCGGAGCGTCATCCACATCCGGTGCTTCTTGTTTGGGAACGAACTTCCAAGCCATTATGTCGAATGTCGAACCGTTGGCGAGTTTGAAAAGCACATTTTCAGGCGTCATATCAGGTGCCAGGCGAAGATTCGATGCACTTCGAATAACGCCCGCGGCCTGAGGCGAAAGGGTTTGAAACTCTTCAGCAAGCTTCTTGGACTTGGCCATCGTTTCGCTTGTGATCACGTTCTGAGCTTCGATCCAGCCTTCGGTTGCCGCTTCGTCGCGTGCACGTACCCGGAACCATGGAACCTTTTCAAATTCCACCTGATCGATGACATCGAGAGTCTCTCCGCGTTTTACTTCAAGTAGATCGGCCGCCACGACCGAATATGACGTGCGGATCTGAGCTGTTTTGGCGATCACAGTTGCGGTATCGGTCGTCCCCAAAACGCCCGTTATGCCGCTGACCGACTGGTCTATCCAAGTGCATCCGCCGCTAAAAACGGCCGCAGCGATTATTGTTGTAATTATTAGGACCTTTACTTTCATTTCGAAATATTTGCCAACTTTCGCCACGTATTATAACCCAATTTGTCCAACAAATCTTTCTGCCGTGAATCCGGTTTCGGCAACACCGTGAGGTTGGTAACCGCATTTTGTGTGTGAGCCTCGATACCCGACGTACGAAGAAACTCGTCCGCTGCTATCGCGTCCCCCGACTTGATGTAACGTTCGACGATCGGCTTTAGTTCGGGATATGCGGCAAACGCGGCAAGCACCGCTTCGTTACCGTTAGTTCTCACCGGCGAATTATGATGCTTTTTGTAGATCTCACGCAAAATATTCACGACCGAACGTTTGCCCTTTGACTTGTCGAGCATCGCAAGGTCACAAAGGAACGCAACGACCAATCCGCGTGCATAAACGGTCGAATTCGCTCCGCCAAATCGATCTTTTGATGCATCGACCAGGCTCACGCCGTTCGAATGCATCCGGTCGGCCGTCATGGCTCGTCCAAGCGTATCCAGAAAGTCGTCAAACCGTATGCGATTTGACGCAACGCCCATTTTTAGTGATTGATACAGCGCAAAGCCCTCGTAGAACCAATCATAATTCCCGCTCAGATTTACGCCGTTAGGTATCCAAAGGTGGAAAATCTCATGCCGCAATTGTTCATGTAATCTTTGCCTTGACTGAGTATCGAACGGCATGTCTGACGACGTTATGACAACCGTCGAGCCTCGCGTTTCGGCTTCCCATCGACCAAATGGTACGTCCGTGGGCATGCGAAATATTATGATCTGAGTGCGTGATGAGGGCGTTCCGCCGAAAGTCTTTGAATATTCTTCAAATATCGACCCGCCCATCTCTTTAAGATCAGCATCGCTGAACCTCCATTCGCCGCTAATCACAACGTTAAGCAAATGATCGCGCGACCGCTGTTCAGCTTGCCGCCAATCCTTGCCGATCGCAAAGATGGCCTTTTCGACATTCGCGATATTGAAAACGCCTGGTTCGGTCGCAGTCTCAGATGTCGAGACGGTCCAACCGGCCGGAAAGCCGATCCTAACCCTGGCAGTTTTGCCCATTGACTGTGGAACCAGATCATCAAGCATCAAGAGTCCGTTGTCTTTGTCGATCCACGAAACGTGTGCAGTCGCTGCAGCCGACCGAGGATTTAGATCGACAGAATATTCTAAACGGCCGATGAATCTGCTGTTGGGGCTGTCTGCCGCCGAAAATGATTTCTTCGCGATCAAATATCCCTGCTTGTCGTAAATATAGACCGGCGATAAGCGTCCTGTGAGGCCGTGAATGCCGGCGTAATCATCAAGAAACCACAATTTCCGCGAGTCATCGTCGCTCTGCACCTTTGACACCAATTCGGCACGAACGCCGACCGTAGCTTTCCCATCAGCGGCGATCTTCAGGGTCGCGTCGATGTCCTGGCCGCTTCCAAATGTAAAGAATTGTAAAATCAGCCCAAACACGGCGAAAACTGGCCAAAACGGGCGAAAGTTCGTTGACATCGTCCTCAGCAGAGAATTAGAATTGTGTTTCGTTTGAAAGGGCATCCGGACTCACCGTCTAAGCATAAGGAATTTTATGAGTCTTATCAAAGTCATCATTTTCGCTCTCGTATTGGTTTTCAGCCTGTTATTTTTAGGAAGGCTATTCTTCTAAGGTGGTGGCCGATCCGAAAGATCATTTTGCAGTTTTCCATGGACGCACGATAAGCGTCTGAATCATTTTCAACCACAAAAAGCGGTCAACTCGGCCGCTTTTTTTTGTTGTTTAGAGTACAAACTTTAGTTTGTTACTCTCTATAGATATGACCGAATTACGAAAAATAACCCGTGCTCTCATCAGCGTCTCCGACAAATCCGGTCTCGCCGAATTTGCCCAAAGCCTCGCAACACACAATATCGAGATCATCTCGACCGGCGGCACCGCAAAATTCCTTCGTGACAACGGCCTCGACGTCACTGAGGTTTCCGAAGTCACCGGCTTCCCAGAAATGATGGACGGGCGCGTAAAGACGCTTCACCCGAAGATCCACGGGGCGTTTCTCGCTCTTCGCGACAACGCGGCGCATGTTGCTTCGATGCATGAACACGAGATAGCGCCTATCGATCTCGTCGTCGTAAATCTTTATCCTTTCGAAGCGACGATCGCCAAAGACGGCGTCAGCCTCGATGAAGCTGTTGAGAACATCGACATCGGCGGCCCCGCGATGATCCGTTCCGCCTCAAAGAACTGGCGCGACGTCGCGGTCGTCACCGATGCGCGGCTTTACAGTGAGATCGCAAATGAAATGGACGAGCACGACGGCTCGCTGTCACTCGAAACTCGACAACGCCTCGCGACTTTGGCGTATACAAGGACTGCAAGCTACGATCTTGCCATCTCGTCATATCTCGCCCGTCAGCTATCAAACGAAGATCTTGAACGCCTCGAGCCATTCAATCCGCTTGGACATCTGACGTTTTTCGAAGAAAGCGACGACGATCTGTCGGAAGCACCTGAGTCAGCGGCGAGCACGGTCTCTGCCGATCACGAACTCTCCGAATACCAGATAATTGAAATCGCCAAGGTCACCGACCTCCGTTATGGCGAAAATCCGCATCAGAAAGCGGCTCTCTACGACGACGGTACCAGCGTCGGCATCGCCTGTGCCGAGCAGCTGCACGGCAAAGAGATGTCGTTCAATAATTACGTCGATGCCGATGCTGCGTGGGCATTGGTCAACGACTTTGAGGAGCTGGCCGTCGCCATCATCAAACACACAAACCCGTCCGGCGTCGGCATCGGCTCAAGCAACCTCGAGGCGTACAAACGGGCCCTTGCGACCGATCCGGTATCGGCATTCGGCGGGATCGTAGCGTTCAATCAAAAGATAGACGCGTCCGTTGCGGCCTCCGTGATCGAGGTCTTTTCCGAGGTCATTATCGCCCCTGAATATGACGACCGTGCTCTCGAGATCTTCAGATCAAAGAAGAACCTGCGAATACTTCGGCTCAACAATGGCGGAAACGTGAGTGTGGGCGAGCGAGCCGGTCTCGAGTACAAGCAAATTTCAGGCGGATTCCTGGTTCAGGATGCCGATGTTCACAAGCTCAAGCTCGCCGAACTGAACATCGTCACCGAACGCCGGCCGACCGCTTCCGAACTTACTTCGATGCAGCTCGCCTGGGCCGTCTGCAAACACGTCAAATCCAACGCGATCGTGTTTGCCAACGAAAACCAGACTCTCGGCGTTGGTGCGGGGCAGATGAACCGCGTTGATTCCGTTCGAATAGCGGCAATGCGTGCCGAGCGTTTCGAGCTTGATCTAACGGGCTCCGCCATTGCTTCGGACGCATTCTTTCCTTTTCGCGACAATGTTGACGAGGCCGCCGGATTCGGCGTATCGGCGATCATTCAGCCCGGCGGATCGATCAAAGATGACGAATCCATCGCTGCCGCAAATGAGCACGGCATCGCAATGGCATTCACGGGACTTCGTCACTTCAAACACTGAACGTACTTTTTCCTTGACAACATCTTGTAGTAGTGTTAAAACTATACGCAATTAGGACGACTAGAGGAACGCTCGATTGGTTTTTGTGAATCAGAAAACCCCTCGGGTTTTTGTGTTTTGTTTTCTTACTTTTCAACAGGAGATGACCATATGAAAAAGCTCATGATGCTCAGTTTTGTAGCCGCAGCCGCCGCTTTCCTTGCAGCCTGCGGTGCACCTGCCACAAACACACCGGCCAATAACGCCAATACAAATACGGCCAAACCGGCCGCGGCGGCTCCGACAGCCGAAGCCCTTTTCGCGATGGACAAACAGGCCAACGAGGCTTGGATAAAGGGCGATAAGGCCTATTTCGAGAGTTTTCTTTCTGATAAATTCGTTTCATTTGAACGCGGAATGAGGATGAGCCGCCCCGAACTCCTGCAGATGATCGGTTCTTTCAAATGCGATGTTAAGACCTGGAACATCGAAGATCCACAGATGGCAATGATCAACGCAGACACCTATGTAATGAGTTACAAAGGCACGTTCGACGGCAGCTGCTCCGGCCCGGACGGCAAAGCTCAGAAACTGCCGAGCCCGATCCGTGCCGCCAGCGTTTACGTTCGCGAAGGCGACAATTGGAAGGGCGCTTTCCATAGTGAAACGTTGATCATCGACCCGAAGAATCCACCGGCGGCGGCCCCGGCAAACCCCGAACCAAAGAAAGAGGAAAGCAAAAAGGAAGAAAAGCCCAAGGCACCAGCCGCTGCAACGCCCGCCACGCCTTCAGCTCCGGCGACTTCGGCTCCGGCCAAACCGACTCCGAGTGCGAATACCGATGCACTTGTCAAGGTACATACCGCCGGCTGGGAAGCCTTCAAGGCGAAGGACGCTAAGTGGTTTGACGCCAATCTGACCGCAAACGCTTCGAACGTCGACCCGCTCGGCAACTGGATCACGGGCAAGGCCAACGTCATCAAAAAGTGGACAGAAACAATGAAATGCGAAGGCATCACAAAAGTCAGTGTGACTGAGGGCTTTGCCACGGCGATCTCACCGACTGTCGAGATCCTGACGTTAAAGGGCTCGTCAGACGGCACCTGCGACGGTCAGAAGAACGGCGGCCTGTGGCAGTCGGCCGTATACGTCAAAGAAGGCGAGACCTGGAAACTGGCATTCATGTTCGAATCGCCGGCAATGTAGTCGATACTTTGATACGATACTGAACCGCGGTGTCTCACGATTCCGCGGTTTTTTTGTGCATTAACTGTTTTTCTCGATACGAAGATCATGTTTTGGTGTATAGTCAGGCTAATTCCCAGTGAAACGTCTGAAACGACAATCACATCGATCGGCTGATCTTTGTAGTTGCCCTCGGTTGTTTTTGTCAGGTGAAACCTTGAAAACAGGAGAAAGACTATGAAACGAATCTACTTTTTGATCATTACACTCGCGGCTACAGCGCTCTTTGCAGCGTGCGGAGCCCCGGCCGCGAATAATGCCCCGGCGGCAAACAACTCAAACGCCGCCAACACCAATGCAGCGAAACCCGCCGCAGCCGCACCGACCAAAGAATCGCTGATGACGCTCGAAAAGGCCGGTTGGGAAGCGTGGAAGAACAGGGACGGCAAATGGACGCAGGAAAATGCATCAGATAAATTCGTCTCGTTCGGAACCGCCGGCCGTGTCGACAAGGCCGCCTCGGTCAAGTCCTACACGGAACAGAAATGTGAGATCAAGAGCTATACGTTGTCCGACGATCAACTTACGATGGTCGGCCCTGACGTCGCCATATTGACCTTCAAGGGTGCTCAGGACTACACCTGCGACGGAAAGAAGGGCCCCGCGAATGTTTACTCGGCAAGCGTTTACATCCGCGAAGGCGAGAAATGGAAGTCAGCCTTCTATGCCGAAACGCCTGTAGTGGATCCAAAGGCTCCGCCCGCAAAACCGGCTGCACCGGCCAAAAAGGACGAAGCCAAGAAAGACGAAGCCAAGCCCGACGCAGCTACTGAAGCCGTCCTGATGGTCGAAAAGAAGATCTGGGAAGCTTGGAAATCAAAGGACGGCAAGAGCCTCGAAGAGACTCTGGCAAAGGACTTTTTCTTTTACAGCGGCGAAGGCCGCGGCGACCGCGCAACTACGATCAAGAATTGGTCCACGGACAACAAATGCGAGGTCAAGAGCTATTGGCTCTCCGACGCTCAGTCGGTTTCCATTGCAAAGGACGTGACGATGCTCACCTATAAAGGCGGCGGCGACGGCACCTGCGACAAGCAGCCGATCAAGACCGAGTGGTATATCAGCATCTACTCGAAAGAAGGCGATGCCTGGAAACAGTCCTTCGGAATGGGCGTTTCACCATAAGTAGAGCAATCTGAAGAAATTAACGAGCCGGAGCCCTCACGCTCCGGCTTTTTCGTCTTATTTAGGGAGAAAGGTTGATATCCGCAGATCGTTCCCGTCCGTCGAGACCGAGATCGTTCCGAGTTCACCGGTCGTCATTACTTCTGCGCCGCTCGCCCGCCATCTGTCGACTACGTCCGCGTGCGGATGCCCGAACGGCGATGTCTTGCCGACCGAGATCACCGCAAATTTCGCACCGACCGCGTTGATGAATTCCTGCGTCGACGATGTCCGGCTGCCGTGGTGCGGCACTTTGACAAGATCGGCAGATATGTCGCCGGAAACAACTGCCGATTCGGCAAGTCGTTCAATATCACCGGTCAACAGGAACTTGCGGTTGCCGTAAATAATGCGCAGCACGATGGAATTGTCGTTTGCCGACACCGCATAAAGATCGTCTGATGCCGGCGGATACAACACCTCAACGCTCACGTCGCCGAATTGTAGAACGTCGCCTCGAAATATGTTTGTCGACGAGATTCGCCGCCGTTGCAATACCTCTGCCAGATCCGCGTAGTCCGGATCTTCCGACGGCATTCGCCCAAAGACCGCCGATCCGATCTGAAAATTCTTCGCCACGTCCGTAAGCCCTTGGATGTGATCGGCATCGGCGTGAGTAGCCAAAATATGATCGATGCTGGAAAGACCTCGATACCACAAAAATTCCGAAACAACTGCCTCGCCGATACCGCGAATATCCCGCACAAACGGTACTTCGCCGTCTTCGGCAACTCGATAATTTATCCGACCGCCGCCATCCACCAGCAACGTCTTCCCGTCAGGAAAAGTAACCAATGCAGCATCGCCCTGCCCGACGTCAAGAAAGTCGATACGTAGATGTCCGTCCGCCTTCGGAGAACTAAGCGGATGAAATACGATAACTGACGATAACAACACGAGTGTCGCGAACGCAGGAATTAGGAACCGTCGAGTGACGAACATGGAACTAACCTTCAGTTCAAACGGCTTCCAACGACTTAACGAAAAGGCAAGAAGAATAACAGGAATAAAAAACAATAAATAAACGATCCTTCCTGGACCGGAATACGCCGGAAGCCGAAAGCTAGACCAGCCGTTATCAGAGAACAACCGCGGCAACGCGATCATCAGCCAATCGGCGATCTCCGCAAACGCAAAGAAAGGCCGGGCCAACGCCTCGCCGAAATACCCGAGCAAAACACCAGTAACCGCAGCAAAACTCTCGATCGCGATGATCACGCCGACCCACAGATTTAATAGAATAGATGCGAACGATACTCGATGAAAATAGACCACCGTCAGCGGCAGCATCCATATCTGGACGATCATCGAGAACAATATCCCTTCAGACAAAGATCGTAATGCACGCTGCACGCCGCCGACCAATTTCGCCCCAAGATACGGCGATTTCGTGAGCCTCGCGGTCCAAATATTCCGCTTTGCCTCGATCCGCCAAGCCTCGTTGTTCCAATATATTGCTTCGCAAAGACGCGTTAGCCATTTCGGGACGTTCGGCGGAAATGGCTCCGATGCCGACGGTGTCCAGCTTCCGATCCTTCTCAGCATTTCGATCAGCGGATACGCACATGCCACGATCGCCGCGACGCTCACAAACGTCAGTTGAAATGACGGATCAAACAACTCGGTCGGCCGCCAGACAAGAAGCAAAAGAGCACATACGCCGAGCGAATTGAGCAAACTGGATTGCCTGTAAATGACGTGCGAGAACGAAATAACCGTAAACATCACCGCCGCCCGCACGACGGGCACATCGGCCCCAACCGCCAACGTATACGCCCACAAAACACAGTTCGTCACAGCAAACTGCACTGAGCGATTCCGTGTAAACCGCCGAATTATCAACAGCAAAAGCCCGCCAATAAACGTAATATGCAGCCCCGAAATTACGAGAATATGAAAGGTCCCGCCGTCGCGAAACAAGTCTGCCGTCTCTTTGTCGAGAAAATATTTGTCGCCAAGCAGCGAAGCGATCATCACACCGGCCGTCCTCGGACTCAGATTCCGCCGAAACGAATCGATCAGCTTCGCCCTTTGATCATAAACCCACGCAAGCGGCACAAATACGCTCTCATCCGCCAGCTTTTCCACCAGGAACCGGCTTTTCACCGACCCGGACGCATCGATCCCAAGCCGGTCGAGCATTTGCCTGCGAGGTATTACGCCCGGATTGATAAAGTCATCCTCACGTTCGAGTTTGCAGGAGACGCGGATCCTAGACCCATATTTCAGTTCTGAAAATTCAGATTTGGTTTGAGGGATTGGAACAAACAGCCGAACATTCCCCGAAACTTTGAGGATCTCACCCCGAAACATCACCGTTTCCGCCCGAACCGTCAGAAGATCGCCTTCAACCGTCGGCTCGCGGCCGGCGACCAGCACGCCCTCAATCTCAACAGGCTCACCAGAACGAAGCGTGCCGTTGTCGTACAACACGCTGAGGCGGTTCGGATTCGTGTTCCGTTCCACCTCACACAAAAATGAATAGACGCCGATCGAAACAAATGCGAGAGAGATAAAAACTGTAGAAACCCTGTATTTGCTGACGAATAGAGCCAGAGCAGCAAATGCGATCGATAAAATTGCGGGCAAAAGTGTCCCACCAAATGGAACAAACTGAGCAAGAAGTATCCCAAATGCAAACGCCGCCGCGAGCCAAAGCACTGCGTTGCGATTGAAATTGGGAGCTTTACGATCCGTGGGCATCGCTTAGTTTTATTCGATTTTTATTAGAGGACGCAAGTTCGTAAACCGCTCTTCGCTCACACCGCGTATCTGCATGAGGTGTTCGACACGCCGAAACGGCCCGTTCGCCGTGCGAAATTCAACGATCGCCTCCGCCGTCTTTCGCCCGATATGCGGCAATTTTTCTAGTTCACCAACCGTCGCGGTGTTGATGTTGATCGCATTTGGCAACGGAGCAGCGACATTCGCAGAAGAATATTCAGTCCGCGACGAACATGCTGAAATAGCAACCAACGTTGCTGAAATAATCACGTATGTGATTGCACGATGAATTCTTCGTGCCAAAGGCACACCGGAAATTAGCCCGATGCGTAGCGTCGGGAAATCGGCACCACAACCACCTCCGTCCCGCAGGGGCGATGCATTATTACCACAAATATTGTTCGTCATATTCGACACCCGCCGAATTCAACATTTCAACATATTCTTCCTTGACGGATTTCACCTTATGGGGCTCTATCTGATTAGCGATGTAATGCTTGACCTTATCTCTTTGCAGCGGACTGACGGTGAACGCACCATAACCACCCTGCCAGCCAAACATCCGATCGCCGAGGTCGTTGTGTACCCATTTTGAGGACGCGACCTTCACATCTTTCACGATGTCAGCGATGCAGTGTGTAGCTCGAAATCCGCTTAACAGATGCACATGGTCATGTGTTCCTCCAATCGCCAACGGAATGCAGCCAGCAGTCTTCAGGCATCCACCGAGAAACGCATGAAGGTTCTTTCGCCATTCTTCGCGGATCGAAAGCCGATTATCCTTTGTATGAAAAACGAGATGAAAAAACAGGCTGAGGTGGGTTTGTGCCATAATTTTTTATAAGAGCTTCGGCGGCTCCGCAGGAGCGGGGCATATTAGCCCGATGCGAAGCGTCGGGGATTCGCCCCATAGCCATCCCGCCCCGCAGGGGCGATGGATAATTACCGCATGTTTTTGCATCACGCCTACGGCGTGGGGTGCTTTTTTGGGATTCCATTTTACCCGACGCTGTCGCATCGGGCTAATTTCCGTCGCCTCTACGAGGCGGTCATGTAAAATCATCCCCAAGAGCACCCTCGTTGATATCCTGCAGATCGTCGTACGCCTTTGCTAACACCGGACGTGCTCGTGTCGAGCCGTCCATTTCGCCGATGTAACCTTCGCGGACCATGGCGTCGAGGATGGCAGCGGCGCGGCCGTAGCCGATGCGGAGATGGCGTTGAAGCAGGCTGGTCGAGCCGCGTTTGGCCTGGACGACGCATTTGAGAGCGTCCATGAATAGCGGATCGCGACGGCCGGGCAGATCGCCGCTGTCGTCGAGTTCCTCTTCGGTTTTGGTGATGGTCGTGTCGTATTCGGGCCGGCCCTGGGCTTTGACAAACTCAACGACCTTACCGATCTCGGCCTCATCAACGTACGCTCCGTGGACCCGCGTCACATTGGAATTCCCCGGCGGCAAAAACAACATATCGCCTTGGCCAAGCAGAGCCTCGGCTCCGTTGCCGTCGATGATCGTGCGAGAGTCGACCTTCGACGACACGCGGAACGAGATACGCGACGGAAAATTCGCCTTGATCAAGCCCGTAATAACATCCACCGAAGGCCGCTGCGTCGCGAGCACCAGATGAATACCAACGGCACGCGCCATCTGCGCTAATCGCGTGATCGATTCCTCAACCTCTTTGCCCGATACCATCATCAGATCGGCGAGTTCGTCGATGATGATGACGATGTACGGCAGCTTGCGGTACGGATCACCATTGTCGTCGAGCCGGCCTTCTTTCAGATAATCTTTGATCTTTTCGTTGTAACCGGCGATGTTGCGCACAGAATATCCGGCAAGGTCTTTGTATCGGCGTTCCATTTCGACGACGGCCCAGCGAAGAGCGACAGCGGCGCGTTTAGGATCGGTGATGATCGGCGTCGAGAGATGCGGAATGTCGGCGTACAGGCCGAGTTCGAGCCGCTTCGGATCGACCATGATAAATTTCACTTCGTCCGGCTTCGCCTTATAAAGTATCGACATCACGAGCGTATTCACGCCGACCGATTTGCCCGCTCCGGTCGCTCCCGCGATCAGAAGGTGCGGCATCTTGGCGAGATCGGCAACGTACTTGGCACCGTCAATGGTCTTGCCAAGTCCGAGCGTCAAAAGCGAATCCGAATCCTTAAACTTAGGCGACTCGATCACTTCGCGCAGGTAGATGACCTCGCGCTTTGGATTTGGCACCTCGATCCCGACAAACGCCTTGCCGGGAATGCGGTCGATGCGTATCGACGGTGCCTTGAGAGCCAGACACAGATCATCGACCAGGCCCGTGACACGCGAATACTTAACGCCCGCGTCGGGCTTAAATTCAAACGTCGTCACCACCGGCCCCGGAGCGATATGAACGACCTTGCCCGGCACATTGAACTCAGCCGTTTTCTGCGCCAGCAGTGTAGCGACACCGCGGAGTTCCGATTCCTTATGCGCGATCGGTGCCTGGGCCTCGGTCAGGAGCTCGGACGTTGGCAGTTTGTAATTGTCGTAATTCTGAGTAGAAACGATGTCGATCGATTCGATCTCGTCGATCTCATCCTCAAATGACGGCTCTTCCGGCAATTCGCCGGTCTCGGCCTTTACCTCGATTGGAATATCTTCGATCTCGGGATCGACGACCTTGACCGTTTCGTACGGGTCTTCGCGAGTGTCGATCGTCGGGATCGAATCGATACGTTCGTGCTCAAACAACGGAGCTGACCGCCCTGCGGCGGCAGCCATAGCCTCGATCTCACCAACCGCGATGGTCGGCGGCAGCACGTCCGGAACGTGATCACGCTGATGTTTTCGCTTATCGGCACGCGCCTTTGCGGCCGAGATATCGTCCGAACGCGAAGCCCGGCTCGAAGTCCGCCAGTCATCGATACGCATCCTAAGATTTCCCCAAGCCACGTCAAAATGGCTCAGAAATCCGGCGAGTGTAAAATTCGTGATCAGCAATATCGCACAGGCAAACACTGTCGCCAGCAAGATCCCTGCTCCGATGCCGCCGATAAAGTACGCGGTTCCCTGTGCCGCCGCTTCCCCGACAATTCGTCCGGCCTCAGGCCCGAAAACAAGCGACAACAGACCCGACAGAGCGACCGTGAAAAAGATGTAACCGAAAATGCGCGAAATTCCCGGCACCAATGTATCCGACTGAAAAACTCTCAGCGCGATTAAAACGATCAACAGCGGAATAAGGTACGCCGTCCACCCGACCGCGTTGAACAGAACCGCCGCGATCGTCGCTCCGACCACGCCGATCCAATTCTTGATCGGCCCCGAACTCGAACTCACCGGCAGCCACGACCTGTCGTCCGGGCTTCCAGTCACCAGACACAAAAACACGAGCAATGCCAACGCCGCCAAAACCACCGCGACAACATCATTCCAGTGCGAATGCTTCGCCTCTTTCTTGCCCCGCTTTTTAAGCAAAGTGGTGCCGTCCGCCAGACAAAAGTTAATGTCGTCGTCCTGATAGGTCTCTTTACATGTCGGGCAAACTTTCATCTATGTTTGGAGTCCCGCCTTTCTTAAACACCAAAAAATCCTTAATAAACTCGTCAATATCACCATCCAATACGACCTCGACGTCGGTTCGTTCAAATTTTGTTCGCGTGTCTTTGACCAGTTTGTACGGGTGCAGGACGTAATTACGTATCTGCGAACCAAAGGCGATGTCTTGCTTGGTCGCTTCGAGCTCGGAAGCCGACTCGCGGCGTTTTTCTAGTTCGAGTTCGTATAGTTTTGAACGCAGGACCTGCATCGCGACAGCACGGTTTTGCAGCTGCGAACGCTGATTCTGACATGTTACAACAATATTGGTCGGAATATGCGTGATTCTTACTGCGGAATCGGTCACATTCACATGCTGGCCGCCCGCACCGGACGAGCGATAGGTGTCGATCCGCAGATCTTTGTCTTCGATATTGACCTCGATATTTTCGTCGATCTCAGGCGATACAAACAGCGAAGCAAACGAAGTCTCGCGGCTGCCGCCCGAATTAAAAGGCGAAATTCGAACCAAACGATGCACACCAGCCTCAGCCGACAGCAGACCATATGCATATTCGCCCTCGACACGAAACGTTGCCGATTTAATGCCCGCTTCCGAGCCCGACTGCTCGTCCAAGACCTCGGCCTTAAACCCGCGTTTTTCGCACCAACGCAGATACATCCGCAGCAGCATCTGTGCAAAATCCTGCGCGTCCGTCCCGCCCGCACCGGCCTGAATCGAACAGATCGCGTTGTTCACGTCTGTTTCGCCCGACAGCAAACTCTCGATCTCCGCCGCATCGACCTGTTTCTCAAGGCCATCGATCAGTTTTACAAGTTCAATAGCCGAATCCGGATCTTCGGCCGCAAACTCAAACAGCACCTCAGCATCCGAAACACCAGTCTCAAATCCAGCCTGCTGTTTCAACGCCCGTTCGATCCGCGACCGCTGCTGCACAACCTTCTGCGCCGCAGCCTGGTCATCCCAAAATCCGGGCTCCGAGATCAATTTTTCCGATTCCGCTAATTCCTTCTCTTTGGTAGGCGCGTCAAAGAAACCTCCCAAGTTGGGTAACTTTATCTTTGATCGTGTCGAATTTTGTCTGTAGTTCTGTGAGTTCCATTTTTGTTTCTTTCGAAATAAGTGATAACTGGTAAGTAATAAGTGACAACTGCTCCGAACTTATCCCTTATCAGTTATTACTTATCACTTATTCCGGATGCATTCTTCTTTCGGGCGGCAAATATGACCAACCCCAAGGTCACCAGTGTACACAACCACGCAAACCAATCGCCGTAGCGCACGTAGAACGTCTGCCCGCCGTCCGATTTGGCGACCGACCAGACGCGGGTGCCTTCGGAGTACGAAGGCAGCGGATCGAGGACCAGGCCGCGTTCGTTGATGTAGGCGGTGATGCCGACGTTTGTGACGCGGAGAACGGGCCGGTTTGTCTCGACCGCACGGAATACGGCATTTGCCAGATGCTGCCGCAGGACCGGCGTCGGGCCGAGGTAGCCGTCGTTGGTCATTTCAATTATCACGTCCGCTCCGTTGC
>CAZVDM010000060.1:0-19058 GCA_964625555.1 uncultured Chloracidobacterium sp.
GCCCAAGCGGAGCGGGCAAATCAACGCTCGGCAAGATGCTTGCCAAAAAACTGAACCTGCTCTATCTCGATACCGGTGCGATGTACCGCGCCGTCGCCTTGGCAGTAAATAGGGCCAACGTGCCGTACCGCGACATCGACCGCATCGCCGATATAGCCGAAAACTCAGAGATCGATCTCATCGGCGAACCGGACGCGATGAAGGTCATGCTCGACGGGCAGGACGTGTCAATAGATATCCGCACGCTCGAGGCCGCACAGGCAGCGTCCATCGTTTCGACGATCTCTGAGGTCCGCCGGATCATGGTCGAACATCAGCGGATCATCGGTAATGCCGCTCCTAATGGATGTGTACTTGAGGGCCGCGATATCGGCAGCGTCGTATTCCCAAACGCCGATATCAAATTCTTTCTCACCGCCAAACCCGAGGCCCGTGCCCGGCGACGCCATACCGAGGACCAATCAAAAGGCCGAATCTCGACCTACGAGCAAACCCTCGCCGAGATAAACGAACGCGACGAACGCGACGTCTCACGCGAAGATTCGCCGCTCACCATCGCCGACGACGCCGTCGTCATCGACACCAGCGAACTCGATCTCACCGAGGTCTTTGACCAAATGATAGCCAAGATCAGCGAACGGAAAGCCTCTGCCGCCTAGCTGTTTTAGCTTCTTCCTTACGCTTTCTTTCCGACCTTCGCGCCTTTGCGTAAAACCGGCCTTTTCGGACGCAAAAGCACAAGATCGCAAAGTCGGAAGAGATCCCAAACTCAAGAGGGACTGACGCCCTACAGAAAATATCATTTACTTCTACGTTCCATTGATGATACATTAATATATGTACGCAACGCCCCTTATGAGCTTCGCAGTCAAAAATGTCCTTGATCTAGCTTCCCCGCAAAAGATCGATCTCACCGGATCGAAGCCGCAGGACGAGCTGGACGCTATGTACACGCGGGACACGCAGGACACGCGGGACAAATAAGAGGGATTCTTACTTATTAAGGTAAGAGTGGAAATTCGAAAGGAGAATTGAAACAACTATGCACCTCAAAGTCACGGTCTCAATGCCTGAGCTGATGCTCAAATATATTCACAGTAAAGTGAGGACCGGAGTTTACGGCTCGGTCAGTGAATACATCCGCGAACTTATACGCCTCGACCAGCGGATCGAATTCGCCCGCCTCGATGCAATTCACGAACGGAATGCGGACCTTATGCACGCCCGGCAATCCGATGAGAGGGCCAACTCCAGCGGGACCGTAACATCGACAGCAAAAAGTTGACTTGGCACAAGCCAAACGGTAGAATGTCTGTTGCTCAAGGCGTATGCTCCCGTAGCTCAGTTGGATAGAGCAACGGCCTTCTAAGCCGTAGGTCGCACGTTCGAGCCGTGCCGGGGGTACCAAAATTAGTGAGTTTTCAGATCTCGCATCTGAAATAAAATGGCGGCTATAGTTCAGCGGTTAGAGCGCCTGATTGTGGTTCAGGATGTCGAGGGTTCGAATCCCTCTAGCCGCCCCATTTTACCCTCCTTTTGATTGTCGTCAACCGAGACGTCTGTTGCCAATCGTCTTCAGTAAGTTTTGTTGTATTATTTCGGCGAATCCCGACACTGTTAATTATGGACCGTAGGACCTTTGAGTTTCGTGCAATATTTGCGTCACTGCTATTGACCTTGGCCATGTCAGCCAGCGTATTCGCGCAGCGGGCGGGCGGCACTTATGTCTCAGGCGAGTTGCTCGTAAAATTCACAGGCGGTGCCGATTCCAATTCGGCTCGACAGGCAAATCGAGCTATCGGAGTCCGTGCTGTCGAGGACCTCAAAGAATATGGTTGGCAGCGTGTCCAGATACCTGCCGGCGTGACCGTTGACCAAGCGATCGCTGAGTACAAGAAACTCGAAGGCGTCGAATTTGCTCAGCCAAATTACTATTATCATCTGCTGGCAACGCCCAACGACCCGCAATTCACCGCTGCCGGAATGTATGGCCTTACAAAAATATCGGCTCCGACGGCATGGGACCTGTCGACCGGGAGTTCGGCTGTCGTTGTTGCGGATATTGATACCGGAATGCGTTATACGCATCAGGACCTTGCCCCTAATGCCTGGATCAACCCGGGCGAGATAGCTGCAAATGGGATCGACGATGACGGTAACGGATTTATCGACGACGTCAACGGCTGGGATTTCTTTTATAACGACTCAAATCCGATCGATGATGCCGGCGGACACGGGACGCATACAGCCGGCACGATCGGCGCGGTCGGCAACAATTCCCTGGGCGTTGTCGGCGTTAATTGGAACGTCAAGATCATGCCGATCAAGATCTACAGCCCGAACGGCACGGATTCGACATCCGCAATGCTCGTGAACGCTTACAATTACATCACGATGATGAAGAATCGCGGTGTAAACATCCGCGTCACAAATAATTCGTACGGCGGCTGCGGCGAGGCGTGCGGCTACGATCAGGCGACCAAAGATGCTCTTGACGCTATGGGCAACGCCGGGATTTTGAACGTTTTTGCGGCCGGGAACGACAACAATAACAATGATGTAAATCCGTCGATCGCGTATCCGTCGGTCTACACTTCGCCGAGCATCCTTTCGGTCGCGTCTTCGACAAATACGGACGCGAAATCCAGTTTCTCAAGCTACGGCATTGTGTCGGTCGATGTAGCTGCCCCCGGATCGGGCATTCTCAGTACATACAACACGTCAAATACAGCCACAGCTACGCTAAGCGGAACATCCATGGCGACACCCCACACGGCAGGGGCCGCTGCTCTCTTGTCGGCGTACAACCCAAGCCTGTCGGTGGCGTCGCTAAAAGCTACGTTGATCAATACCGTCGATCCGCTTTCTGCATGGACAACACTTGTCAGGTCGGGCGGCAGGATCAACGTCGACCGTGCTCTCAGGAATCAAACAGTTTGCACATTTCCGACGGAAATGTCGGTACCGACAAAGGGCGGAATTTTTACAGTAAATATTGTCCCGGGCGGAGCGAATTGCGACTATTTTGTTAAGAGCAGCACCAATTGGATCAAGGTCACCAGCGGGAACACTCAGACAGGTAACAGCACTTTGACATTTCGTGTGCCGACAAATCCGACGATCTCGCGCACCGGGACGATCATGATCGGCGGGCAGGCACTGACGATCACACAAAAGCGGAATTAGCGGAAAAATTCTCCGGCTATTCCAACTTTTTTTGAAAGCCAAACGTCTAACTGTTGATCTAAGGCCATAAAACAAGGGTTTCGAGCGGTTTTCAGGATAGAATTGCAATCAGCATTTTGTTGCTTTTTCGAGGCCAAACAGTGTATATTTAAGGTTCACGGATTTTTGGCAGAGTCTTGCCGGAACCTTTTAGAAATTTTCTGATAAAAGGACGATCAAAATGAGATATCTATTAGCTGCGACCAGTAAGTTCGCAATTGTTTTCGCAGTCGCGATTGTTTTCGCAGTTTCCGCCATGGGCCAATTAGCACTTCGCAAAGCGATGGACTATGACTTGGACGGAAAGGCCGATTTCACGATCTTTCGTCCAAGCACCAACGTTTGGTACATCAAGAACAGCGGCAGCCCGACCGGGTTCGTGGCTCAGCAATTTGGACTGGCCAATGTTGACTATCCCTCGCCCGGCGATTTTGATGGCGATAATAAAGGCGACATCTCGGTTTGGCGTGATACGGACGGAGTTTGGTATCGTCTGAATAGCTCGACAAGTACATTTGTGGCTGTCGCATTTGGAATTACGGGCGACGAACCTGTTGCCCGTGACTACGATGGTGACGGCAAAACGGACCCTGCAGTCGTCCGTCGTACGGGCGGAAATATGATCTGGTACATTCTAAACAGTACCGGTGGATTTTCGGCGACGCAGTTCGGACTTTCGACCGACTACACGGCTCCGGGAAATTATGACGGCGACACTAAATTTGACATCGGTGTTCAGCGACCCGGTGCGACAGCTGCCAGCCAATCGACTTTCTACATTCAACAAAGCAGCAATAACAGCTACTTGATCGTCAATTGGGGTCTCAGCAACGACCTTGTTGTACCTGGTGATTATGACGGAGACGGCAAAACCGACATCGCCGTTGTCCGCGAAGGCGCAACCCCCGCGTCGAATCTCGCTTGGTACATCCGTAAAAGCTCGGATGGCGGCTTGATCGCAACATTCTTTGGGTTGACAGGTTCTGACCTTAGTGTTCAGAACGATTATGATGGTGACGGCAAGACGGATCTGGCCATTTGGCGTGACACGACCGGAACATTTTATGTTTTGACCAGTACCAGCAATTTCCAAAATGCCACTCAGTCTCAATGGGGTCTAACCGGAGACTACCCGGTGGCCGGATACGACACTCACTAATTTGGTGAAGAGCAATTTGCCGAAAATGGTTGAGGATACGGCATCCTCAGCCATTTTTGTTTAACGGCGTGATTTATAGTAATTTCTCAGTTGATCGATGAAAAAATTCAACGAAAGTATCGATCAGATCTTCGCATCTAAAAAGGTCATGATCATAGGTGACCTGGTGGCAGACCAGTACCTCAACGGCACGATCGCTCGTGTCTCACGCGAAGCTCCGGTTTTTATTCTGAGGCACGACGAAACGACTACGATGCCCGGGTCTGCAGCCAATGCAGCAGCAAATGTGGCTTCGCTTGGCGGAACTCCGATAGTGATAGGCGTTACAGGTAACGACGCAAACGGAAAGCTGCTGCTAGGATCGCTTACAAATAATAGAGTCCCAATTTCCGACATAATATCTGACGATTCGTTTAGCACCACCACTAAGCTTAGGGTCTTGGCGGGCCAACCGCACGCAGTTCACCAACAAGTAATTAGGATAGATTATGAAAACCAGGCCGGGATCAGCGACGCCGTCCGCCATCAGTTGATCGAGAATATTTCCGTCTGCGCCGAAGACGCGGACGCGATCATTGTTTCCGACTACGACTATGGAGTTGCAGACACAACGGTGTTCGATGCGGCCCTGAAGATCGCAACATCTCGTGATATCCCGATTATCGTGGACTCGCGTTTTCGCCTTCGCGAATTTCCCGGCGCTACTGCTGCGACGCCAAACCAGGAGGAAGTTGAGCAAATACTCGGCAAAGACTTTACTTCGAGCCAGGTCCAACGTCTTTGCATGGAGCTTGGTTATCAGGCTCTCCTGGTTACTAATGGAAATAAGGGAATGCAGTTATTTGAGCCTGACAAAGACGTGCTTCAGATCGATGCCGTAGGCCCGCTTGATCCGGTTGATGTGACAGGAGCGGGCGATACGGTAATTGCTGCCTTTGCTCTCGGACTCGCCTCCGGCCTAAGTTTTGCCGAATCGGCTCGGATAGCAAATCACGCCGGAGGCCTCGTTGTCATGAAAAAAGGAACCGCCTCTGTTAGTGCTTCGGAGTTGCTCACATCGCTTGAAACCGCCTCAAAAGCGGCTGTGTCGAATCCACATGTCTAGAATAGATCCCGCACCGATATTGAACCGCCAATCGCTGGCCGATTCCGTCAATGATCTGCGGTCGAAAGGCCGAAAGATCGTTCTCGCGAACGGCTGCTTCGACCTCTTCCACGTCGGCCATGTCAGGTATTTGAAAGGAGCAAAGGCGGTAGGCGATATACTCGTTGTGGGCATCAATTCGGACCGGCAAACGAGACAGTTGAAAGGAACGAATCGACCCTTTATGCCTGAGAATGAACGTGCGGAGATCGTCGCTTCGCTGCGCTGCGTTGATTTGGTGACAATATTTGACGAGCCGACCGTCGAAGAATTGATGAAAGCGGTCCGGCCGGATTTTCACGCGAAGGGCACTGACTATACGACCGACACTGTGCCGGAAAGGAACTTGATGCAACAACTCGGCGGCATCGTCGTGATCGTCGGCGATCCAAAGGATCATTCAACGACGGATCTCATTAAAAACGTACGAGAGATTGACTAAAGGAAATGTGGAACGCCCGGACAAAGGACGAGTTGATGATCGAAGTTTGGGAGAAGCTCGATTGTGAAAGCGTTGGGCGCCCTGAGCTCGAAGCGATCGAAGTCGCAGTGGAAGCTCATTTTGGCAAACCGGCTGTGGATTCGCCAATGGTGATAGCGAGGCTCCTGGCAGACGAAGGCGCTCACCTGAGGCATTCCGAGGTAATGGAGCTATATGTATCACGTATATCCGACAATCCATACGATGCGGCACTCCGCACGGTTTTGCGTTTGGGAGATCTGCGGTCGGCCCTGTCGACCATCCGTGATCTCGAAAATCTGAGAAGGAAGTTTAACGCCGACCGAGACAAAGAAGGCTTGCGTCAGCTTCGTGAAACCGCCCTTCGAGGGAAAAGCGAGGTCAATGAGGCTGCAAAGTCGACAAAAACGGATTCTCTGGACCGTCAAATAGCGATCGAGATCTCACAGTGGCTTTCACTGTGGCTGCAAACACCTGAGCTTTTTGAAGGTTGGGTTGCGATCCGCCAGGATACGGCGGTATTTAGGGAAACGTTTGGCCAGATCCGACAGGCCCAGTAGCTTATGCGCCGATTTTACGCACCAGTCATCAGTTTTACAAAATCAGGAGTAACGTTGAATGAGGATGAAACGCGCCATCTTCGCGACGTTTTACGACTTCGTATTGGCAGCGAGGTTTCGGTTTTTGACGGTATGGGCCGAGAGTTAATGGGAACCATCGCTTCGATAGGGAAGAGAAGCTCGGAGATAATTATTGTTGAGGAGATCGAGCCGGCATCGGCAGAGTCACCGCTGGATCTAACAATAGCTGCCGCCGTAGTAAACGGAGATAAGCACGATCTAGTGGTCCAGAAGGCCGTTGAACTCGGAGTGAACAAGTTAATTCCGCTTATAACGATGCGCTCTGATGTGAAGGTCAAGGACGCTGCCCGAAGACTGGAACGCTGGAGACGTATCGCGATGGAAGCGACAAAGCAATGCGGCCGAGCAAAGCTGATGCAAATTACCGAACCTCTTGGGTTTGCGGAATTGATCGCGAATTCGATCGCTGAAGATGTGGTCTTGTTTTCTGAGCGCGACGGTTTGGATTTTTCTAGTATCAAATCAAAAAAGAAAATAACCGCCTTTTTCGGGCCAAAAGGCGGTTGGGATGATACTGAGTTGGATGCCGCCCTTGGGCAAGGTATCAAGGTCGTTACGCTCGGCGGCCGGATTCTCCGAGCTGAAACCGCCGCGATCGGTATTACGGCGATACTCCAGCACCGTTTCGGCGATATCAATTAGATCGCGGTTTTAGGTGCCCTTGGCCGATAGTAAGCATCTCCACGCTGTGTCATCTTGGCTTTGCTGCCGAGCGATTGAATAACAGAATCGAGCAGTTCCTTGTTTTCGATCTTAAAGTTGACCATCCCCTTTACGTCTGCGTCCGGATCGTCAAACTGCAGAACCAAAAACCGACGCTTTTCTTTGATTAGTCCTGCAAGTCCGGCACCTGGCAACGGAATATTTTTAACGACGTTTCCCGTCGTGGAAGTCACCGATTCTGAAGTCGGATAGATCACGATGAGCGAATCGAACGGGATCGAGAACATTTCTTTCTGTGTTTTGCCTAGAAATAAAAGCCGATTGTTCTCGTCATCAAATTTTAAGGTGCCATCGATCTTTTCGTTAAATCCAAATAGCCCACCTTCATACTTTGCTGCAAAGGATGATGGGGCCGCTTTTGTATTCGGATTTGAGCTCTTCTCGATCGGCCGGGGTTGGCCAAATCCGATCGCTGATAGCGAAAGTGCGAGTAACACCGCAAAAAACAATTTCTTCATTTCAACCTCAACTTTTTGCACGAATGGTTGTTAGACGCCTCATAGATGAGTTAGGTTGTTATTTCCCGGCCGATAATTTACGTTCGTTGAGATAGGGGTTTAACCTTTGCGTAGCTATCTCGACGTATTCGATCGAGATTTCCGAACCGATCCATTGTCGTCCAAGTTGATGTGCGATCTTCGCGGTCGTTCCGCTGCCCATAAAGCAATCGTAAACAAGATCGCCCGCGTTCGTCCAAGTGCTTATCTGATCGTGAGCGAGTTGCTCAGGAAAGATCGCGGGATGGCCAAACGCAACTTTGTCCTTTGAGCTAGAGGTGCCGACATTGTAGTAAAAGATCTCGCTGTCGCCGTAGTAAAAGATATTGTCCACTTTACGCTGTTTTGGAGCAACGTGGTCCTGAGCCAGATCGTTTCGGCCGACCTTTGTTATACGAAAGGATTTGAAAGCCTTTTCCTGATTGATGGTCTGAACGATCGGGTTGAATGTCTTTGGCCGCCCCTTTGAAAAGCAAAACATATACTCAAAACATTGGCGGTAACGCAATCCGCAATCACTCGGTATCGGATTGTTTTTGGCGTAGATCATCGTATCGTGAACCCGAAATCCAGCATCTTTGAACGCAAAAGCGTGCTTAAAGCTGCTGAGAGTTTCGTCGCCGTTAACCGTTCGGTCGCCGACCACCCAGATCACGACACCACCCGGCTTAGTCTTTGCGAACAGCCCTTTGGCAATTTCCTCGACCGGAAAATGATAACCGTTGTAATCACGCAGATCGTCGTACGGCGGACTCGTGATCGTCATGTCGACAAAATTGTCGGGCATTCGACTTAATGTTTCGGTACAATTTTCGAGATATATCTTGCCGATTTCCATATATTAGAGCGGCCACTTTTCGGTGAACTGCGTAAGGAAGGCCTTTTCTTCTTTTTCGGCCTCAGCGTCGAGAAATGCACGAAATTGCTCGGTTTCGTCGAAATACTCCTCTTCCGACATCTTTCCCGCAAAATAGACTAGCCTTAGCCAAACGAGATAGGTATTTAGCGTATCGATCTGGTTATACTCGACGATCTTGGTAATGTCGCGAGCGAGCCAAAGGTCGGTCACCTGGTCGCCTTTAACGTCTATCTTTCCGGGATATCCGCAGAGCTTGGCGAGTTCGTCGAGTTTGGGTTTCATCGCTCCGCTAGAGAAGAGTTTCAATAGGTCAAGATGATCTTCGTTATCAAATCGCTTGAAATAATCGCCCGGATCCCAGGCCTTCTGCGGTCTCTCGTTAAATTCGGGTGCGGAAACCTCATTTATCATTCCACGCTGAATCAGGACTTGAAGATCAGATTCGGCCGAATTAAAACCAACGAGTTGCGGCCGCCGTTTGCCAACAAAGTACAGAAACTGCTGGATGATCTCGGCCTCATTGACGTCCTCGTCAACAAACGGCAACTTCGGAAGCGAATTTAGTCCGAATTCGATCGTGCGTTCACCTTCGCGATACACAACTCGGCGTGACAAAAAAGCGATCGAGACCACGCGCGAGAACATATACTTAATAAACGGACGCGGCATTTTCTCTGCATCGTACTGCGGCGTGTGTGCCCACAATTGCTGCATCGCTTCGATCTCGGTGGTATCATCCGGCAAGTCAAACAACCTTCGGGCACCTGCAGCGTCCGGCACCCATTCAAGGTCGTAATACAAGCAAAGTTCGGGGATGTTTCCTTTTAGCATTTGGCGACAGCTGCCATAAGCGCTTGCCTTTACAGGCGCTTATGAAGACGTTACTGGAGAAGAGTAGCACAACGTGCGCCGATGTTAAACCAATTTGCGCGCATTTTTTGCAGTCGCTTAATTGGATTTATTTTTCGCCGACAAGGTAGATCACATGCTCATCGCCCAAAACACGCGCCGAATAGTAAGTGCCTGCCGGTAAAAAGTCGCGGTCGCCGGCCTCAAGTATGAACGTCCCGTTTCGCTCCACCGTCATCTCGAACGACCCAGAGATTATCCAATGCGACTGCTCTTTCTCGTGCTTATGCATCGGGATCGCGGAACCTGGCGAGTCGCCCCATTGTTGAACGCTATAACCCTCGCACACTAGAATGTGCCTTAGCATCGCTGGATTTGGAGGTCGGAAATCGGACCACCTATTTACGCGGTACATATTAGACATATCAATTCTCTCAAAAAATTACCAAAGGAAAATCAGGCTGAGATCTTCACACGATAAACGACATCGTTGCCCGAAATAGTGTGTGTGTTCATCGTCTACACCTGCAGCCATAACGCTAAACTGTTGTAAATATGAGACTTTGCCCTAATGGCACGGGACTTGCCAACTTCAAAGTGTAGGAAAACATTTCCACAATCCAACCATGGGGAGAAATAATACAATGAAAAAGATTATATCGACATTTATGATGGCAGCCGTGATGGCTGTGATGGTACCGGCCTTTGCCACCACATCAAACGCTCAGACGACACGATACTACGGCAATACACGCCGCACAACAACGGTCTATAAGAAACCGAGCCTCTACCGGCGCCACCGCAACTTATTCAATATTGCGATCGGAACCGGTGCCGGAGCATTGCTCGGCGGATTGCTCGGCGGAAAGAAAGGTGCACTTTACGGCACGGCCATTGGAGCCGGCAGCTCGGCACTCTATACCTATAAACTTAAGCCGAAACAGCGCAGATATCAGGCACAGTATTTTCGGAGATACTGATCTGTCAAGGATCTAGTTTGGCGAAAGGCCGCGGAATACGATCCGCGGCCTTTTTTTGTCTTGTGCGAACCACCTTAATAGGTGTAGGTATTTGCAGAGATCATCACGTCGGCGATCCGTTGGCGGGCGGCGATCGTGTTGACCGGCGAATTGTTCTTTGTAAACCGCTTGAGAGCGACAAGCAGAGTGCGGCCTTCGTCACCTTCGCTGATGGCGGCGATGGTGTTTTTGGCCTTTGCATCGACACGCTGGATCGCGTCGTTGCAATAAACGCTTGCCATATCGATGTAACGGCCGGCAGCTTCTTCGCCGTTCCTGTCGGCGTACTTTTTGGCACGTAGGATCGCGGTTTCCATCTGGTACGCGTCCATGATGATGTCGGCACAGTTCATCAACACTTCCTGCTGTTCGCTGAGGGCCATCATATATTTCTGAGCGGCGGTGCCGAGAACCATCAATGCGACCTTCTTCGCGTTTTGGGCAAGTTTGGTCTCCGCAGCAAGCAAGCTTGTATCTTCGTCAAAAGACATCGTCGGATTGAGCAGCTCATCCTGCAACGCCTTTGCGGCCTGCAAAAGTCCGAGCTTGCCCTTCATCGCACGCTTCATCAACTGGCCGGGAATTAGCATCCGGTTGATCTCATTGGTTCCCTCGAAAATTCGGTTGATTCTCGAATCGCGGTATGCCTGTTCGGCGGGATAATCAGCCGAGTAACCATAACCGCCGTAGATCTGGACCATCTCGTCCACGACGTAGTCGAGAGCTTCGGAGCAGGCGACCTTGTTGATCGACGATTCGACGGCGTATTCCTCGATCGACTGCAGTTTGGTAGCACTGTCGGCACCGTCACCGATGAGGTGATCGATCATACCGACGGTTCGATACGTGATCGATTCGGCAACCCACGTGCGGATCGCCATCTCGGCGAGCTTGTGTTTGATCGCGCCGAAGGACGAGATCGGTTTGTTGAACTGGTGACGTTCATTCGCATACCGAACGGCCTCGTGAATGGCAAGTTTTGCGCCGCCCGTAACCGAAGCGCCGAGTTTGAAACGGCCTACATTGAGCACATTGAATGCGATCTTTGCACCATCGCCGACATTGCCGATGAGGTTCCCGACCGGAATTTTCGCGTCGGACAGGATGACCGCCGTGGTTGAGGAAGATTTGATGCCGAGCTTGTGCTCTTCATTGCCGGGACGGCAGTTTTCGCTGCGGGGAACGACAAAGGCTGAGAATTTCTCTTTCTCGCCATCGACCTTGGCGAAGACGATGTACACGTCGGCGAAGCCGCCGTTCGTGATCCACATCTTTTCGCCGTTGAGCGTCCACGTCTGGCCGTCATCGCTGAGCTTGGCGACGCATTTCGCACCGAGAGCGTCGGAACCGGAACTGGATTCGGTCAGGCAGTATGCCGAGACAGCTTCGCCGGAGATGATCTTCGGGATCCACTCATTTTTGAGTTCTTCCGAGCCCCAATAGAGGATCGGAAGCAGGCCGATCGACGTCTGCGCACCATAGGTCGAACCAAAACCGCTACCGCGGCCGACCATCTCGGCGATAACGACGCCTGAGGTTTGGTCAAGTTCCATGCCGCCGTATGCTTCGGGAATGTTGGCCCCGAGTAGGCCGAGTTCACCGGCTTTTTTGAGCAGATCGCGGGCGACTTCCCATGCGTGGCCTTCGAGAGCCGGCAAATTAGGCACGACCTCGTTGTCGATATACTCTTTGCAAGTCTCGCCGATCATGCGGTGCTCGTCGGTAAAATCCTCCGGCGTAAACATCTCGGCCGTAGTCGAATCAGCGATCAAAAACTCGCCGCCTTTTACATATTCTCTTTCCATTTGTGTTTCCATATTATTTAGCCACAGAGATCACAGAGAACACTGAGAAAAAGTTCTCGATTCTAGCGTTTCCTGGTTATCTGTAGCAATTCCTCCTAATCTCTGTGTTCTCTGTGGCTAAATTCCTAGTCTAATCTTTCAAATATCCCCGCAGCGCCCATGCCGCCGCCGACGCACATTGTTACCATGCCGTAGCGTTTGCCGGTGCGTTTGAGTTCCTGCAAAACGGTAGCGGTCAATTTGGCACCGGTGCAGCCCAGAGGATGGCCGAGGGCTACGGCCCCGCCGTTGACGTTGACCTTGCTTGGGTCCATTTCGAGGACCTTCATTACCGACAAGCCTTGTGCCGCGAATGCTTCGTTCAGTTCGATCACGTCGATCTGGTCAAGCGTAAGGCCGGCCAATTTGAGTGCCTTTGGGATCGCGTAGACCGGGCCGATGCCCATTTCTTCGGGCAGGCATCCGGCGGTGGCGAATGAGACAAATCTCGCGAGCGGCTTGATGCTGAGTTCGTTTGCCTTGTCCATCGACATCACGACCGCAGCGGCGGCGCCATCGGACATTTGCGACGAATTCCCTGCCGTGACGGTTCCATTGACATGAAATACGGCCCTGAGCTTTGCCAAACCTTCGACGGAGGTGTCGGCACGCGGGCCTTCGTCTTGGGCGAAGACGATTTCTTTGCGGCGGACTCTTCCCTTTTCGTCGATCTCATCGACAAAGACATTCATCGGCACGATCTCGTCTTTGAATCGGCCTTCGGCGATCGCGGCGAGGGCTTTGCGGTGCGAATTGTATGAGAAATCGTCAGCTTGTTCGCGTGTGATCTCATATTTGCGTGCGAGATTCTCAGCCGTGAGGCCCATGTTGAGATAGTAATCAGGATACGTATCTGCTAGGCCGGGATTCGGGCGAAACGTATTGCCGCCCATCGGGATCACGGTCATCGATTCGAGTCCGCCGGCGACTATTGCATCGGCACCACCGGCCATAATGCGTTCGGCCGCGAGTGCGATGGTCTGCAGACCACTCGAACAATAGCGATTTACCGTCATCGCTGATGCCTCGACCGGCAGACCGGCAAGGATCGACGCCGTTCGGGCGACGTTCATTCCCTGCTCAGCCTCGGGAAAAGCACAGCCCATGATCACGTCATCGATCAGCGACGCGTCAACGCCCGCACGAGCGACCGCTTCCTTGATCGCCGTAGCGCCCAGTTCGTCCGATCGCGTATTCCTCAAAGTGCCCTTCGGCGCCTTTCCGACAGCCGTTCGCACGGCCGATACTATTACTGCTTCTTTCATTTCCTAAACTCCAAATCGTATTTTCCACACTTGACCCGTGGTCTGTTTGGGGAATCATCTCCCATATTCTCTACGTAGCACGCTCCTGCACGATAGCGACCGCTCCGATATCGATAAGTAGTTGTGAACATCTCAATAGCTGTATGAGACATAATTTCTAAATTCGGATAAACCCGCGAGGCTCGATTTGCAACTTCCAAACCATCCATTTGTCCCTCGAATATCTTTTTGTAATTCTTAGGCGATTCGCTCTTCCTTTTACTTAAGATCCAGAATTTGGTGTTATGTGCTCCCCAAAAGCAACCTGAGTCGGCCTGGACAACTAATATGTCCAGACTGCCTTTGGCGTTTCTAACATCCAACACTGATCCAACGAAGTGGTCATGCCAATTCTTTTTTTGAAGAGCCGGATATTCAGTCTGATGTTGGCATTCATTCAATTTTCGTCTGTCTGCTTTGGTCATCTGCCTGAAAAATGACGACGGCACCTTAATCGGTTTTTCAATTTCCATTTCTGAGCCAAAAGTTGTTTGCTGCCTTGAATCCTGTGAAAACCCATTCGATACAAAAAGCGAGAGCAACATAAGAACTATGATTCCCGTTGCCAATACAGCTCTCGTCATACACCTACCTCTACCTTTTCTGTCTGCAAGACCGTTTCCAAAACCTCTGGTTTTATTTCAACTAGAAAACCTCGCTTTCCGCCGTTGATGTAGATCTTGTCTAGATCAAAAACGCTCGCCTCAACGTAGACAGGCATCGCTATACGCGTTCCAAATGGCGATGTGCCGCCGAATTGATAGCCCGTCCAGTTTGATGCTCGTTTCGGATCAGCAGTCTCGACGCTCTTGGCACCAATGCGACGGGCGAGATTCTTCTGCGACACTTGCCGGTCGCCGTGCATCAGGACGATAAGGGGCTTTTTATCGTTCGTTTCAAATACCAAGGTCTTAACGACCGCGTGTTCGTCCACGCCCAACTGCCTGGCCGATTCAGCGGTCCCGCCTTTCTCGACATAATCGTAAAGCCGCGGCAAAAACTCGACCTTTTTCTCTCTCAAAAACCTGATCGCCGATGTGATCGGATATTCCATCGCTAAAGAACGTCCGCGTCTTTCACTCGACGGCAAACAAATACGCCGACCCAAATCCCAAGCAGAACGTCAATCGTTCCACAGAATCCCGGCCACCATACCGGCACACCGGAGTTCTCAATAAAGAACTGCCGCACAAAATCAAAGACACCGTGGGCGGCAATACCAAAAGCGACGATCCAGCAGCCCTTTCGGTAACCAGCCACGGCCGCAGCCGAAAACAACAGAGCAAACACCGATTCAATGAGAATTACCGAAGTACGCCCGTCGATCGCCCCGAATAGAAGGTACAAAAGCGCGATCACGATCAAAACAGTTGGGTAAAATGAACGGTCTCGCTCAAACCCAGATATCCTTCCAAATATCGCGAGGGCAATTGCTCCTAGTGTTGCTACGATATATTCCATTCGAAATATCTATACTTGCGAATGCCTGAAACAGGATTTGAGATGATCATTGACCATTCCCGTCGCCTGCATAAATGCATACATTATAGTCGAGCCGACAAAGTTGAATCCGCGCTTTTTCAGATCTTTCGATATCTCGTCTGAGACCTCTGTTTTTGCCGGAACATCGCCGTGCCCCTTGAGTTTGTTGTCGAGCGGCTTTCCGCCGACAAAGCTCCAGATATATTTGTCGAACGAGCCATATTCCTTCTGCACCGCAATAAACGCCTTTGCATTTCTTACGGCTGAGGCTATCTTTAGGCGGTTGCGAACGATGCCTTCATTAAGCAGCAGTTTCGCGCATTTGGCATCAGAATATTTCGCTACTTTCTCAGGATCGAAATTATCAAATGCATCGCGATAAGCTTCGCGTTTTCGAAGGATCGTATCCCAGCTCAATCCGGCCTGCGCTCCCTCGAGGATCAAAAATTCGAACAACAAACGATCGTCATGCACCGGCACGCCCCACTCGGTGTCGTGGTAGGCGATGTTCAGATCGTTTGTTGCCCAGGTACATCTTTTCATTTTCTATTGAGCCTTTTCGATCTTTTTGACAACAACGTAGCAGGCCGCGGTGTTTCCGTCAGTCGGCGGCGAATCGAAAACCTTAACGTCGGCCACGATCTTTACCTTTTGCGTCCGTTCTATAAATTCGCCTTTATCGTCCTTGATTTTAAGGCCTTTTCCCTTTTCGTATTCATCGATCGAACTGCTGCCGGTACCTTTGTCGATGTCAGCGTTTATACCTTTTGTTTCGTTCAGATCAGACTTAAAGCTGATCGGGCAGCGCATCGGATTGCCATAACCGCTCGAACACATCGCGCTTCCCTTATTGTCCAGAAAGCCGACGACCTCTACACGCTTTTCATTATTTGCCTTGTCGCATACATTCGCGTATTCAACCGGTGTACCGGTCGCGTTGCAGCCGGCGATCATTGAACAAACGGCCATCAGGCCAAGAATAAAGTAAGTTTTCATTTTGATTCTCCTTTAGTTTTGCATTCAGCTGACGGCTCGGGCCTCCAGCTTCGACCTTTTAGCAATATACAAAGTCTTTTCAATGAACGCATGTGCTACTCCGTTCTTGTCCTTCAATTCCAATTTATATATTCGATCGACCGAACGCTCGGTCTCGGCGAGGCGTTTGATCTCGACTATCTCCTTCTGCGATAAATGGAAATATACATAAAGCGTGTCCTTGCCCGGCTTCTTAAACCTGATCTTCGCCGCCTTGTCCCAGACCACGTAATCGGGGCCGAGGATATGGATCAGCATCAGCATATAGATCGGATCGACGCTAGCGTAAATGCTGCCGCCATATATCGTCCCTACATAATTTCGCGTCCGCCAATTGAGCGGCAATTTCACGCGGACCTCGTGAAAATCATCCGCTATATACGTCACTCGTCCGCCCGTTCCGCGAAATGCCGGAAAGAAATTGAATAACCAGCGAAAACGTTTGCTTCTAAAGCTCTCGACCATATTTTGTTCAGAGTGCAACCTTTAGCTTGTCTCCACCGCACACAAGATACAGGCTAAAGCCTGCACTCTGAACGCTATTAGTTCCTCAACGGCTTGCCGGTTTTGAGCATCGCCGCTATACGGTCCTGCGTTTTTCGCTCGCCGCAAAGCGAGACGAAAGCTTCGCGTTCGAGGTCGAGCAGGTAACGCTCCGAGACCTGCGTTTTATGATTGATCGTGCCGCCGGCCATAACATGTGCAAGCTTTTGGCCGATCAGTTGGTCATGGTCGGAGATAAATCCGCCCTGTTTCATCATATGCAACGCGAGTTTTAACGCTGCTTCGAGCGATTCGCCAAGCACAGTGATGTCTGTTCGCTCGACCGGCTGAACATAACCGGCCGACGCGAGATTCAAAACCTCTTGCTTCGCGTCCTGTATCAAGCGGTCGCCATTCATCGAGATCGCGTCGCCGTCGCGGAGGAACCCGAACGAACGGCCCTCTTGGGCAGATGTCGCGACCTTGCCCATGCCAACCGTTTCGAACGTCTTTTTAAGGAACGCCAGCGGATCTGCGTCCGGGGCCTTTGCGGCAGCGTCCATCGCACGCATCGTCATTTCCTTGGTACCGCAGCCGGCCGGAATTACGCCGACGCCGACCTCGACGAGGCCGATGTAAGTTTCGCCCGCGGCTCGCACTTTGTCGCCGTGCATCGCGATCTCGCAACCGCCGCCGAGCGTCAGGCCATACGGAGCCGTGACGACCGGCGTTGCCGAATATCGGAGACGCATCACCGCGTTTTGCAGGGCACGAACCATCATATTGATGTCGTCCCATTCTTCCTCCTGAGCGGCGAGCAGGAGCATCATGATATTTGCACCGGCCGAAAAATTGCCGCCCTGATTGCCAACGACGAGGCCGGTGAAATTCTTTTCGACCTCGTCGAGAGCGAAATTCATCATCCCGACCGTGTCGCCGCCGATCGAATTCATCTTAGAGTGGAATTCGAGACACGCAACGCCGTCGCCGATGTCGATGAGCGAAGCTCCGGGATTAGATTTGATAACTCCGCTTCGTTCCTTGATGTCCTTGAGAATGAGAACGCCCGGACGGGCGGGCATTGGTTTGTATTCGCCCGCGACCAGATCGTAAAACGAATGATTCCCGCCATCGTTCTTATAGAAAGTCGTCGCGCCCGACGCAAGCATTTTTTCGACATTCGCCGGGATCGCCTGCCCCTCTTTACGCATTCGCTCGACCGATTCGGCAACGCCGATAGCGTCCCAGGCTTCGAACACGCCGATCTCCCAGCCAAAGCCCCATTTGATCGCGTTGTCGATCTCGACGATCGTATCGGCGATCTCGGGGATGCGGTTCGCCGCATAACGCGAAACGCGGGACGTCGTCTTCCACAGGAATTCGCCCACGCGATCATCGCCCCAAACGAGAGTCTTCACGCGTTTCGCCTTGTCTTCAATAGCCTTTGCAGCGTCGAGCGACGGAAACTTGGTCTTTTCCTGTGGCTTGTATTCGAATGTATTCAGGTCGAGTTCGAGAATGACGCGTTTGCCCTCGGCGTCTTTTGATTTCTTAAAGAAACCGCCTTTTGTTTTATCGCCAAGCAGCTTTTTGTCGAGCAGCGTCTGGATCAATTCCGGCAGAACAAAAACGTCGCGGTCTTCGTCGTCGGGAACGGCAGGATAAAGATTGTTCGTGACGTGGGCCGTGACATCAAGGCCCACAAGGTCAGATGTTCTGAACGTCGCCGACGATGCGTGGCCTATAGCTTTGCCGGTCATCTGATCGACCTCGGTCGGCGTCCAACCTCCGGCGATCATCTCATGTATCGTCGCCATCATGCCAAAAACACCGATGCGGTTGGCGATAAAATTCGGGCGATCCTTTGCCGGAACGACACCTTTGCCAAGCCGCTGGTCGAGAAAGCCAGAGATCTTACAGGCGATCTCGCCGCTCGTTTTCGAGCCGGGAATGACCTCGACGAGCTTCATATATCGCGGCGGATTAAAGAAGTGAATACCGACAAAATGTGCCTTGAAATCGTCCGAAAAGGGCTCGGCGATCGAATCGATCGGTATGCCGCTCGTGTTCGAAGCGATCACCGCTCCGGGCTTGCGGTTTGCTTCGACCTGAGCGAACAGCTTGTGTTTGATTTCAAGATTTTCAACGACTGCCTCAATGACAAAATCGCAATCTTTTAGTTTGACGAGGTCGTCCGTGAAATTACCGGTCGTGATCAATTTGGCGTTATCGCCCAGCATGAACGGGGCCGGTTTGAGCTTCTTGGCGGCATCAAACAGCGAGTTAACGATACGGTTGCGAACCTGAGGTGATTCGAGTGTCAGGCCTTTCGCG
>CAZVDM010000061.1:0-6308 GCA_964625555.1 uncultured Chloracidobacterium sp.
CGCTGACTTGGCGAGTTCGTTATGGAGCAGCATGCCATTGTCGATCGAGTCTTGCGTGTATGGCCAGTTCGTGCAGCCAAGGTGAAGCACCTTTTTGCCGACACATGCCTGTTTGATAAACTCAACTCTGTGAACAAGTTCCATTACAAATAGTGAACTAACGCTTCAAGAGCGTGCGGATCAGCAGCCTTTCCTCCTCAGTAACGAATTTCAACAGCCATAATACCAAAAGATATGCTCCTCCGCCGACACCGGCTGACAAAATCAGCGTCGGCCAAGTTCGTGGCAGATTTGCGGTTATAAGATATTCGGCCCCTACGGCTGTCAGACACGCCGCTCCAAGACACCAGACGGTTCGAATCCAAAATGCCGCTTGGATATTTTTGAAAAACAACCGCTCGACAACAAAGATGGAAAGGAAGATCGTTCCAAATCCCGCCAGCCGTGCGAAAGCGACCCCCAAATTGCCATAATTTGCGGTCAAAGCGAACATCAGCGAAACAGAAATGACGAGACAAATACTGATTATGCCGAAATTGTAGTGCGGAAATCCTAGTCCTTCGCTCATCTGCCAAGAAACGGTCAATATGGCTGCCAATCCAAAGGTGATCATGTGAAGGATCAAGAGATCAGATGAATTCTCGACAAAGTTATCGCCTATCCACAAATGCAGGAAAAGTCGTGAATTGACTACGACGCTCATTGCCACAAAAACGACGATCATGCTGATTATCTTTGTTGCCTTGGTATATAAATTGAGCAGCTTCTCACGGTCTTTGTTTAATTCGCTTGCAAGCGGAAATATCACTTGGACGAGGCTCGATACAAAACCGTGCAAGTACATTCCAAGCGTCATGGGCACTACGTAATACGTCAGGCTTTCGCTGCCGAGCCGCTGAGTGATCCATCCTCGTTCAAAAAGCAACAGGACATTTGCAACGATTTGATAACCGATAATTCCGGCGTTGTAGCCCAATACCAATCGCACGGTTGAACGGTCAAAACTAAGCCTGAGCTTGAATTCTGGAAGGAGCCGTTTTCCGACGAATGCATAAATTGCGGCGAAAACGGCGAGCGTTATCAGATTCCACAGCAACAGAGCGACAAGGCCGTAGCCCATTAAAGCCAATACAAGGTTGCCGCCGATCGAGACAAATCCGCTGGCTGTAAATATCTTTGAATAGATATCAAAACGGTGAAGACCCTGCAGCATCGAGGCGAAGAGCGTATTCAGCATCGACACGAAGATCACTGCCGCGGCGATGTACATGGCGTAGATCGTCTTTTCCTGAGACGCATCTTCAATTCGGAAAACATCGCGAACTAACCATGGAGTGAGCAGGCAGATCACAGAGACACCGGTCAGTCCGATAACACAATTCAATACGAAGCTTGCCGAAATGACATCAGTTATCTTGTCGGATTCGGGAGTATTGTGATATTCCGCGACGTATTTGGTGATCGCTTTACCAAAGCTAAAGGTAAACGAATAGCCGATAAAACCGAGTACGAGGGCGTAGATGCCATAGTCGTTATTTCCAAGAGATCGTACGATTATTGGAGTCGCGATAAAGCTGATACACAACGGGAGAAACCACGTCAGCGAACCGTAAAATACGTTTCGAATGACACTTTTGCCCGATTGCGATTGGCGTTGTTCGCTCATTTGCCGTTAAAAGACCGCTTGTAGGAATCGATGACGATATCGGCCACACGGCGTTCATCGAAATTGCTGAGGGCGAATTCCCTACCCGTTTTTGCGATTCGCGCACACAAGTCACTGTCGCTTTTGAGCCGTAGTATCGATTCCGCCAGAGCATTGCTGTCACCCGCCTCGATCAAAATGCCGGTTTTGTCGTTGATTATCGCCTCAGGTATAGCGTTGATATTTGTTGAAATGGACGGCAATCCGAGCGCCATCGCCTCGAGCAACGAGATCGGCAGGCCTTCGACAAAGCTCACGAGAGCGAAAGCGTTGGCGATGCGGAAAAACCGCAGCACGTCACGTCGCTCACTGCCGATGTCACTTGATAAAATCAGCTGGAAAGTATCGCCAAGACCATATTCTGCGATCTTCGCCTGATCGGCGGAGTCGGGGATTTTTGGCGTCATCCAGGCAAACGCGATGTCGTCGTGCCGAGAGGCGATCTTCCTCGCGGCGTCGAGAAAGACCCACCGACCCTTTCGGTCGATAAACTGGCCGACGCATAGTACGAGAAATTTATTGAGGTCAAGACCGTGTTTCCGGCGTGTATCGGCGACGTCAAGTTCTGCACTAGCAGCTTCACCTATCTCGACTGGGTTGACGGCAGTATATGTGACCTCCATTTCATCAAAAAATCTATTCGAGACCCAGCCTTTCAATCGGTCCTTAGTGTCCTGATTTGACGGGAAAATATGAAACCGCGGCAGACGCGAAACAAACTGCATACGAATTTTCCAAATAAGCTCACGCCACGCCGACGAACGCGGCATGATGTTGTGCATCGTCACAAAAACATGTGCCCGACGAAGTGCGAGAGCGGTAAGCAAAATCCACGATTGCCACGGAGCCGTTTCGATGTGCAATATGCTGTCACTTAAGTCATATCGCATCAAATATTGGAAACTGGTCCACTCGGCGTATATTCGCCGCCATTGTCGCCTGATCTTTGCCGCAATGGACGGCGCCCGTGAGGTATCGAGACAGGCGTCGATAAAGTCGTACTGAATCTGTATTCTGTCGAGAAAACCAAGAATATCGGGCATCGATTCGCGGGGCAGCACGACGACGATGTCAAACAGTTCTTTTGCCCGCTTCATTACTGCAAGCAAATAGATCTGAGCGCCGCCCCATTCGGTGTACGTCCACAGAAAAATGAGCTTTCGCTTTGGTTCAGTCATTTAGAACGGCGGATGCAAACGATTTTGATAGCGGTTCTTCCACCTGAGCCCTGTTCCAGAGGTCCGACTCCGCATTATATCCCGTTGCCGCACGGGCTAGAAAAATGACGAATGCCGCGAACCCCTGCCATTTCGTAGGTGCCGTATCGACACAAGCGTAAAAGCGGCGGCGAAGGCTCTGAAAACTCTTTAGATCGACAAAGAGCGCGTTGAAAAGCTTTGCAAAACCCATGCTACGAATCCGACCAGGCGAGGTGTTGGGCTGGCAAAAAACTCTGGATCTCGGATCAATGATAAGTTTCCAGCCTGCCTTACGAAGGCGTGGCGTATACTCAGCGTCGCCGAAATTCGGATAACGTTTCGAGTTCATGAGACCGCATTCACGCATCGCTTCGGCCGGAACAAGCAAGCAATTGCCCACGATCAGATCAACCTTCCACGGCTTTTCGGGAACGGTCCAAACTGTTTGCGATTGCCAATGCCGCCATCCGCCGTGCCGAGTGCTCCAGACTGGCGCGACCTGAAAAACCTTGTGCGGCATGTCCCAAAGCAGCAACAGTGAACCGACGACCGAGCGAGGATTGTGCTCGGCGGTTTCGACCAGGGTAACGAGAAAATCCTCGTCAAAAACCTGGTCATCATTCATCAGGAGGATATATTTCGGATCACGCTCGAGTGCCCGGCGAACACCGACGTTTGTTCCCTCGGTGAACCACAATTCCCCGTCCCCGTTAACAATATCGACATCAGGAAACTGTTCGCGGATCGCATCGCTCGTGCCGTCTGTCGAACCGTCATCTACGATGACAATACCGACGTCAAGGCCATTGCTATTGATCCGCAAGAGGCTTTGCAAACATAGCAAAGTGAGCGCTTTTCGGTTGTGGACCGGAGCGACTATTTCGACTCGAATAAGGCCTTGGGTCATTCAGCTGAGGTTCCCAGCGAGTCGCCGGCTTCGCCCCACCAAAGCTTTTTGAGCCGGGCGGTATTTGCGGCGTCATCTTCGCTGGTTCCGATACCGACGTATCTGATATTTGGTGCGTCAGCGATCTTGTCTGCAAGTAGACGCCAGAAATCGAACACCAGCACTTCGGACCATTCGTTCTTGAACGATTCGGCCGTCAATCCTTTGAAGGCAGGATCAGGCGTTGTTATCAGAACGGCCTCGGCCTGGGCCAAGCACTCTTCGATAGAATCGAGAACGACGATCTTTCGGCGAATGTCTTCGAGTGCCATCTCGCTCGACATCGGGTCGTAGGCAACAACGCGAAGGCCATTGTTCGACAACTGTTTCGCTACATAGACGCCTTGCGATTCTTCGGTGACGTGCGAAAATGGCTTATATGAGAGGCCTAGGACGGCAACGGTCGCGCCGGGCTTGATCATCGGCAGGATGCGCTTCGAAACCTTTTCGGCGACTGCACGATTCATTGAGTCGGTGGTCTCCGCAAGGCCCGCTCTTACGCCGAGCTGGCCGGCGATGTATGACAACGCGACGTTATCACGCGGAAAACACGGTCCACCGTAACCGATCGAACCGGTTAGATATTTGCGTCCGATGCGACTGTCGAGGCCAAGAGCATTCGTAACAACATCGACATCGCCCCCCGGCAGCTTTTCGCATATCTCGGCGAGCATATTTGCGAATGTGATCTTGGTCGTAACGAAAGTGTTGACTGAGATCTTCGTAAGTTCTGCATTTTCAAGCGACATTCTTGCCGATTTCTGATGATTGACCATCAAACGCGAGTAGATCGACTCGAGCATCGCACCAGAGCGGTCGTCTAACTCGCCGATGAGCGTAAAATCAGGATTGAGAAAATCTCGGATTATACTTCCGAGAGCAATGAATTCGGGGCTGTAGCAGACACCGAAGTCGCGTCCCGCGGTCTTGCCTGATTCGCGCTCGAGGATCGGGATCAACGCCTGTCGGGTCGATCCGGGCAGAACCGTACTCGTTAACACGATATTGTGGTATTCCTTCTTCTTGCCAAGAGCCTTCCCAATCTCTTTGAACGCCCATTCGGCGTATTGGAGCGAGAACGAGCCCTTTTCGTCACTCGGTGTAGGCACGATTACAAAAGAAATGTCCGAGTTTAAGACCGCATCTTCGTGGCTCAAAGTTGCTCGAATAAGTTCTTTGTTCGCGGCGATCGTTTCTTCAAGATCCGTTTCCTGTACGGGCGCATGCCCCGCATTTACCAGATCGATCGATTTTTGATTGACATCGACGCCGATTACGTCGAACCCACGCGATCCAAAGGCCGCTGCCATGCTCGCCCCGAGCTTTCCTAAACCAATAACGGAAATCCGTTCTGACATTTGTAAAAATCTCCCTACTTGATAGTTAATTAACGTGTGCGTCGAAACAAAGGTGCCACCCCATGCGGCGTTCTAGCCAGCGAAAAACCGATTTTGGAAGCATACGGAAATACCAAACAAACTCGTACTCATATTTCACATATTTTGGAATCTGATACGGGAAGATGTGATCAACAAAGATGTTGTCGATCTCAAATCCGTCGCCGGCCAACGTTTTCGCCGTCTTTTTCGAATATGAATACGTGATCGGGCAGCCGGTTTGTGCCTCTGAATGTTTCGCGATTATCTCATCGAGCTTCCAGAATTTGCCGCCTTCAATGAGGACCATCCACAAAACCTTCCACGAATAACGGTAGTAGACCATTATTTTAAGTCTTGTGTCCGCATGAGTGAAATTCTCCCGAAGATGACGAAGAATGCCGTCCGGATGCGGCGAATGATGTATCACGCCGAACGAGTAGATCAGATCGTACTTTTCTGCCGGTATAAAGTCCGCGAGATGCTCGGCGTTTGCTTCGTAGAATTTGATCTTATCCGACAGTCCAAACACATCGGCACGTTTTTTTGCGAGTGCAAGCGACTCAGACGACAGATCGATCGCTGTTACCTCAGCACCCGCACGAGCGAAATTGATCGTATCAGTCCCGATACCGCACCCGACCTCAAGGACTTTCTTGCCGCGCCATTTTTCGAATTCGGCAAAGGCCGGGATATGCGGTTCGACGAAGTACTTTCGGGCCTCGACCTGGTTAAAGTACTCTTCGGTGCCAACTTCGGCGGTCGAATGACGTATGTTGCAGGGCCGCGCATTCCAATAGTTTCGGACTTCCTGGATCGGAACCTCGGCGAAATCTTTTGTCATAAAACTAAACGTCGACCGCGGCCGAAGCCTGATTCGAATTCGCGACTATTACCTGCTGTTCGATCCATTTGTATGTGACCGCAAGCCCTTCTTCAAGAGACACTTGCGGTTCCCAACCTAGAACTTCTCTTAACTTTGTATTGTCCGAATTGCGTCCACGAACGCCCTGCGGCCCGTCGATGTGTTTTTTGTCGATCTCGTAACCGGCGATTTTCGCAACCATGTCGGCGAGTTCGTT
>CAZVDM010000061.1:6408-18856 GCA_964625555.1 uncultured Chloracidobacterium sp.
AGCCGCTCGGAAACGAGCTTTTCCCAACCATAGGCGTCCTGCGGATACGCGGGATAAGCGTCTTCTTCTTTGAGCGGTATGACATCGACGCTTTCCTGCAAATGTTCCGGGTAGATGCAGGCTGAGCTGGTGTAGAGATAGCGCTTAACGCCGTGCTCACGAGCCGCCTCCAGTGTGTGCAGGTTGATCAGTGAGTTGTTGTAGAGGATCTGAGCATGATGGGCTGAGATAAAGCCCATTCCCCCCATATCGGCGGCCAATGCGTAAACCTCGTCCATTCCCTCGGTCGACGTCAGGCAGTTTTCCCAACGGCGGAGGTCGAGCTGCAGAAATTCGTCGGCGTCCGACTCGGCAAATTCCGGCCGTTTGATATCCACTCCGCGGACCCAATAACCCTTTTCTTTCAAAAAGGTCACGAGATGGCTTCCAATAAATCCGCCCGCTCCCGTGACCAGAACGCGTGTTTGCTCACCCATATAGATAGTAAATTCCTACTGCTCGTCACCCGCGTGATAGCTGTCGCGATGATAATAACTCTGATAATAATAACTGTTGTCGCTCGAACGAAGATTGACATTGTTCAACACAACACCAAAGATCTTTGCCCCGATATCGTTCAAAAGCTGACGCGAACGCCGTACGACCTGCCGCGAACTCTTGCCCGCGTGTACGACGAGGATGACTCCGTCGACCATCGAAGCAATGAGAACGCCGTCAGTGAACGACGCGATCGGAGGCGAATCAATGACAACGTGCGTGAATTGTTTTGACAGCATCCGCAACAACACCGACATCTGCTCGGAACCAATAAGCTCAGCCGGATTGGGGGGAATCGGACCTGAAGTCAACAGATATAGCTTCGATCCCGCGTCCTGTTTTACAACTTTCGGAATGAGGTCCTCGCTAAGTTCGCTCGAAAGCAGCGTACTTAGCCCCTCGCCGTTCGCAATATTAAACACTTGATGCAAGCGAGGCCGACGCATATCGGCATCGATGATCAGCACTTTAGCACCGGTCTGTGCGAGGCTGATCGCCGTGTTTGTCGCGGTTGTTGTCTTCCCTTCTGACGGAAGGCTCGACGTGATCAACAGCGATTTGGGTGCATGGCCGGCCGTAGAAAGCAGGATCGATGTTCTGAGCTGCCTGTATGCCTCGGCCAATGCTGAATTAGAGTCTGCGTATAAGAGCAGTTCCGATTTTCCGCGATCTTCGTCCTCATCAGTACCGCCAACGAGAGCAAGTTTCCGTTTAGGCAGTGAATCAATATTTGGAATCGCCGCAAGCGCTGGTAACTGCAGGTAATTTTCGATCTCTTCGGTAGAACGTATCGTATCGTCCAAATATTCGAGGAACAACGCGAGACCCATTCCGAACAATGTCGACAACAGTAAAGCCGCCATCACCGTGGTCAATCGACGCGGTGAAACAGCAGTGTCGGGCGGAATTGCAATCTCCGTGACGCTGATATTGTTGTCGGACCCTTGGGAAGCGACGTCATTGCCGCTAACCTGTTTACGCAGATTTTCAAGAAAGCCTTTGTTGGTGTCGATAGTTTGCTTGAGCAAGCCGAGCTTGACCGCACCTTGATTCTGACCTTGGGCCTGATTATATTGCTGATTGAAAGCCGAGCGAATGTCGTCTTCCTGTTTTTTCGCCTGCAGGAATCTCGTGCGGAGATTTTCGATCAGTGTCGTTTGTGCACGTTTTCGAAACGACTCGAGGCCTTTGTCAAAATCGGTAAGGGCCTTGTCGAGCGACGACTGATAACTGTTTATCTGGGCATCGATCTCCTTTATTTCCGGAGCCGTTTCCTGATATTCCTGTAAAAGCCTCGCACGATTCTGTCTCAGCCCGGCGATCTGCTTTAGCGTGTCGGTCTGGAGCGTGCGGATGCTGTTTTCCTGCTCAGTAATAAATCGTACAGATAGCTCTTCGACCTGAGCCTTAAGTCGGTCTGGATCAGCCTCGATAGTGCGGTAATTCGCCTCGGCGTTCTTTCGCGTGTTTTCTGCCTCAAGTAACTGCTTGTTTAATCCGGCGAGTCTTTCGAGGACAACGGTCTGTTCGCCGTCTGTTTTAAGGATTCCTTCGTCCTTGGTCAGGTTAAAAAGCTTTTCCTCATCCGACTTTATCTCAGCCTGTAGGCCGGCTATACGGTCCTGCAAAAAGTCATTCGTTTTGCGGCTGGTGCCCGAACGCTTTTCCTGATTCATTGTGGTAAACGTCTCGGCGAGGCCATTCGTAACGAACGCTGCAAGATATTGGTTCGTGTGTGAGAACTTGAGTTCAATAAGTCGAGTATCTTTGACGGTAACACGAGCGTCGCGGACTGGTTCGACACTAAGGCTTCGTCGAATAAGTTCAACATAAGGTGCCAGTCGGACGGCCTCGGCGATCTCTTCGGATGAAGCTAGAGAGGAGTCAGCATTAAGCGAGTCATCAGCCGGCGGCGGATTGCTTGCTAATCCCACGGATCTCAACAAACCTCTCCACCACGAAACGCTTCCCTCGGCCCTAGCTTGCTGAAATTCTTTATTCGAATCTAGATTGTGTTCCTTGACCACGCGTCTAAGGACATTGTCACTTGCGAGGAGCTGCAGCTGAGTATTGAAATATGACGGGTCGGGATTTGAGATCGGCCGCTGCAGGTCCTTTGTGACAAGGTCCGGATTGTTCTGTTCGAGATCGACCTGGACAACAGCGCGAGCCTGATAAATATTCGGCTTGCGCGCCATGTAGATGGCTGTCAGTGTCGTCATCAGAACGGCAATACCAATGACGAGCCAAAGGCGTTTGCGAATGGCGTGCCAATAATCGACGAGCTGAAAGCCGTCCGGTGCGACATTGTCGCGATATTGCGGATACCGCCCTGTCCCCGCGATCGCCGGTTCGTACTGGCGTTCGAGTTCGACCGATTCGGCCACCGGTGTCGGCATTATACTGCGTGTCTCTTTCATATAGATCTAAAATGCAACGCCTCTGGCAAGCAATGTCGGCAGACCATTGGTAAAGGCTTTGACAAAACCATTCATAAAGGCTTTCTTACCGTCTTTCGAGACCGCCACGATGTCGTTCGGTTCGAGGTACGGATCCTTTGCCCGGCCGTTTTCGATGTCCTTTAGGTTGAATGGAATGTCGTCACGCTCGAGGCTGTCAGGCTTCTGGCGTAGAATTCTGACAATGCCTTCAGATGCCGCCTTGATGCCACGCGACGATGCGATCGCCTGCGTCAGGGTAATCGGGTCGCGAACGAGGATCTGACCAGGCTCATTTACGTTGCCGTAAACATAGACCATGTCTGCCGATAATATCGAAACAATATCTCCGGGCTCCATCAAAAGCGTTTTGCGCCCTTCTTGAATATCGCGGATCTTGAAATTCATCAACGCGATATTCTCGTTATTCGGTGTGTTGCCGTTGGCATCTCGGCAAGTGGCGGAGTTGCCGGCGCGAGCGACCAACAGACGGGTGCCTGCCTCTTTATTTGGACCGCCGGCCAGCGCGAGGATCTCAAGAAGGTGCATCCTCTTTTGTACCGGATATCGGCCAGGCTTTTCCACCGAGCCGATGACGGAGATCGGCTGCGAATTCTGTTCAGCGATCGTGACGTTCACTTTCGGGTCTTTCAGATAGCTGACCCTGTATGCATTCTCGATGTCTACCGCGAGTTGGCGTTCGGATTTGCATACCGCAACGATCGGCTTATCGAGACGGAACAAAAAGATCATTCCTTCCGAATTGACCTTGATCTTTATATTCAGCTCCGGATGTCGAAATACCTGGACATCGATCACGTCCTGAAACCCGATCTTATATCGTTCGTCATTCGTGTCGTCGTCGGAACCAAGAACGGCGATACCGTCTTTAGGAGGCAACGGTTTCGCTTGGGCGGTCACGGCGAGTGAACCCATCGTCAACAGTGCGATTATCAGTGAAAAGTTAATGTAATACTTCATATCTTCCATCCAAGACCAAATTTCGACTCGGGAAGAGACTCTGGAAACCGCAAGTTACGGCGAATAAATACAAACAGCTTCTATTTTTGCCAAATCTTAGGTCAAATGCAAACGTTTATTCTAGCAAAATAGGGCTGTCTTGGAAACAAAGGTTTTGAAAGTTATCGCAATGAACGCTAAACTTTGATTCTCGAAAACGAAATTCCGATGGAAAACGCCACGCCAATGCTCCGGCAGTACCTGGAGATAAAAAAACTTTATCCTGGGACTATCCTATTTTTCCGCCTGGGTGATTTCTATGAAATGTTCAATGAGGACGCCATTCTTGGTTCTCGCGAGCTTGAGATCACGCTTACTGCACGGCAAAAGGACTCGCTAAACCCAATTCCTATGTCCGGTGTGCCCCACCACGCTGCGGCAAATTACATCGCGAGACTTGTGCGGAAAGGGTATCGTGTCGCAATTTGTGAGCAAACCGAGGACGCGGGTAAAGGCGTGAAACTCGTGAAACGCGAGGTCGTCCGGGTGATCACACCCGGAACAGCGATCGATCCGCAGCTTGTCGAATCGAAGGATTCAGTCTATCTTGCGTCTATTTGCGGTAGCGGCGATACGTTTGCGGCTGCCTTTCTTGAGCTTTCGGCTGGCCAATTTTCGACAACTCAGATATCGGGAGCAGGTTCGTGGGATAAGGTCCGCGATCAGATCGAAGCATTTTCACCGCGAGAGATATTGTTTCCAAAATCGCTCGAACGAGAGGTTCTGTCGGCCTTTGGGGCGAGTCAGGATAACTTGCTCTTTGCGGAAGAATCTCCGTCTACAGGCGGTCTGGCGACATTAACACCGCAAGAGAACGAGAATTTTGGGTTTGATGATTGTTCCGATCTGTTAAAAACTCAATTTGGGGTCAAGGAACTCACGGCATTCGGTCTCGATGGAAAAAAAGACTCGATTCGTGCCGGCGGCGCTTGTTTGCGTTATGCCCGCGAAACGCAGAAGACGATCGCGGGTCACATCGCGACAATTGAGTATTTCGAACCGGCGGACCACATGGTCCTCGACGCGGTAACGCTGAGAAACCTTGAGATCGTCGAATCAAGGGGTGACAGTTCGAAACGTACTCTTTTTGGCGTTCTCGATCAAACCGTAACCGGTATGGGATCACGTCTGCTTAGGCAATGGCTGCTGCGGCCCTCACTGAAACGGAGCGAGATACAAACGCGGCTTTCTGCCGTTGCTGAACTTTCAGATACGATATTTCGTGAAAAGCTCCGATTTTTGCTCAAAGAGGTTAGCGATCTAGAACGCCTCATTGGCCGTCTAAACCTCGGCACCGCTTCGCCACGCGATCTGCTTGCACTCAATCGCTCCATAAGACAATCGCCATCAGTGAATGGCGTTCTGGCTGATGCCAGTTCCCTTTTGCTGCAAGTATTGTCCGAAAATATTTTTGAACTGCCCGAAACTCGAGAGCTGATCGACCGAGCCATAGCTGACGAACCGCCGATCAATATCAGTGACGGCGGCGTGATTCGGACCGGCTTTGATGCCGAACTCGATGACCTTCGCAGCATCTCGATGTCCGCAAAGCAGACGATCGCCGCGTTTGAAGCGGACGAACGTACGCGGTCGGGTATCTCAAATCTAAAGGTCCGTTTCAACAACGTATTTGGATACTATATCGAGATATCAAAGGTCAATGTCAGCCGTGTGCCCGACGACTACGAGCGCCGCCAGACGCTCGCCAACGCCGAGCGCTATACCACACCGCAGCTTAAGGAATGGGAACAGAAAGTGCTCGGTGCCGAAGAGAAGATATTGAGACTCGAAAACGAGTTGTTTCAAAGCGTGCGAACTCAGGTCTGCGGAGAAACTCGGAAACTCCAATCAACGGCGAGGGCATTTGCCACACTGGATGCATTGTGCGCGTTGGCGGAGTCCGCCGCTCGCCACAACTATGTTTGTCCTGTTTTGCACGATGGCGACGAGATCGAGATAAAGAACGGCCGCCATCCGATAGTCGAGGCCTTTATCAGGACATCGTTCATACCAAATGATATACGCCTCAATAACTCAACCGACCGCATGCTAATTATCACCGGTGCGAATATGGGTGGTAAGTCAACAATCTTGCGGCAGATCGCGTTGATTCAGATCATGGCCCAGATCGGATCATTCGTACCGGCGACGGCGGCGAGATTGCCGATTGTTGACCGCGTTTGGACACGCGTTGGAGCTTCTGACGATCTGGCGTCGGGTAGATCTACGTTCATGGTCGAGATGACCGAGACCGCAGAGATCCTCCACAATGCAACGCCGCGAAGCTTGATATTGCTTGATGAGATCGGCCGTGGAACCTCCACGTTTGACGGTCTGTCGATCGCTTGGGCTGTTGCGGAATACTTGCACGATTCAAACGCACATTCGGCAAAAACGTTATTTGCGACCCATTATCACGAACTCACTGAACTAGCGGAAAGCCTGCCCGGAGCCAAGAATTATCAGATCACGGCCGGTGAACAAGACGGCGAAGTGGTCTTTTTCCATAAACTTCAGCAAGGGAAGGCCTCCAAATCGTACGGCATTGCTGTAGCTAGGCTTGCGGGCCTGCCAAACAGTGTTATCGAACGGGCCAAGGATGTTCTGACCAAGCTCGAACAATATGAGCTTGCCGTATTCGCCGATGAGAAGAAATCGGGGCTTGCTAAAGCAGCCGGTGGACATGCCGCAACTCAGTTTTCGCTATTTGCGGTTGCAAACGAGAGTGCGATCGATGAACTCAGAGAGGTCAATGTTGGTGAGTTATCAGCTGACGAAGCAAAGCAGCTTTTGGCCCGCGTAAAAGATAAGATAATTTGATGCTAATTGATCTCGATCGCTCGATTGGCTGCCTGGGGAAGTAATTGAAGCACGATCGAGCCGCCCGCACCATGTCGTACTTCGACGAGGTTCTTTCCAATAACCTTAGTCCGTTCAGCCGAGTTGTTCGCACTAATAGCTTTTAACGAGGATTGCAGCCAAGCCTCTCGATCGGGCCAAGACGGGAATGCATTCTTAAGCAGCGTAGCTAGCACATTAAAACTATTGGAGCTGAGGCTTTTGTCAGCCTCAAGCTTGGCGGTGACGGATAATTTGGCTTCGGACACGTCTTTCTTCGTTCCAAAGATCTCCATTTTGATCTTTTTGTCAGGCGACGATCCTTGCCATTTCGTAGCTTCTATAGTGGTCGATTCCTGCTTGATCGCCACGATCTTGGACAATCCGGCAACTACTTGTTCATAAGTGATACCGAGTCCAGAGCCCTCGGAACCCATCGATCTCGCCTTCTTTGGCGTGCCAAACCAAAGAGCGACATAGCTGCCGTCAACGGCGACGCCGATCTCTTCCCACGCAAGGTCTTTGAACATTCCCTGATTGGTAATTATCGAATTATGCAGTGTGCTTTTTTTCCAGGATTCCAGAGCGTTGCTGATCTTTGCGATCTTTTCGGATGTAACGTAGAGCGTTTCGTACCCTTGACCGAGATAACCGCTGTTCATTCTGTTTGGAGCATCGATCACGCACGGCCAGGTCTTCTCGTCTTTAATGTCGTACGGGCAGTCGCTCCAGCCATGAGTGAAAGACCTGATGTTCACCTTGATATCGATCAGATGACGATTTGCAAGCTTGCTAAGAGCCGTTGAGAGCTTTGCTGCCGGCAAACCATTTGATGAACGATACATTGCGACCAGTTCAAACAGAGACTTTTCGTCAGCCGTTACGGTGTCGCCTGAGCATGCTTTTTCGGTGAAGATCTGTTTCCCGTCACATGCAGCTTGGGCATGAATAATGGCAGGACCCGCGGAGATCAGCATTCCTAGAATGATCAGATTTCGAATCATTGACTTATTTGATTACGCGTCGTGACTAAATGATTTCGCCCGATTATATCAGGGATTACCCAAAAACTGTTTCGAAAAAGCCCGCAACAGATATAACATATCCAAATATGACGAATCGAAGAGATTTTTTGAAGGCCGCCATTGTGGCGATCCCTTTGGCCGCCGGCGGAAAAGTGTCGGGAGCAAAGAATGCGACCTTTTTCGCAAAACCGCTAGTTGTCTCGACCTGGGATAGCGGGATCGCACCTAACGCCGCTGCTTGGAAGGTCCTATCGAAAAAGGGCAAAGCAATCGATGCTGTCGAACAAGCCGCTCGCAAGGCAGAGGAGGAATCGAGCTGCTGTGTCGGACTCGACGGTTATCCCGACCGTGACGGCTTTGTCACGCTCGATGCTTCGATTATGGATCACAAAGGAAACATTGGTGGAGTGGCATACCTTCAGCACATCAAACATCCCATCTCGGTCGCGCGGATGGTCATGGAAAAGACAAGACATGTCTTGCTTGCAGGTGACGGTGCCACGCAATTTGCGATCGAGAACGGGTTTGAACGAATACCCGGTAAGCTCTCCGACGAAGCGGAAAAGAAATGGAAAGAGTGGCTCAAGAAATCGGAATATAAGCCGGTAGTTAATATCGAAAACAAAAAGGTAAGCCAAGACAAGCTCGCGGCACCGACGTTCTTTCCTAATGGGGCGGCAAATCACGACACAATGGGCACGATAGCTCTTGATGCCGGCGGCGACCTGTCGGGAGCGGTGACGACGAGCGGGATGGCATTCAAAATGCACGGCCGCGTCGGTGATTCGCCTATAATCGGAGCGGGACTTTTTGTCGACAACGAGGTCGGTGCTGCGGTCAGTTCAGGTGTGGGCGAAGAGGTGATTCGAATTTGCGGCACTCATTTGGTGATCGAATTGATGCGTTTGGGACGAAAGCCGGAACGTGCATGCCGCGAGGCCGTGATGCGGATCGTAAATCGGGATCCAGCAAAAGCAAAGGAAATGCAGGTTGGTTTCGTTGCGATCTCAAATAAAGGGGAGGTCGGAGCGTTTTCAGTTTTGAGCGGATTCACTTATTCCGTTACAAATTCGCGTTATCCGAACGGCAAAGTGTTTGGCGCACAATTCGTCTACAATGCCCCCGATCCGGAAGGACCTTGATCTTCATGATCTAGTTTCATTGCCCGAATAGACGTGAAAATGCAGGTGTTTCGAGTCCTGATACTTTCCGAGATTGGTCAGAATTCGGGCAGCACCCTTTTCGGCTATCACGTTTGCCGCGACACTGCGGATAACCTCGAAAAGTTCAAGAAACAGTTCATTGTCGCTCGGTTTAAGCGTAAGAAGTGACGAGATGTGTCGTTTCGGGATCACAACGATGTGTGTCTCCCAAAACGGTCGTGTGTGGTGAAAGGCAAGCACGTTTTCTGTCTCATGAACCCTATTGACTTCAATAAGTTCGCTCAGTACGTTCTCGCAGTAAAAGTCCTCGGTCATAAGCTTGATTCACCCAACTTTATAAAAAATTGCGCGACTGGTAAACTCGCAGTTTAGGATTTGCGATGATCGAACAGCTAAATTCCCTGCCGCTTAGGAAAAAGGTCGGACAATTATTCTTTATCGGAATCGCCGGAGTTGAGATAGATGCCGCGACTCGCGAGCTGCTCGACGAGGTCTCGCCCGGCGGAATTTGCCTGTTCACACGTAATATTCGTGAAGCAGAGCAAACCCGCAACCTGCTCGACGATCTACGCCGATCGATGTCCGTCGCTCCGTTCTTAAGCCTTGACCAGGAGGGCGGCCTTGTTGACCGGCTTCGCCGGATTCTGACGCCCATGCCGGCTGCAAATAAGATCAAGACGGCAGAAGACGCCAAACGACTTGCGAAACTTATCGCTGAATCGGTGCGGATCTTGGGATTCAACATGGACTTCGCGCCGGTCGTCGATGTAGTTGACGACGACCGAGAGCAGACCGGGAACGGGCTTTATTCGAGGAATTTCGGACGTTCAAGTGCAGATGTTGTCGAATTGGCAGGCGCGTTTCTGGTAGCATTGCAGAGAGACGGTGTCATCGGCTGCGTCAAACATTTTCCCGGATTGGGTGCTGCAACCGTAGATTCGCATGAGGAATTGCCGCTTGTCGATATTGCGGACGATGAACTATTGGGTAAAGATCTCCTGCCCTATCAAGAATTGTTTGCAAGCAGCGAAGTCAGGCTTGTAATGTCTGCCCACGCTGCTTTCCCCAATTCAAGGTTGCAGGAACGAGATGAAAATGGCAAACTTTTACCGTCTTCATTGAGTCAAAATTTCATCACACAATTTCTACGCAATGAGCTCGGTTATGACGGGCTCGCAATTACCGACGACCTTGAAATGGGCGCTATCATGAAGAATTACGGTGTTGGAACGGCGTGCGTTATGGCGGTGGAGGCCGGGCAAGATCTTTTGGCGATCTGTGCAGCACCGGCGAATATTCGCGAAGGTTTCAATGCTGTTCTCGCTGCGGTCGAATCCGGCAAGATCAGCGAAGAACGGCTCGATTACACGCTGTTGCGGATCGCGGCATTGAAATCACAATTGTCCGAACCACTCCCATTTGACACGGCCCGTCTGGCCGCGATCTCCGCGGAGATCACCGAATTTAATACATATCTGAACCGCTGAGGAGGGCTGACCAATTTGCGTAACCTAATATTTCTTGCACTCGTTATCTCATTTTTTGCCACGGCTTCGACCTGCCGCAAACGTAACCTTGAGTACGTCACTGTTGCATTGCCTGAGAAATTTACGGCATTTGACACGCTGACGATGACCGGCTCGGATGCCGCGGCAGAAAGGGTCAAAAACCTGATCTTCAATTCGCTCGTCAAAAAGGATGCGAATTTTGATTACGTTGGCGAGTTGGCGAAAGAGATAAAGACGTCTGAGGACGGTAAGGTTATTACGTTTATTCTGCAGGACGGCGTGAAGTTTCACAACGGCCAGGATTTTACTTCGGCGGATGTGAAATACACATTCGAAGAGCTTTTCAAGAGCAACGGATTCAAATCGGGAGCATTTTTTGACACCGTGCCGCTCGATAAGAATGAGATCGCAAAATTGCCGACTCCAGCAAAACCCGAGGCACCTGCTGCAGCATCCCCGGCCGCCTCGAAACCTGTCGAAGGGCCTAAGACCAAACGAGTTCCGCACATTACGTCGATCGAGACGCCGGATGCCAAGACAGTGGTATTTACCGTGACGCGGCCATCGCTGAAGAATCAGCTGCTATCCAATCTTGTCGCGATCCCGATCATTCCGACTGATTCGGTTGCCAGGCAGAAAGACCAACCGCTCGGAACCGGGCCGTTCAAGTTTATTAGTCTCGATGCGTCGCAAAATATCGTTGAACTTGCCGCGAATCAGGAATATTGGGAAGGTGCACCAAAGGTGCAAAAAGTGAGAGTCAAGACCGTTACCGACGCGAATTCCCTGCAGGCTGAGCTGCAGACCGGCGGCGTCGATCTCGCTCCGAACCCGAACAATATTTCCCCCGATACGCTTAAATCGCTCGGCAATAGTCCGACGCTGAAGGTCGAGCAGACAGACGGCTCGAATATTCAGTATCTCGTTTTGAACACGCAATCGCCCCCGCTTAACAACGTTAAGGTCCGACAGGCGATCGGATACGCGATCGATCGTCAAAAGATCGTGACCGATCTGCTGTTTGAACAGGCAAAGGTCGCCAGTTCGATCCTTCCGCCGCAATCCTGGGCATATAGCCCCGGCACGGAATATAAATTTGATCAAGCTAAAGCAAGGCAGTTGCTGCAGGAAGCCGGATACAAGAACGAGCCGATCGTTTTCAAATACGGTTCGGGCAATCTTGCTATTAATCAGTATGCGCAGGTTATCCAGAGTGCACTGACCGACGTTGGCCTCAACGTGCAGATCGAGACGCTTGAGGTCAATACGATCCGAAAAGAACTCGCACAAGGTGCGTTTCAAATGTATACGGGAACTTGGATAGGCGGAAATCAAGACCCGATATTCTTGAGGGATCTGTTCAGCTCGACCAAAATACCGTCGGCTGAGCGTGTCGGGCTAAACCGAAGCCGCTATTCGAATCTGGAGGTTGATAGGACTGTCGAAGATGCGATCAATGAAACCGACAAAACAAAGGCTAAAGAGCTTTTCGGCAAGACCTGGAAAATCGTGAGCGGCGAGATGCCATTCCTCCCGCTTTGGTATCCGGCGAACATGGTCGTTGCCAACAAGCGTATCGGTAATATCAAGATCAATGCGAGCGGCGATTGGAGTTTTATCAAGGATATTACCGTCAGCGAGTAATAACGTGTGACTTGACATTCTAAACGCAAACGGTAAAATAATTGTTTGCCACGCGGGAGTAGCTCAGTGGTAGAGCGCGACCTTGCCAAGGTCGAAGTCGCGAGTTCAAGTCTCGTCTCCCGCTCCAATTTCAACGGAGTAGGCAGTTTGCAGTCAGCAGTGGGCGGTAGAGTTATTGAGCTGCCAACCGCCAAGTGCAAACTGCCTACTTTTCTTTAACGGCGGCGTAGCCAAGTGGTAAGGCAGAGGTCTGCAAAACCTTTATTCATCGGTTC
>CAZVDM010000062.1:0-18803 GCA_964625555.1 uncultured Chloracidobacterium sp.
TTTCTCGCCGCGCCAGCTCATCACGATAGCATTGGGGGCAAGCCCGCCTTCCAGACTGTCTATTTTTGAGTTGTTTTGATCTATCTCAATTAGATAATAATTCAAGGTGAAGACCCGGAAAGTAGCAAACAAACCAGGCAGTCAAGAAGGCGGGCTTGCCCCCGCTCTTTGGCCCCCATTTGAAGTGGTTGCCAATGATATATAGATGAGAGTTGTTTTCATGGGAACGCCGCGGGCCGCGGCTGAGTCGTTGGCGGCGTTGATTGACGCGGGGCACGACGTTGTCGCCGTCTATACGCAGCCCGACAAGCCGGCCGGACGCGGCAATAAGCTGCACGCGTCTGCGGTCAAGGAATACGCGGTCGCGCACGGCTTGCCCGTGTTTCAGCCTGCGAAGATCCGGACCGACGATGCGCTTGCGGAGTTCCGTTCGCACACGGCGGATGTCGCGGTTGTTGTGGCGTACGGCCGCATTTTGCCGCCGGCGTTCCTCAATGCGTTCCCGCGTGGCGCGATCAACGTACATTTCTCGCTTTTACCTTTATATAGAGGAGCCGCACCCGTGAATTGGGCCATCGTCAGCGGTGAAAAGACGAGCGGTGTGACGACGATGATGATGGACGAGGGACTCGACACCGGCGATATCTTGCTGCAGCGTTCTGTTGAGATCGGCGCAGACGAGAACGCGGTGGAATTGATGGAGCGTCTGTCTTCGCTTGGCGCAGAACTGTTGATCGAGACGCTCCGCGAGTTGGATACGATCACGCCGAAGTTGCAGGACCACGCCGCCGCCTCGCTCGCACCCATAATGAAGAAGGACGACGGCCTCATCGACTTTTCTATGACGGCGAGCGATGTTAATAATAGAGTGCGCGGCTTTCAACCGTTCCCGACCGCCTTTACGTACATCGGCGGCAAGCGTTTGACGATCTGGCGCAGCTCGGTTGGGATCCCGGATGAGTTGTCACAGGCTGAGGATGAAGGAACGATAGTCGCCGCCAAGGGAGACGAACTCGTTATCGCCTGTGGCGAGGGAACATTTATCTCGGTGCATGAACTCCAGATCGAAGGCAAACGCCGCATGACAACGCGCGATTTCAACAACGGCGTAAAACCGGCCGTCGGGACGTTGTTAGGAACCTGAAAGTGATTGAAACGAAAGAGATATATCCGATAATCAACTTCTACGAGTTCAAGGATGTTCCGTCCGTAGCTGCTCTCGACGAGCTGAAACTTGCGCTCAAGGCGTTGATGCTCGAAACGGGCGTTCGCGGAACCATAATACTCGCGGCCGAAGGCTTCAACGCCAGCATTTGCGGTACGTCGGACGAGATTGACGCTTTCGTGCCTCAATTTGAAGCTGCGCTCGATACGAAAATAGTCCCCAAGGTCTCGTTCCACGATAACCGCCCTTTGCGAAAGATCGACGTCAAGATCAAACCCGAGATCGTGACCCTCAAAAAGCCGGTCAATATCTCGCTCGGGGCCGGAACGCACGTCAAACCAGCCGATTGGAACGCGATAATCGCCGATCCAGACACGATTTTGCTCGATACGCGTAACGATTACGAATACAAGAACGGCACTTTCCGCGGAGCGATCAACCCACAGACCGTCAAGTTCAGCGATCTGCCCAAATTCGTTGCCGAAAACCTAGATCCGGACAAACACAAACGCGTCGCGATGTTCTGCACCGGCGGGATCAGGTGCGAAAAGTTCGCCCCGTACATGAAGAGCCTCGGATTCGAAGAGATCTATCAACTCGAGGGCGGCATCCTTCGCTACATCGAAGAGATCTCGGCCGACGAGACCCGTTGGGAAGGTGAATGTTTCGTCTTCGACGAACGCCGAACTCTCGACAGCTCATTAAAGCAGGGAACCGGCCCGGACTACTCCCAACGCGGCATGAACAAAAAGGTTCGCAAATGAATATCGCCCCCGCCCGACTCGCTGCGTTCGAGATCCTATTAAAGATAGACAAGGAACACGCATTCTCGTCCGTTTTGCTGCCTGCTTACGAAGCTTCGTTGTCAGAAAAGGACCAAGCCCTCTGCCACGAACTCGTTCTTGGCACACTACGGCGGCAAATGTACCTGGACCGCGTCATGTCCGTTTTGTCTAAGGAGAAAAAGCTTGATATCGTGGTGCGGATCGCATTACGGCTCGGGCTTTATCAATTGCTTTTCCTCGACCGTGTGCCGGATCACGCCGCGATCAATGAAAGCGTCGAACTGGTCAAAAGAGCGAAAAAATTCTCCGCGTCCGGCTTCGTCAACGCCATTCTGCGCCGGGTTACCCGAGAGGAGACTCTTCTTGAATTCGTCGATGATCTTGACAGGCTGTCGATAGAAACATCGCACCCGCGTTGGCTGCTCGAACGTTGGATCGCGCAGTACGGTGAGGACGAGGCGGCTGAGATCGCTTATGCGAATAATGAAATTCCGACGGTGGCATTCCGGCGAACGTGCAATACTGGTGAGGATATTGATGTTCTAGCCGAGCAATTTCGCACGTCAGAATTTGTCGAAGGCTGTTTGCTTTCCGAACGCATCACGCCGGAATTGCGAGATCTTGAAACCAACGGCCAGATCTATTTTCAGGACGAGGCGTCTCAGATGGTCGCACGCTCGGTCGAACTAAAGGCAGGCGACAGCGTGCTCGATGTCTGTGCGTCTCCGGGAAGTAAGACAACGGCGATCGCGTTGCATTCACGATCGATCGCAAAAGACATATTGATCTGCACCGGAGATGTCAGCGGCCCGCGAACAGTATTTCTAAAGCAAAATTGTCAGAGACAGGGCTGTGGTGAGGTTGCAGTTTTACAATTTGACGCGCTTTACTGCTTGCCGTTCGCTGACGCTGAATTCGATACGGTTCTCGTCGATGCTCCTTGCTCCGGCACGGGAACGATCAGGCATAATCCGGAGATCCGATATCACTTGACGCCGGATGTTTTCGATGGATTCGCTTCGAAACAACTCGCGATACTCAGAAATGCATCCAATTTGGTGAAAGTAGGCGGTATGCTCATATATTCCACTTGCTCGCTTGAACGAGAGGAGAATGAGGCCGTGAGTGCCGCATTTCTAAGTGGACATGACGATTTTGAGGCGTTAGTTCCGAATGTCCCGGACCGATTCAATGGAGTGGACCGACTCGCTAGAACATTTCCGCATCGCGACCGAATGGACGGGTTCTTTATTGCGTCGTTTCGCAGAGTGACCAATTGATTTCCGGTCTGTTACGTTACGGAATTGGCCAAAAAGTGATAAACTTTCGTTTTGAATTTTTCGGAGAAATTATAGGATGAGCTTTCTAAAGACCGGTTTCTCAGCATTAGGCAAACTCATTGCTCTCGCCGTTCTAGCGGCTGTTTTTCTATTTGGCATGGCAACCGTCGTTTTCATGTCGCTCCAAGGCTCTGAGATCAAGGTTCCTGAGATCACCGGCAAGTCCTTTTCTGAAAGCGAGGCAGAACTCGCATCACTCGGGCTAAAGATAAAAAAGCGGGCCGATCGTGTCAGTGCCGAACCGCCAAATACGATCATCGAGCAACTCCCAAAGCCGGGTGAGACCGTTAAGACGGGTCAATTGATACTCGTGGTAACAAGTAAAGCTCCTTTGAGTGGTGAGGAATTGCCAAAGACGATCCCGACGACCGATGAGGACGATTCGGACAAGATCGAAGAGATGATCACCGATAAGCCGAAAAAGCCAAAGACAAATACAAATTCGAATCGCAAGAAGGCGGACACGGCTCGCGATGTGAACACCGATACGGGAAATTCGAATTCGAATTCAAGCGAATCAAATTCGAACAAGAAAGATCCGGGCTCGAATAATAATTCAACGGATAAGACCAATAAGAATTCGACGACGCCGGGTAATAAGCAAACTGGGCCGTCCGGCACAACAAAGCCGAGCGGTGATCCTAAGCCCCGTTCGACAACAAGACCTAACCGTTAGTGCAACGAATCCAGTGGAAACTGCAACAAAACAAAGAGAACCTTTGGCAATGTTTGAAATAGCTCCATCGCTCTTGTCGGCAGATTTTATGCGGCTCGGCGAAGAGATCAGCTCGGTCGAGGCGGGAGGCGCTACCGTTTTGCACGTCGACGTTATGGACGGCAGGTTTGTGCCGAATATTACGATCGGGTTGCCGGTGGTCAGGTCGCTCAGGGCCGCCACAAAATTGACTATTGATACGCACCTGATGATCGAAGAGCCGGGACGTTATGCGGCTGAATTTGCTAAGGCCGGGGCGGATATGGTTTCGGTTCATGTTGAGGCAGATACGCATTTACACCGTACGCTTTCATCGATTCGTGAGGCCGGAGCAAAGTGCGGAATCGCGATCAATCCGGCCACACCGTTGAGTGCACTCGAAGAAGCGTTGCCTTATACGGATTTCGTTTTGGTGATGTCGGTCAATCCGGGCTTCGGCGGACAAAAGTTTATTCCGCCGGTACTTGATAAGGTCCGCAGACTACGGCAGATCATCGATTCTCGCGGACTTGAAACCAAGATCGAGATCGACGGCGGAGTCGATAGCGACAATATTGCTGAGATCGTCGCTGCGGGTGCAGAGATCATCGTTGCCGGTTCGGCGGTCTTTAATACAGATAACGCCGCCACGGCTGTTAGAAACCTAATAGATCGCGGTACCGCCTGGGTGTAACAAGAGTTTTTTTCTTTGGTCGTTTATTTATGCTTTATATGAGAAGTAGAACCACGCTTTATGTATGTTTGACGTTTCTCCTGGCCGCAACTGCAGGTTTTGCGCAGACGCGTCCTAACGACGGGACCGAATTGCAGCGGCTCGGCGTCATGGAAGACAAACTCGACACGATGAAGCGATCGCTATCGAGTGCGGCTTCGGTGCTGAAGGATGAGTCCAAAGGCGACAAAAGCAAAAAGGATGACAAAGAAAATCTTGACACGCCATTGGGACGTCTGCTGAGCCTTGAAAAGGAAGTCAGCCGTCTTCGCGGGGACGTTTCCAGCCTAAAAGGCAAGGTCGATCGCGGCGAGAAACACGATAAAGGGGACGTTGATGCACTCGAACAGGCCGTCGCTGATATCCAGGCACGCGTCGACAAGGTGCAGATCGAAACTGCAAGTGCCCGTGCAAACCCTGAATCAAGGGAAGGCAAGGCCCGCGAAGTAAAGAAGAAGAAGAAATTTCTCGGCATATTTGGCGGCGGCGGCAATGATGAATATGACGAACTGATCGGAACTGTTACGCCGGGCCGTGACCGCGAATTGTTCATCGTGGCGACGCGCGAGGTTCGCAAGCGAAATTACGACGTTGGGCGACTGTTGTTCCAGACGATAATCACTACGTATCCTGATTCGCCTTACTTGCCAATGTCGAAACTGGCGGTCGCGGATTCTTTCTTTATCGAAGGTTCGACAGGCGGATTGATCCAGGCTATCGCAGCTTATCAGGATTGGCTCACATTCTTCCCGACGCATCCGTTGGCGGACCGCGTGGTGTTGAAGATCGCAGAGTCAGAGATGCGGCAGATCGGCCTTCCCGATCGTGATGCAACTCGGGCAAAACGTGCGGAAACGCGGCTCAAGGCGTTGCTCCAGCAATATCCGAATTCGATCCTTCGACCCGCGGCGGAAACAAGATTGAACGAGGTACAGGACAACCTCGGATTGCATAACCTGCTGATCGCGAATTATTACTACACGCTATCGGTTGATCAGAAAAAGGGCGGACTTAAGGGCTCGCAGTCGAGATATCGCGAGATCGTAGAAAAATATCCGAATTTCAAGTTCATGGACGAAGTGCTGTTCAAAATGGCCGTAACATATCAGATCGAAGAAGAAACAGATCAAGCGGCGCGGTATTTTCAACAGATCGTGAGTGATTATCCCAATAGCGAATATGTTCCGAAGGCAAAGGAACAGCTCGAACTTATCGGAGCCACCATTCCGGCTGCAAATCCTGCCAGAGCCACAATTTTGCCGGCCGAAGATGTTTCATTCTTTCAGAATTTCAAAAACCAGCTCTTCGGCATTTACCCTATGACTATCGACAAGGACGGGGTGCTGATGACCCGGAATTTCGATAAAGAATCTTTCGAATTGATCGACCAGATCATCGAAAATCAGGGCGATATCATGGTGAACCAGATACCGCAGGCTTTGACGACGGTTATCTCGCAGCGACCGCCCGCACAACCGAAAGGTGTTCCGCAACAGCCGCCTCAAAAGTAGTAGGTTAGTAGCCAATGATCAGAATTAAGCCGATTATACTTGCCGTTCTCGTAGGCTTTGCTTCCGCATATGCACAACCGGCTGCTTTGACGTCTCCGACGCCGACGCCGGCTGCAAATTCCGGTGTAACCCGCGAACGCCGCGAACAGGCATTGGCTGCGATGCTCGAGGGCCAGCGTTATGCATGGTCAAACGCAAGAAGTCGTTCGCAGGCTACCATCGCTCTGAATTCTCGGCTGGCAAAAGCTGCCTATCAACGGGCGGTTGACCTTGACCCTTCCCTCGGAGAGGCTTACGCGGCCATGGCGGAACTCGCTATCGTTACGCCGCCAAATGATATCGATGCGGCGATCGAACTTGCCGGGCGTGCCGTGGCGATCGACCGAAACAATTTCGGTGCTCACAAGATCATTGCGCGTCTTAACACTTTCAAAAGCCGACTTAATTTTGGAATCCTCGACAAGCAGTATGCCGACCGGGCGATCGCTGCCTGGAAAGAGATCACACGAATTGATCCTCGATTTGCCGAAGGTTGGGCGTTTCAGGCTGCATTCTATGATCAGTTGAAAATGCCTGTCGAGCGGATCGAGGCACTGCGAAAATGGCTGGCTTCGGCTCAGCCGTTGGAAATGGGTTTCTACCGACAGGTCATGGGGCCGGCTGAGAGTTTAGCTCCCGAGGCGGCTTCGATCAAGCTTGGTTCCGCCCTTGTCGATAGCGGCAAAATGGCAGAGGCTATCGAGGTGCTTAGCCTTGTAGTGGCTGAGGATCCTGAGAATTCGTTTGCGATCTCTCTGCTTCGGCAGGCGGTCGAAACTAGCGATGCTGCCGCTTCGTCAACCGCGATCCAATCTCTACAGCAGGCGATCTACGCTGATCCTGAAAACGTCACTCTGCTCAAATTGATCGCTCAGATGCAAGCCGGCAGCGGACGCATCGAGGATGCCGCGGCTGGCCTTAAACGATCAGCATTGGCCCTCTGGCTGACAAATAAGGCGGGTTCTGCGTCGCTCCAGGTCGCATTGGGCGATATCTATACGAAGGCCGATCGTTTGCCTGAAGCCGTAGAAGCGTTTGAAAAGGCGCTTGAGACTCGGGATATTGGTAAATCGGCAACCCTCTCATCTGAGGACCGCGAATTTGCGATCCTTGTCTTTGGCAAGCTCATTCAGGCTTACCGCTCGGCAAAGCGTACGGCCGACGCTAACGCGACGATAAGCCGTGCGAGAAAACTACTCGGACAACAGGATCTGTTTTCGAGCTGATCCACGGAAACGACCAATTCCACATTCCCTGACATTGGGGTACAGTTTACGGATCTGTGCTAAAAAAAGGCTGCCCAAGTGGCAGCCTTTTCACCGTAGTGACGTGTAATGTTTGCCTGTTCCTGAGCCGGCTCCGGCAAGGTTGGAGCAGTAACAATTCAAGATAGCCCGCCATAAAACAGCCAACTGCTGATGGGCAATTAAGCAATGATATTCGAGCACCGTTCACTAACGCTTGGGTGCCTTCTCCTGCTGCGAACACAATTCCCGGGAGTTTTGACACGGATCGAACTGGGCCTCAAGGAAATCGACAAAAAACATCGCACCCAGGTAGGTCAGATATCCGATGAAAAAACAGACAATACAAACTGCAATTGCCAGAACAGACGTACCTTTCATCATTGGTGTTCTCCTTTTCTTAAAGCGGTTATAAAATAATTGCTCTATGAACCAGGCTGGAAAACGCCAATTTCGCGAATTAATGTCGTCACGATATCACAAGTTTCAAATTTTTCAAACACCTAATTGTACAGAATATCTTGCAACGGAACATGCGATCGCTCGAGGATCGGTCAAACAGAAGTTCATGTGCGAATGACGCCGAATATACCAATTAATGGAAAAAGGCTGTCCATAGGGGGACAGCCTTATATGTTGATGTATAAGCCGACTATTTTTCGGGCGACGGCGACGGGGTTGGTTTCGGGTCGTCTGTTGGTTCGCTGCGTTTCTTCAGTTTCGGCGGACCGTCGTTCGACGTGCTCGTGCCGTCACCGGTGTCTGCCGGATCGGGGGCATCGGGTTGGCGTTTCTTGAGCGTCGGTTTGACGTCGCCGGCTTCGTCATAGTCGGTGGTGATCGATGCTTTGGCATTCGTCAGCCGCAAAAGATGTGCTCGTACACGTTGGAATTCAGACGTAGTGATAACGTATTCTTCTTTTTCAGGAAATCGTGAAACGATGCGAACGCTCTCATCCTGCCTTTGGGCTGAAGGCGGATGTGTCGAAAATAGTTTCTGGATCGCACCGGGTTTCTTCTTATTCTGCGAAGCGAGCTTCTCAAACATCGTGGACATCGCCATTGGATCGTAACCGGAAGCGTACAGATACTGCACGCCGAGATTATCGGCTTCGTTTTCCGCACCACGCGAAAATTTTAGCGATGCGAGGCCGGCGAGGATTCCGCCGCCGTTCTGCAAAATACCGCTAACGATCGGTCCGCCAAAGATGATGCCGGCCATCGCCGCGTAGTTGATAAAAGTACCTTTGCCCTGATTTTCCATCGCGTGGCGGGCACAAACATGGGCGATCTCATGAGCCATAACGCCGGCCAATTCCGCTTCGTTGTCGGCTGCTAGAATGAGGCCGCGATTGACATAGAAAAATCCGCCCGGCAATGCAAATGCATTGACCTCGTCACTGTCGATAACCTTGATGGTGAAGGGAAGTTTTGCATCCGAATGAAGGACGATGTTCTGGCCGACGCGGTTGACGTATTCGGTAACGATCGGATCTTCGACAAGTTTTGACTGCTGTTCAACCTGCAGGGCAAGCTGACGGCCAATGGCGATCTCTTTTTCCTGCGAGCCGCCAAGCCAGCCGAAAAACTTGTCCGATCCGCCGTTGATCTTGCGCTTGCCGATCTGGTTTGGATCGTCTTTGGGCGATAAGGGTGTCGGGCCGGCCGGAGTAGCGGAAGGCTTGGCTTCTTTTTTATCTTTCTTTTTGTCGGTCTTGATGTCCTTTGACGGCGCGGGCTGAGTTTCCTGGCCAAAGGTATCGACCGGCAGCAGTGTTAGCGAACTAAACCAAATACTCGCGATAATAGAGTAAGCAACTGCTTTTCGTCCAAAACTTGTCCTCATACACTTCCTCCGAAACAACTTGCCTTGTTCACAAAATTGTAGCTTTATAGCGGTTCAATAATCAACGACTATATGATGCGGAAGCTAAGTAAAAAGTTGCGGTTACCGGTATTTACCGTAAAAAAAGTTCAAATAATGAAAAAAAATCAATAAAATCTATGTTCAGAAGGGATAAAACTTGTTAAAATGGCTTTTGGCGAGACCTCACTGCACCATCTCGCACTGCGACCGGGGATCCCCTAGTTCTGCTTCACACGATGAAACGAATAGAAGAAAAGGTCAAGGATATTGTCGAAGTCCGTTCGCACGGGAGCATCGTCAATTTCGGTGCCGACCCGGCGCAAACGGTGTCGGGTTATCATTTTACCGACGTGACCTCTGACCTGATGAGCAAATGGCTCAATCAGGCATCGAGGACGACGAACGGGAACGGCACAGCGAACGCGCTTGCCGGATTTCGCGGTGTTGGAAAGAGTCATTTCCTAGCCACTCTCGGAGCGCTGCTTGGCCACGCGGACCTTCGTTCGAGGATCTCGGACCCGCTTGTTTCATCCACCTTACACGCTCTTGCCAGGCGTCAATTTCCGGTCGCGTTCATTCGCCGCGGAACCAGCCAAACGCTGCTCGAAGAGCTAAAAGAAGCGATCGGGCCGATCCTCGGGATCGAGGCCGACAAACTAAACGATTCGCTGACAGAATTGCTTATGCAGGCCGCTCACCATAGCGGCGACTTGCCCTTAGTGTTGCTGATCGACACGGCGTTCGAACGGTCGGAACGCGTGTCTCGTGACGATGGTGCGGTGCTTGCCGAGATCGCCGATATCGCAAAACGTCTTGGGGTTTTTGTCGGTATTGCTCTTGACGATGACATTGCCGGAGCCGACGGGGTCAATTCGGGTATTTCGAAGACCTTTGCGATCGACTATCTCGATCAGGAGCATCTTTACAAGATCGTCGATTCTCACATTTTCCCTAAGCATCAGCGGATGCGTCCGGTCCTGCATCACATCCACAATTATTATCGGGATGTTGTTCCCGGCTTTCGTTGGAGTGAGCAGAGGTTTTCGTCACTTTATCCGTTGCACCCCGCGATCATGGAGATCGCCCCGTTCGTTCGGTTGTACCTGCATGAATTTGCCTTACTTGGCTTTGCGTCTGAGGCCGGAGCCCGGATCATGGGTCGTCCGGCAAATTCGCTGATCGCTCCTGACGAGGTGTTTGATAATGTCGAGAAAGGTTTGCGGCAAGTTGACGTTCTCAAGGACGCTTTCATAACGTTCGACAAACTCAACGACGCCGTTGTAGCCAAAACGCCGGTGATGAAAAGGCTTCAGGCGAAGCTGATCCTTAAGGGGCTTTTCCTATTTTCATTGAATGACGAAGGGACGACGGCAGCTGAGATCGGTGCTTCGATGCTGATCTTTGACGAGAATAGTCCGCTGACGGCTGTTCAGGAAGTACAGGCAATGCTGAATGCATTCGCGGACGCAATGCCGTCACACATTCAGATCACGACTGATAATTCCGGCGAATCGCGGTTCTCTTTCAGACTGTTCGACAAAGACGATCTCAAGATCGCACTCGAAGAGGCAGCGGTGAATGTCAGCGAGCAGGAGATCGAGGAGGCACTCAAGAAATTGATGTGCGACAGATTTGCCGACTGTAGTTTTTCACCTGCGGGCGGCGACGCCGGTGTCGCGGTGACGGAGAGCACCGTCGTCTGGCGGGGTGGCAACAGAAAGGGTCGAGTATACTGGGATCCCAGCGGTGACTCCGGAACTGCCCAGTTGGCGATGCCGGTGGGCTACGACTGGAAGGCAACGATCAGTTTTTCTTCGGCCGAAGACGCATCGACAGCCGTTGGAGCAGAGCCGAAGATCATATGGAAACCAGCGGAGCTGCGAGAGGATGAAAAGGAAACGATCAGACGGCTCGCGGTACTTCAGTCCGATCCTACAGTACGTTCCGAATTCAAAGACCACATTACCGCAGCAATTCAGACTCACAGCGTCGCTGCCGAAAAGATCTTTCAGCGTGCTTTTCTGGCTGACGGAGTCCTGTCGATAGACGGCTTTGAATACAACTTTACCGACGAAGCTCGCGATGCTCAAAGCCTGATGCAGGTAACGACGGCGATGCTGGAGTCGTTTTTTGAAGGCAGATTCCCGTCACATCCATATTTCTCGCAAGTGATACGGATGAAGGAGGTTTCGTCGCTCGTCTCCGATTTTTTCAGCGGTGCACGGCCCACGCTCGACGAAGTACAATGGCTTGCGGCGACGTACGCTTTACCGCTTGGTCTGGTCGAAAAGCAGGACGACAATTATGCTCCGGTAAGTGCCGAACAATTGGCAGGGCTTCCGCTTGTCGAAAAAGTTTTGGTATCACTTGATGACGATCGCGATTCAGTATCACTTGAAAGTGTGTTTCTGAAATTGGGCGAGGCGCCACAGGGACTTGTTCGCGAAGCGTCGTACTTACTGATGGCGGCGATGGCCGGGGCCCGGATGATCGAATTTGTAACGGCATCCGGAGACCGTATCAATCGGCGTTCGATGGATCTTAAGATCATCTGGGACGATGTCGTTGCCGTAGCGCGGCCGGCAGTTGCCACATATCCCAATGCTCGACTGATTTGGTGGGCCTCAAAGGTTGCCGGACACACAAGGATCAGATCGTTAGATCAGAGCGAAGACCGGCTGGCAATAATTTCAGAACTGCAAGACTGGGTCGCCCAGTGGGAAAAGAAAAATATTTCGAAGCTCTTTGACGAGATCAGCGATGATAGCTTTAACGCACGAATCTGGCGGCTAGCTACGATCTCGCTCCGCTCTTTTGTCGTGGTTGCGGATTCGATAAACACTGTGCTTCTAAACGGAATGTCGCTCGAAAGCTGTCTCGAGCGGATCGCGGATGTGTTCTCGGATTCCGAATCCGAATATGACCGTAGAAAAGACGACCTCGTTACAGTTGAAGAATTTATTTCGGGTGCGTCAGTCCGGAACGAAGCGGCCGCATATCTTTCTCTCTGCGAATTCACAGGTGATTCGAATGTCGACCAGCTTCGGCTTACTTTGCAGTTGGCGATCGAAGCGAACTTCTTTGACAGCAAGACCACAAACAGCGACAACCTGAACATTCTATGGCAAAAGTTTCGCCGGGCATACGCCGAATATTACACAGAACGACACGACCTCTCGCCGGCAGCCCGAGATGAAAGAGAAAAGTTGTCGGAGATCATGGCGACCGATATTTGGCGTGAGTTCGAGAGTGTCAGTGTCGTTCCGGGATTTGATCCGAAGTATAAAGTGAGAGTGCGGCGGATAGTCGGCGAATTACAGCGAAGGGATTGCGATTATAAGGTGAGCGAGATACTTGAGAATCAGCCTTATTGCGGCTGTTCATTCTCGTTGTTTGAGGCTAACCCCAGCAAATCACTTTCGAACCAACTTTGGGCAACGATCAACGACGGCGTCAAAGATTTTCGAAAGATCTTGGGTACGAGAAAGGATGTAATTCTCGCGACTATCGCGAGCGGATTAGATAAGAATGATCCCGAGATCGCCGAAGGCGCAAAACGACTTCGCACGGCTCTGCAGTCCAATGAAAAGATAGGTCGTCTGACCGCAGGTGAACTTCGGCTCATCACGATCGCATTAAGCGGGGCTGAGCAATCCAGTGAAGTGATCGAACCGCCGCCCGCCAAAGTGGATGCGGATAGCACCGACTCGACTTTTGAAGCCAGTGTCGAAGAGATCGAATCGATGCTCGAAAGCGTGGTCTGAGCGAGTAAATCGTCAACCCGGAATTTCCAACGATCTGTAAATTGAACTATATTCGTTCCGTATGCCAAGCGTGACAATAATAGGCATTGGACGTGTCGGCGGTGCGCTCGAGATTGCCTTTCGCGGCTCGGAATATCGCGTCGAGATGCTCGTCGGGCGCGACAGTACCGGGAAATCGCAGCTTGACGAGATCGAATGTATTTCATCTGACATCGTGATAATAGCGACACCAGACGGCGCGATCACAAATGTCGCAGCCAGTCTGGCGGGAAAGGTAGCAGGTCGACCGATCGTACTGCACACAAGCGGTGCGCTCTCTTCGGGAGAACTCGCGGTTTTGGCTATCGCCGGCTGTCCAACGGCTTCGATGCATCCGCTGGTTTCGATCAGTTCACCGGAAATCGGAGCAAAGCGATTTGCGGGAGCGTATTTTTGTGTTGAGGGCGATGAACGCGGAGTCTCAGCCGCAAACGCGATCGTTAGATCTTTGGGCGGTATTTCGTTTCAGATACCTGCCGCAAACAAGGCTCTTTACCACGCTTCAGCTGTAACAGCTTGTGGACACGTGACGGCATTGATCGAGATGGCATTCTCGATGATGAACCGTGCAGGCGTTGAACCTGAATTATCGGTTAAGATCCTTAGTCCGTTAATACGCAGCACGATCGATAACATTGAGGAACAGGGAACTGCCGCCGCCCTTACCGGCACATTTGCACGTGCGGATAAAAACGGGCTAAGGCGGCAACTAGCATCGTTCGAGGGTAAATTGAGTGATGAGGAGATAGAGATCTTTTTAGACCTGGCAGGCCTTTCACTCGTACTCGCCATACGCCAAGGCGTCAGTGAAACGAAGATCGCTGAGGTGAACGAATTAATATCTATGGCGAAAAGCAAAATGCGGTGATAAAATAAGGGATTCACAGTAGTTTTATGCCGAAACGAAAGGAAAAGTTTGCTCAGGAAAAGGCTGTCTTCCTCGATCATATTCAGCGATTGGGACTCAGGCGGACAACGCAGCGTGATCTGATAATGGAGATATTCCTTCGCACAGAAGAGCATCTAACGATCGAGGATCTGCATTGGCTGGTTCATAAGACGGATCCCTCGGTCGGGCACACCACTGTTTACCGAACATTGAAATTGCTAACCGAAGCAGGGCTGGCTCGCGAGGTTCGATTCGGGGATAACAAGACCTACTACGAACATCATTACAATCACGAGCATCACGATCATATGATCTGCACTGAATGCGGCAAGGTCATCGAGTTCTTCTCGGCTGAGATCGAATCAATGCAGGATAAAGCGGCCGAAAGTTTTGGATTTAGGCCAACCCATCACAGCTTGCGTCTTTGGGGTATTTGTGCGGAATGTCAGAAAATGCAGAGCGACGTGCCCAGCGCACCGACCGGAGCCCAGCCGCGTGTTAAGGTTAGATCAGGAGTTGGGTATTAACTGATGGAAAGTGAAATAAGATTTGAGCGCGAAGGTGTCGAAGGCGTTGTGCCGGTCGGCACTTATTTGATCGACGCAATGAAAAGGCTCGGCGTCGCAAAAGGCGATCTTTGCCAGAGGCCTAAGGGAATCCATCACTGTGCGGTCATTGTCTCGTCGGGGCTCGATCTTTTGTCAGACCCTTTGGCTTCGGAGACGGAACATTTTGCATCTAACGGGCGTAGGACAAATGAGCGTTTGGCATGTGAGACAAAGGTCGAACGCCCGGGAGAGATCACAATTATGACGCAAGAGACCAAGACCGCCGCACCGAAAGAGCCGGCGAAAGATAAGTTCCAAGCCGAATTTGAAGCACTGCCGCTCGAAGAAAAGATATCAAAGCTTTTCAAAATGGAAGCTGTGACGCTCGGCGAGACCATTTCATACGTGATAGATTCGCCGATGGAGGTCTTTCGAAAGGTCGGCGACGTAATGGCCGATTTCGGACGAAAGATCGAGGAAGAAGCAAAAAAGGCTACTCGTCCGGGTGAACCTCAAGCGGCCGAGCCGGCAAAAAAAGCCGCCGGTGCAAAAACGACTGCGAAGCCGCGAGCGGCGTCATCAAAAGCAAGAAAGACTACCAAGGAATAACGGACAAGCTGTTTCGCCGGCATTGGCGACCAGCGATTCGTGATCGGCAAATTTGTGGGTAATGCGTTAGCAAAACGGACCGACACAACAGTATCGGAGAAGGCACAGTACGCTCTGACATTCGGAGTGGTATCTGTGCTTTTGTATTTTGTTGGTTTCCCGATCTTTGGCATTGCGTTGCTTGGTGCGGCTGCATATTTTGTCATCAAGCTCGTTTCTCCGTCCGCTCGCAGCGAAACACGCCGAATTTTTGAATTCTACCTGATCGCAAACGACATTTTGCGGGACGACAATCGCCGCTGGTACGGATTTGAGGTCCGCGAGGCGATAGCGCTTGGTGAAAAGTTGATTGCAGCAATGCACACGGCACCGCCGCTGCTGCATTTTACCCTCGGTGCTCTTTACGGCAAATCCGGCGATCATTCATCGGCCGTCAAGCATCTGCAATATGTTTTTGAAGAAGATGCCGCCGATGAATCGGCGGTAGTGTTTCCGACGCCGGAATTGCGGGACTATGTCCGGCTTTTGCGGCGGATCGAACGTGAGCCGGCCGAATCACCATTGACGTCGGCTGCCGTCCGGTCACTTGAGCGGATCAGGACGAATCGTGGCCCGGCGATGTTAGCAAGCAGCCGTGAACACGCAAACCGCCCGACGCAAGCGGAACTGCATGATGGCGGCGATCATCCATTCAGCCGAGAGAGCGTTGTCGAGAATGACGATTTCCAACAACATGAAACCGCCGCCGATCGATCCGTTGAACCGAAACCGTCGGTTATTCGAACAAAAGGAACGAACACGGAGGCACCGATCGCCGTCACCCACAGAAAGCCGATAACTGAGGTTCTACACGATATCTACGACAAGAAAGTCCATTGATAGGACAATGATCTCAATGCGACCGAATGCCAAAGAATTTTCGGATCGAACGCATAACACCTTTCTTTCTCTCATCTGCATTCTCAGGCTTGTCATCATCGAGCTTGGTTAGCATTGCAACGCGTTCGTCAATGATGTCGGTGATCGATTGAACTAGGATGGGATTGCTTTCGAGGATCGGTTTTAATGCGTTCTTTCGAATCTGTAATACTTCAGTTTCGACGATAGCGATGACATTTGCCGTTCGTGGCTGACCGGTGAGAAGGCTCATCTCCCCGAAGAAATCATTTTCCGCCAATTCGTTAACTTTCTTTGGTTGGCCGTTCTCGACTATCTGCACCTCGACCTTACCGCTATTGATAACGAACATCGAGTTGCCTTCGCCGCCAAATCTTACAATGGCCTCGCCCGGGGCATAGATACGAGATTTCGAAGATTTTGCCAGCCGGTCCATCTCTTCTTCCGATAGCGGGTCAAAGATAGGGACACGCTTGAGGCGTTCGGTGACGACGTTGACAGCGACTTCGACGTCGATCTCAGGTTTTGGTTCTTCTACATGGACGCTTCGGGTCGGGTACGCGAAATGGATCTTTTCTCGCTGGAAAGCATACCAAATGCGCTCGCGAACCAGAGCATCTGTGTCATTGAATTTCGTATAATCCTCAACCCAAAACTTCACTTCCCAATCAATACCATTGTCACCAAGATTGCGGATCCGCACCACCGGCCGCATTTTTGCGGAGACATTATCACAATGACGCATCGCTTCGCGGACTATTGAAGCCGTATGTGCAGGCGATGCGGAATAGACGGTGTTGAAAAAGACGATACGTGCATTAAGATTACCTTTCGGAGCAACCTCGATCAGTTCCTTCCCAAGCACGGCATTACTGATCACGAGCAGCTTATTTTGAAATGTCCTTATCCGTACACCGCGCCAGGATACGCTTTCGATCACCCCGATTCCGCGAGTCTGAAGACTTACAACATCGCCGACCTGAAACGACTGGTCGGCCTGCAAGGCTATACCGGCAAAAAGATTACCCAATGTGTCCTGTAGAGCGAGACCGACAACAATACCGAGGATGGTAGATCCGGTGAAAATTCCTGTCAATGGAATCTCCGGAAACTGCGTTTGGAAAATTACAAAAAAGGCAATTATGTAGACAATTATCGAGAAAACGGTCTTTAGCAGCGATGAGACCTCAGCTTGGGTCGATCGTCGTGCTGCCGCGCGCATCGCCATGAAGGCAACAAAACGCACGATCGCGATCACGATCGCCATCCAGAGTACGATCCTGAGTACCTTGACGACAGTGTCGAAGACGCTGCCCGACATCGACGGGTTTCCCTCGCCCTGACCAGCCGGCGGCACAAACGCGGAGCGAATATCATCGCCGAATGTCGCAATGAATCCCAGAACCGCGCCAAGCAACGCGACAAATATCACGAGGGAAACTGCCTTTTTGTAAAGTTCGGTTGAAGCCATAAGGTTGGCTAAAACATATCAACAATTGTTTTTCCAATCAACAGGAGCGAGAGGGCAGAGACCACCGCAGTGATCGAGTAGGCAAATACGTTGTGGATCTTTCCATTCGCGCGTTTGCCCATGATCTCTTCGTTGCTTGCAAGAGTTACAATGGCGACCAGAATGATAGGCAGCAGAAGGCCGTTAATTGCCTGCGTGAAAAGGAGGAGTTTGATCTGCGGGATACCGGGGATCAGCGAGACGACCGCGCCGACAATAATAAGTCCGGTGAAGATGCTGAGGAAGATCGGAGCCTCGCGGAATGTGCTCGAGATTCCTTTTTCAAAGCCCAATGCTTCGCTAACGGAGTAAGCGGTCGCCAATGGGAGCACGCCCATTGCGAGCATTGCTGCACCGAAAAGTCCGACGGCAAAAAGATACTTTGCATATGTTCCCGCGATCGGTTCGAAGGCTTCGGCGGCGGTCGCAGCGGAGTCAATTACGGTAACGCCGTTGCTATTCAGTACGGCGGCGGCCGAAATGACGATGAATGCGGCTATCGCACAGGCGAACAACGTACCGACGATAACATCGGCGCGTACGACGGGCAGGTCTTCTTCGTCCATACGCTTTTCGACGACGGAAGATTGAACATACACCTGCATGAAAGGCGTGATCGTCGTGCCGATCAGTGCCAAAACCATGAATAGATAGCCTGCGTCGTGGCTTAGATTCGGTTTGAAGAAGCTCTCACCGACCAACGCCCAGTCCGGCCGCGATAAGAACGCCGAGAAAATATAGCAAACAAAGACGAGCGACATCGTTAAAAAGACGCGCTCGACCCGTTTTGCCGAGCCCTTAAAAACGAGCCACCAGATAAAACCTGCGGAGAGCGGAATTGTGATATAACGCGACACTCCAAAGAGTTCCGAAGCCTGTGCGATGCCTACAAATTCAGAAATGATGACGCCCGTGTTCGCGATCAGCAGTGCAAGCATGATGAACGCGGTCCAGCGGACGCCGAATTGTTCGCGGATGAGGTCGGCGAGGCCTTGGCCAGTCACAACGCCCATACGAACGCACATTTCCTGGACGATTATCAGGCTGATGACCATCGGAATAAACGCCCACAGCAGTGTGTAACCGTAGCCTGCGCCGACGGACGAATATGTCGCGATGCCGCTCGCGTCGTTGCCCGCGTTGGCGGCGATTATTCCGGGCCCGAGAAC
>CAZVDM010000063.1:0-18679 GCA_964625555.1 uncultured Chloracidobacterium sp.
GGGCGTCGGACAGGTGTTTTGGTACACGCTCGAATCGGACTCGATGAGCCTGCGCGACCTGCGTTCGGTGCAGGATTGGTTTGTCCGATACCAGTTGAATTCTGTTCCGGGCGTCGCCGAGGTGGCCTCGGTCGGCGGCTACGTTCAGCAGTATCAAGTCGATGTAGATCCGAACAAACTCCGCGGGGTCAATATACCGCTTTCCGTCGTTGTCGAGGCCGTTCAGCGGTCGAATAACAACGTCGGAGGAAACGTGGTCGAGCAAGGCGGCCAATGGGCGGTCGTGCGCGGCATCGGGCTTATCGGGTCGGTCGAGGATGTCGGCAACATCGTTATTGGGTCGACGAATGGAACACCGATATTCGTAAAGAACGTTGCCGAGGTAAAGCTCGGCAGCGCGTTCCGCACCGGAACACTCGATAAGAATGGCACCGAAGCGGTCGGCGGCGTAGTCGTCGCCCGGTATGGCGTCAATACTCTCGAGGTCATCGAAGCCGTCAAAGTCAAGATAGAGGCCTTGCAGGCAGGATTGCCTTCAGGCGTTAGGATCGTGCCGTTCTACGACCGAACGCAGCTTATCAACCGCGCGACCGACACGCTCAAATGGGCATTGATCGAGGAACTTCTGCTCGTAACGCTTGCTCACATCCTCTTCCTTGCGCATTTTCGCTCGATATTGATCGTTACCATTCCGCTGCCCTTAGCGGTGCTGATGTCTTTCTTGTTCATGTATTTTATGGGCATCAGTTCCAACCTGATGTCGCTCGCCGGTATCGCGATCGCGATCGGGGTGCTGGTCGATGCGGGGATCGTCGTCACTGAAAATGCGTTTCGCTATGTCGAATTGCGCAATATCGATACCAAGGACCGGAAGGCAGTTTTCGATGTTGTCCTCGAATCGACAAAGCTGGTCGGCCGTCCGGTGTTCTTTTCGATGGCGATCATTATTCTTGCGTTCGTGCCGGTTTTCGCGCTCATCGGGCAGGAAGGCAAGCTGTTCCACCCGCTGGCATTTACAAAAACCTTTGCAATGGCCGGTGCTACGCTGCTCGCGGTTACGCTCGTACCGGTGCTTTGCACTTATCTGATCGGCGGAAAGGTACACTCGGAAATGCACAATCCGGTGATGAGATTTTTGCGGAGGCTCTACGAACCGACGCTGGTCCTGGCTTTGAAACACCGTATTATTTCCGTGTGCGTTGCGCTTTTGCTTTTTCTCGGTGCGATCTTTCTCGCAACTGGGATAGGCAGCGAATTTATGCCGCCATTGAACGAGGGCGACGTGATGTTCATGCCCGTGACCGATCCGGCGATCTCGATCGACGAAGCGACCAAGATCCTTAGCCGACAGGACGAACTGCTAAAATCGTTTCCCGAGGTCGAGTGGGCGGTCGGCAAGGCCGGCCGGGCCGAAACGTCGACCGATCCGTCGCCGACCAACATGAACGAGACGATCATTCACCTCAAGCCTGAGAGCGAATGGCGGCCGGGCATGACCCGCGAAAAATTGATCAGCGAAATGGATGAAAAGCTGCGAATGCCGGGCGTGTCGAACATCTGGACGCAGCCGATCATCAACCGTATCGAAATGCTCGCAACCGGCATCAGGACGCAAGTCGGCATCAAGATATTTGGCAACGACCTAAACCAGCTCGAGGCACTTTCGCGTCAGGTCGCAGATGTTGTCAGGAAGATCCCCGGAGCCGTCGATGTATATCCCGAACAAATCGGCGGTTCGCCGTACATCGACATCAAGATCGATCGTCCTGCCGCGGCTCGCTATGGGATAGACGTTTCGGTCGTGCAGGATACGATCGAAAAGGGTATCGGCGAGACAAATCTGTCTGTAACGGTCGAGGGTCGGCGGCGATTTCCCATTCGAGTGCGTTACGCACCGCAGTTCCGCAACACGCCCGAAGCTCTCGGCCAGATCCCGATCGCAGCACCTAGCGGCGCGACCGTACCGCTCTCGCAGGTAGCGTCGATCAAGTCGGTCGAGGGAGCGACGATGATCCAGAGCGAGAACGGCCTGCTTCGTGGAACCGTCCTTCTGAATGTTCGCGACCGTGATGTCGGCAGCTTTGTAGATGAGGCGAAGAATGCAGTAGGAAAAGATATGCAACTGCCCGCCGGCTATTACATCGCTTGGAGCGGGCAATACGAAAATCAACAGCGAGCGAAGAGCCGACTGCTTATCGTGGTGCCGATCGTACTCCTGGTGATCTTTGGCCTCCTCTATCTGACATATAGATCTGCGGTCGAGGCGGCTCATGTGCTGATGGCAGTGCCATTCGCACTGACCGGCGGCGTTTATCTGGTTTGGCTGCTCGGATACAACTTTTCGGTCGCAGTTTGGGTCGGGTTTATCGCGCTGTTCGGTACAGCAGTGCAAACCGCCGTCGTGATGGTGATCTATCTCGAAGAAGCGGTCGTGAAAAAGAAACTTGAGCGCGGAGCTGATTATTCGACCCGCGACCTGATGGACGCTGTGATCGAGGGAGCTTTGCTGCGGTTAAGGCCAAAGGTTATGACCGTCTCAACGGTCGTCGCCGGATTGCTGCCGATCATGTGGAGCTCAAGTGCGGGTTCCGAGGTTATGAAGCCGCTTGCGGCCCCCGTTCTGGGCGGAATGGTTTCGAGCCTGCTGCATGTACTGATAATAACGCCCGTAATTTTCTATTGGTTAAGGGAACGGGAGTTGAAAAAGGATAAAAGAAATGAAGTACCTAGTTAACGTGGCATTTACGACGGCATTGTTCGTGTTCGCCCTATCGGTTGCGGTTTCGGCACAGACGACTCGAAAGGTGGCAAAGCCAAAGACGCAATCTGTGCGGGTCGTGATAAACGAGTTGGGCTATTCGCCCGGTAGTTTCAAGCTTCGTCGCGGAGTGCCGGCAAGGCTCACCTTCCTGCGTACAACGGAAAGGACCTGCGGGACAGAGATCGTTATTCCGGCATTCGGCATAAATCGGCCGCTGCCGCTGGATCGGAGCGTTTCCGTTTCGTTCACACCGCGAAGATCAGGTGAATTCGGCTTTACGTGCGGAATGAATATGATGCACGGCAAGATCATCGTGCGATAGAAATATGTTCGCAAAGTTTCTCAGCGGCTTTCTTGTCATTTCGGTCATGATCCCGGCCGGAGGGTCCCCGGCGCTCATTTTTGGCCAAGCTGTGTCCGACAAGACGAAGATCGACGTTAGTCGATATCTGGATCCCGTTGGCGGAATGACCGCGGATAAGGCGGTCGAGCTCGCGCTCGAAAATAACGGTGAGCTGCAGGCAGTAAGAAAAGAGGTCGATGCGAGCCGTTCGATGATCAAACAGGCGCGTTTGCGGCCGAATCCGAAGCTTGACCTCAAGGGAGCAAACCAGATCGGCGGCCCTGACAACAACCAAATGGCCGAAGTCATGCTGCCGCTCGAACTCGGGGGCCGTCGCAAAGCACGCGTTGCCGTTGCGCAGCGAGAACTTGAAGCCCGTGAGCTGGAGCTCGCCAATCAGGAGCGGCTGCTCGCGGTTGATGTCCGGCTGAAATTCGGCGAGGCTCTCGCGGCGATCAAAAGATTGGAAGTGACCGAATCGACTCTCGTTGTCGCCAGGCAGGGCTACGAACTGGTTTCGGCACGCGTTACCGAGGGCAAGATCGCTCCACTCGAACAAAATGTCTTTCTTGTCGAGGTCAATCGCCTGCAATCTATCCGTGAAACCGCAGAAAGCAAGGTCGAGTCCGCGATGTTCGAGTTGCGGAATATGATAGGAAAACGACCGGACGAACCGCTGCGGCTACGCGGTGATTTTTCAGGACTGATCGCACCGCTGCCGCAACTGGCTGTTTCGACAGAGAATGCGCTCCGGCAGCGGCCGGATCTGCAAGGTGCCCGCACTCTCGAATTACTGGCGGACGCCAGGATCGAGCAGGCCAAAAGCGTCGGCAGGCTCGACGCAACCGTCAAAGGCGGCTATCAAAGAATGAATTCGGGCTATATGCTCAGCGGCTACGATGACCAGGGCATATTGCAGCCCATCCAGGACGTATTTCATTTTTTCACATTCGGCGTCGAGATCGATCTGCCGGTCCGTAACCGAAATCAGGGTGCCGTCGAGGCAGCGACGTTTGAACGCGAAGCCGCGCGGCGGAGGATCGAATTTGGCGAATTGACGATCCGCCGCGACGTCGCCGCGGCATTTGCGAAATACAACCGTGCCGTTCGCTCGCTTGCTTTCTTCCAAAACGGCGTACGGGATCAGGCCAAAGCAAACCTCGACGTTATCTGGCAAATGTATGAATTAGGAGCCAAAAGCCTGCTTGATTACATTTCCGAAGAGCGAAGTTTCCTGGAGATCGAGAACCAAATGATCGATGCGGAATTCGAGGCCTATGCGGCAACGATCGAAATTATGAAGGCGACGAATTCGCCCGAACTTACAAAGAAATGAGCGAAAAAGACCACGAAGATATCATCGAAGAAAGCAACGGCACGAATGAAATCCGTCCAAACCGCAAGCCGCTGATAATTACCGCGGCGATCGGCGGCCTGGTTATTTTAGGCGGATTGGCGTTTTGGTATTTTCGCAGCGGAACTGAGGGCCAGCCGCTGCCTGCACCGCGGACAGTGACCTTCGGCGACAACACGAGCGGAACGACCGGCGCGATGCCCGGCGAAGAGACTGTCACGATTCAGCCCGATCAGGTCGAAAAGATCGGGCTGACGATCGAGACCGTCGGCGAAACTCTATCAAGCGAGGCGGCAGCGGTTTCAGCTGCAGGCGTCGTGCAGCCGAACGCCTATCAGGAAACTCCCGTAATAACGCTTCTTGGCGGTGTGCTGAGGGGAGTAAGCGGGATTTTGGGGCAGAACGTGAGCCGCGGACAGACGGTTGCCGTGATTTTCAGCGATGAACTCGCTGCGTCGCAATCTCGCTATCTAGCGTTGCGGACCGAAGCACAGGCCGCAAGGCAAAATTACGACCGCACCGCTAAAATCGTGAAGATCAATCCGGTCAGCAACGCCGAACTCGATCAGGCACTCAAAGATCTTAAGACCGCCGATGCAGAATTAGTGGAACACCACCTGCACCACGCTCGCTCCGAAAAACTACTCGCGATCGGGGCCATTAGCCGTGAGGAATTTGAACAGGCGAGGACCAAGCTGAAAACAGCCGAAGCGAATCTCGACGAGGCAAAAAAACGTTACCAGCGTTCCGTAAGCGTGGCAGACATCAATCCGATCAGCCGCAACGAATTCGAACAGGCCGCCGTCAAACGCCAAACAGCCGAATCGGAACTTGCGGCATCCGGGCAGCGTCTTGTTTTGTACGGGCTGAGCCGATCGGCGGTCAATGCGTTGTCTTCACCTTCGCAGATCAAGTCCGAGATCGCAATAGTCTCTCCGGTGTCCGGAACGATAACAAAACGCGACGTTAATCAGGGCGAAGCAGTCGAAGCCAACAAAGAACTCATGCGGGTGACAAATCTCGCTACTGTCTGGGTGATCGCACAGGTTTACGAAAAGGATCTCGCATCGCTTCGTAGCGGAAGCGGTGCCAGCGTCACGACCGATGCATATCCCGGCAGGCTATTTCGCGGTCACCTCACATATATCGATCCGAACATTAACGCCGAGACCCGCACCGCCCAGGTCCGTGTCGAGTTAGAGAATCCCGGACAGGTCCTTAAGATCGGGATGTACGTGAACGTAGCGTTTGGTTCGCTTGGAACAGCCGAGCGAACGATGCCGACAATTCCGTCTGCCGCGGTTCAGAATATGAATGACAAACAGGTCGTTTTCGTCGCGACCGACAAGCCGAACGTATTTAGGATCAAGCCGGTGCGTCTTGGGACCGAAAAAGACGGGCAGTTCATCGTGCTCGAAGGGCTCAATGTAGGCGACAAGGTCGTAACTATCGGCAGTTTTCTACTCAGAGCCGAGGTTCTCAAACAACAGCCTAGTCAACATTAATAGCTCCGAATCGCGAATCTCAGTAATCCAGTCGAGAATGTTTGATGATATTGTGTCAAGCGGCTGTTTTCATTCTAATCCGCCCGACGGCGAACTCGCCAAATGCGACTATCTCGAAGGAATCGAGGTATCCGAAAAAGTTTATGAAGAGGCTGTGGCCCGTGCCGGTGAGTTCCTTCAGTCGGACGACGCGACGGTGTTTGAAGCCGGCATAATGGACGGGGCCCTATTTATTCCAATAATTGCTCTGGTTGAGAAAGGACATCAACTAAACATTGTCGAAGTGATCGCAAAATCATCGCCGCCCAGCAAATATGACGGGCTCGTAACACTTCGCGGTCACCATTGCTTCTCTTCAATCAGCTCCTCCAGCTCCGAATTCAATAGAAATAGATCCGCTTTCCTCAGAGTTCACTGAGGGTTTTCCTCGTCCAACTCACTCGAATACTTCATCTCTAAAGCCAGCATCTCGTTATATTTAGCTTCAGGAATAAAACACGTCGATACCGGTATCGAATTTTCATTCCAAACCTGCATGGTCGGAGTTTTTCTCTCCGGCTCTTACAACATAACTCCCGCCGTATACTCGATGAACTTTTTAATTGTCGTCCCGGCTTCCTACTATGTCGATTATTTAGCTAGAAACTCCAATTATCCTCAGCAATATTTTAAGGATTGCTTTCAGTTCTGATTCCTATATATTGAATCAATTATTTTCCTTTGCAACAATCGCAATCGCCGATCGCACCGCATCGATAAATGCATTATTTTACATAAGACGGAATAATCGCTAATGAATTACAGATGATTCTTTTCCCCAAGAAATCTATGTTAACTTGCGCTTGCCGACCTTAGTCCGCCATTCGATAGATCCTTAGTTCATAATTTTGAATCTGGCTATCCTGAAATACCAGTTGTAATTCGTCAAAAGACTCCTCGGCGAGGCGAAAAGCGTCGGGATGGTTTCGAAGCCTCCGCTCATTTAAAACAACATAATCGACGCTTCTTCGCCGTGCGTATTCGAGGATCGTAGAAAACTCTTCGTCCGGCAAAAAAATATGTTTTGCTCCTGCATAGAAAGCAACGGTTGCGTTCGGAGCCATCACCAAAGAATTCGGTTTCGAGTGATGTTTGAGCCATAAACCTGCTTGCTTTTCTTCAAAAGGAATGTCTTGTAGCTGTGGCGGCCCGAAATGATATAAAAGCAAACGACCTAGAAAACCGATCAAAATGAGCAGAATCAAGGTCTGAACTATGACATTCTTAAATTTCAAGCCGATTTTTAAATAGCGTTCGCAGCTCTCTGAGATTACATCGCCAAAGGCGGTGGTTCCAAACGCAACCCAACCCAAGAAAATCGGAAGAAGAGCGTATAAATAGCGAAGTTCTATCACGGTGACGGCATAGCCTACATACGTACAGGCAACGAATGACAAAAGGTAAATCGCCTTTCCCGATCGGTGTATTGTCCTACGCCGCAGAAAGAGGCCAATCGCGGCGATCAATATAAAGGGAAATGGCAGAATTTCAAGTGTGTATACTCTCAACTGTCTCTTAAGATTGTTGCAGGTTTTCAACAAAAGCTTAGGAAGATAGGAATCAGGTCTTGGCGACCCTGCAGAGTCATGTGTGACGGATAATACGTGTTGTGTTTCCGGTCTCGAAGTCTCATACTCGTCCCACCATATTCGATCCTGCATTGTAGTTTGTCCGTCATCAGTTAATTTCAGCAAGCCTCGGTCGTAATCGTTAAAGGTAGAATTGCTAAAAAGTTTCTGACTGATGGTCCAAAGCCCGGTCTTTTGATGAATTAAGATCACATAGGGAAGAAAGAACACCGATAAGCCAATTAGTAGGATTAGATATCCCGCTGCTAAGGTGCGAAAATTTGTATTCGGACAAAGGAATCTTTTGCTTAGCGTCAGGACAGCAAACAAACCAACAAAGAAGATTGCTTCTGGCTTGGTCAAATATGACGCTCCGAGAAGAAGACCGGTTGCGAAAAAAAATGGGAGCTTAAGTGTTTTAATTGCAAACCAGCCTGAAAGAACTGCTGCTGTAAAAATTAGAGCGAAGAGTGATTCTGTCATTACCCAGCCTGAAGATGCGACCAGAGACGGATGAATTGCAACCAAAATTGTTCCAATATACGCAGGACGATTCCCGAAAAACTCTCGAATTAGAAAGTAAGATGGGATCACCAACAGCGACCCCGCAAAAACCGACACAATCCTTCCGGCAAATTCAGCGTCCTGGAAAAACAAAGTGGAAATTCCGACAAGAGAAGAATAAAGCGGCGACCAGTATGCGCTGATTCCTTCACTCAAGTGTCCCGATATTATCTTGAGGCCATTAGAGACGTAATAAATGCCATCCCCGTTAATTGTCCTGTCTTGCGGAATCAAAAAATACCTAAGTAGGAACGCAAGAAGTACACAGACTGCGGGAAATGCTGCTACCTTCGAAAAAGTAACAGTGTCCTGTGAATTCGTTTCACTGTTCCCTCCCTCTCTTTTTGAGATTTCAGCTTTCATTAATTTGTTCTCGATTCTTAAAACCGAGAGCTACCGGCAACACATACCAAAGCCAACAAAGTACAAACGTAACACCGCTATAAAAAAAATAAAGAAGTTGCCACGGAAGTGTGAGAACAGCAAATAAGACTCCCTTTTTTGAAGCATAAAACCTGAGGATTTTTCGATTGAAGACTCCAAATGCAAGCAGAAACACGGCGATCAACAATATCAGCGTCGGTTGCCAAAAAACAAAAGGTATAGCGATAATGGAAAGGGCCACAAGGGCAGCGCTCAAACGGTCTGACACTTTCAGGTTCATGTCATTTATCAATCCGTGGCCTGTCAAGATCAGCCTTGACCAAGGTAAGGCTCGGCACAAGATCTCTGTACGTAAATGCGATACGATCTGCCATTTTTTCAAATGTTGCGCCTGAATATCCTTGTCCAACAATATGCGGTGGCCGGAGCCCCGAAGCCGGGCCCCAAACTCTATGTCTTCGATTGACGGGACCTCAAATTTTCGGCAGTCAAAACCACCCATACCGATAAAAACCTCGCGGCGAATAGCACCGAGGCCCGACCAAAACGTCGAAGCCTCACTGTTTGAAGTCTGGTGGATGAAATGATGCTGAAGATTTTTGTATTGCGATAGAAAGTTTTGCTCCGCCGGCGTATCGTCGTATGAACCGAACAACGCGGATATCTCTGACTGAGTCTTAAATCTATGCACTATCCGCGCGAAAGTGTCTGCCTTAACGACCACATCTGCATCTACGAAAACCAGTATTTCTCCTTCCGCCGGTTGCGCTCCAAGATTTCGTGCCATTGCGGGGCCTGAATTCTGCGCCAACGAAAGCACACGGGCCCCGATTTTTCGACCAATATCAGCGCTGTTGTCCGTTGAACAATCGTCGACCACTATCACTTCAAACGAACGAAATGTCGATGCGTAAAGAGCAGTAAGGCACCGAGGAAGAAACTGGCTGCCGTTGTAAACCGGAACTATAACGGAAATAAAAGGTCGATCTGTTTGCACAATAAAGATTTACGAAAACTATTTCCGCAGAACAATATCCCAACCATGACCGATTTGCTTGAAAATGTGCGCGAAAACGGAAAACCTTTTCAGAAAACGATAAATATGAATTTGAAATCGCGTGAAGGCTGTGAATTGATTTATTGTTGTCGAACCAACATCCGGTAGCGCAAATTTAATTGATGAAAAATCGATGCGGGCCAACCGTTTAATCTCACTGTAAGAGAGCAACTTGGTCTTGTAAACGGATTTGTTTCGCCAAAATACGTAGTTCGCTTGTAACTTGCGGGGCAATAAGCCCACTCCCCATAAATATGAATATGGGTCTCGAGCCAACGAATAGCGGTTGACGGACGTGAGATAAAACGCACCGCCGCTGTCCAGCACTCGTGCCGATTCTGATAATACCTTTGCCTGATCTTTTACAAATTCCAACGTAGAAGTTGCAGCGACGAGATCGAAATAATTATCTGGAAAGGGCAAATATTCTGCGCAGCAGCAAACCAGTATCGGATCGGGCAATCCCTTGTCCATGAATCGACGTCGGCTCAAATGCAGCCAGCGCATCGCAATGTCAATGCCGACAACTTGCTCGAACCGCCCGGCTGCAATTGTCAAGAAATTGCCTGTGCCGCTTCCGATCTCCAGAACCTTTTTCGCCGAGATTTTCTTTTTAGGCGTGCCGTCATCGAATACCTTCAATGTCTGTTTGGCTCTATCTTCGCCCAACATTGCGCTGCGGATAAATTTCGGACGCAAATTTTCAGGGGTGATGTCGCTGACACTCCAATAATATTCAAGGAGTTTCTCCAACTTATATTTTTCCAGACCGGCAAGGACGATTTCAGTGCGATCATGATCTTGCTGAAAGTCGAGGTACGGGTCTGGAAACACGCGGAAATCCGGTATGCCGGCGTGAAGCGGGTAATCCTTATTACAGACCTCACACGCGTATCCGGTAGCCGACACGCCCAAGCTGCCGCGGCATAGTGGACAGACGAACCGGACATCCCGCAACACAGGAAGGAGATCCTTAGGATATTCTTGATCTAGAACGGCTTGCAAATGATTACGCGGTCGTAATTGTCGTTGGGCTGGCTATTTATGCCTTAAGCCTTTCCTTTGACAAGGTCCGCATCATGTTAGACCCGATCGTGGCCCTTGTCAGCTGTACTGGCTGAAAAACGATACTCGACCAAAGGAAAACCTCGTTCGTGCAATAGCATTGTTTTGCTTTGACCTGGGCACGCAGCTTTTCAGCGTCTTCGGAATCCCAAATCTCAAAAAAGCTTTTTTCTCTTAAATTCCCGAGTGGAAAGTGCTGTTCACAAACGCTAACGTCTCCGTTTGCATACACTACACCAGTCAAAACGCCAGCCTTGCACGGAACGAACTGCGATTCGGATTCTATGGTTTTGACCTTTGCCCACTGCAACATTGGTTCTACGCTTGCGCCGAAACGATTTTCTTCTCGATCGCTCCAAACTTCAGCAACATGACTGTAAAGGTCTTTGTATCTTTCCAATTGCGGCCCTTGCAGCGATGGATTTTTTCGGTCGCCGCGAATAATTGCAAGGTTGTGATGCTCCATCGCTGGACAATTGTCGTGCAGATATTCGGTCAGCTGCCACGCTTCGTCCATATTTTCGCCCATCGCGACCGTATTTGCATGAATCCGCAAGCGCGGGTCCTCTTTTTGCAATTCCGCCAGCATTTCATAAGTTTCCATCGCTTTTTTGAAAGACTGCGGATTGCCGCGAAACTTGTTGTGATATTCGGGCATTCCGTCAAGCGATAATTCACAGACAAAAAGTTCGAGAGATTTGTTTGCCAAAACTTTACGCAGAGATTTTTCAGTGCGCTCGGTGAAATATCCGTTGGTCGGAACGTAGATATTCTTGACGCTATTGTTGTTGATGAAAAGCGTGCAAATCTCACCGAATTCCTGATTAATGAACGGCTCGCCGCCCGATAGATTCAAGTTTTCAAAATCACCCAAGTCGAGCGACAGTTTTTCAAATTCTTCAAACTTCAAGTCATCGCGCTTGTTGAGCTCCTTCCAATAAAAACAATGCTCGCACGTTAGATTACAGATCGAGTTAATAAACACAATCATGAATGGCGGCGTCTGCCGCCTACCGTGGTTCGCGGCTTTCAACGAAAGTTTCGCATGCCGTTTTATGCGAGAAACTATGTTCATAACGTTTTCCTTACCAGTTTAAATCGCTCTAATAATGGCTAATCAAAGATTTGAAGTCCCTCATCATACGTCGGATCTTCAAATACCGATCACCCGACTTTGACGATAAAGAGTTAAATATTTTTTGATTGGACAAGTAATACGAATCAACTCTTTCCAAAGAAAAGCGATCGCTGCCGTCATGCACTTTTCCTAACTTTGTCGAGCAAGCTGAGCCAAAGGTTTTTTCAACTGCGTTTCTAGCCAGCTCGTCGTAGCTGCCATAAGGATACGCGAAAGTCTTCACTTCACAACCAAGAGCATCTTCAATTGCTAATTTCGATTCAACAACCTCACTATTGATTTGTCCCGGCCGTATTTTTCTCAGATCGGTATGGGTCCGTGTATGCGAACCGAATTCGATCTTCAATCCATTCAGCTCCTTTATTTCATTCCACGAGAGCAGTCTACTTCGAGGAAAATCTTGAGGATTGCCCGGCCAATCGTTATATTTATCACAGTGATCAGTAACCAAAAAAACGGTTGCATTAAATTCATACTCTGCTAGAACTGGAAATGCGGAAGTATAAAAATTCTGAAAACCGTCATCAAAAGTCAACACGACGGTTTTCGGGAGGATGGGGGTTTTCTCTACCATCGAGTTGACAAGATCATTCAGGGAAACAACCTTCCAATTGGCGTCGTTTAAATGTTTCATTTGCCGCCGAAATGTCTTGAAAGCCGTCGAAATGACCGAGCCGCTTTCGTCAATCGAGTGATATGTCAGGATTGGTACTTTAACCATTGTATATATAAGTTCTTAACTAGTCCTCTGTTGAGCTGATATTGACATTTCCTTTGACACGAAGCTGCCGCAAACGGCTTTTGACGTGAAAGCCCATTTGGAATGAATACCGTTCAGTTCGCAAATTAAACGATGAATTGGTTGAAAAGCTAAGCAATGGCATTACCCAATCAGTTCGTGATAAGTATGAACTACTTACTTTCGACGCAAATTATATCGGCCAAAGCGGCTGCGTAATGTGCCAAAGCGTCGACTCGCCTAATCAGAAATGAGGCCTTGCACCCTCCCTTCTTCCTTCTTTCTTCTTGTTTCTTTAATCAGATCTAGGTATCGCTCCAAATGTGCATCCTCGTTCCAGTATTTCAAATAAGCCGCATATCCTTTTTCACCCAAATTATTTCTTAGAGAGCGGTCTTCGGCAAGCCTTGCCATCACCGCTCTTAGTTCATCCTGGCTCCGATAGATAAACCCGCCGCCGCTCGCTTCAACAACCTCAGGGAGTGCTCCTAGATCGTTTACAATCACTGGGGTTTTATGCGAAAAAGCCTCGATGATAATTATGCCGAAAGTTTCGTAACAGATTGACGGAACGATAACAGCGACTGCCATGCGATAAAGTTCACTCAGCCGTCCGTGCTCCAACCGGCCAAGAAATTTAATATTTGGGTTGTTGGCTGCCTGTAATTCGAGAGATTTTCTGTATTCGCCATCACCCGCGATCAGGAGATCGTATTTCGCCTGATTCATGAAAATCGGAATCAGGTTTTGCAGGCCTTTGATATATTCCAAACGACCGACAAAAAGAAAATAAGGACGTCCGAGAGTCCGTTCAGCAACCGGCTGATTGCTATCTTTCGATTTCGGCAGAAAATAAGGCATTTGCTCGATGGGAATATCTAATCCCATATCCAGATGTTTCTGCAAAGTAAAACGACTGGGCGAAAGGAAGCAGTCAACGTTTCTTAACATCCTTTCCATCAACCCGGTGTGTCGCCAAAGCTGTGGCGGCCTTTTCCCCGATAATTGGCACAATGTGCAGCTCTTTTTTGTGCAAACCTCCCGGTTAAATTTCCAAAGCACATGCATCGGGCAAACCAGCCAGTGCTCATGCGTAGTATAGAGTTTGACAGCGTTACCATAGCTCAGGGCTTTGATGCCGATCAATGACATGTTGTGATAGTGAATAACATCGTATTCGTTCTCACTTAAAGCTGTTTTCAGTCGCGGCTTACATACCGGACCTCCCATTTGTTGGGAAAGCAACGGCGAAAGAAAGCCTTTATTACTCTTCAATCTGTTGATGGTTATGCCAGGATGATTAGGAAACTCACCAGTTGGCTGTTTCTTATTTAGTAGCAAAAAGGCGTCTTCGCAATGGAAAACATCCACCGTGTGTCCGCGACGAGCGAGTTCATTGGATAAGCGGTAAATGTGCATTCCGTCGCCGCCGAAATTATATGGCGGGTAAAACGTCGAAACCATGCAAAATTTGAGGGGTTTATCTGTCACTGAAATTTAGATGGAGCAAGCTCATTGAAAATCGAAATTGTCGACTCGGCTGCCCGTTTCCATAAAAAATGACGAGATCTATCCAATCCATCTTCGCTCATTCGGCTGCGCAGCGAATCGTCGGATAAAAGTCTCAGAATCAACTCGAAGATATCCTGCGGATTTCGCGGATCAAAAAACCGTCCTGCGTTGCCTAAAACCTCGGGGAGCGATCCGCAATTGCTGGCCGCAACCGGTGTTCCGCAAGACATCGCTTCGATAGCAGGCAATCCGAATCCTTCATCGAGCGATGGAAGCACGACCAAAGTTGCAGCGTTATAGAGATAAGCGAGATCGTGGTCCGGTACATAGCCAGTAAATATAACTCGATTGTCCAAACCAAGATCGTCGACCTGTTTTTTTAATGAGGGATATGCGGAGAAAAATGGGTCATTTTCATAATCGCCGACCAACACGAGCTTCGTTCGCATATTCGGTTTGTCAGCGATCATCTTAAACGCATCGATCAAAACACTGAGGTTTTTGTGAGGACTGATGCCGCCGACATAAAGGAGAAATTTCTCGTCTTTGTCCAGTCCGTGGCGTACCAAAACCTCGCGCATGCCGTTGTCAAAAGTAAGGATTTTAAAGTCAGATCGAGCGGCCTCAGAAATTATTCGAAGTCTTGATTCTCGAATATTAAAATACTCGACAATTTGCTGCCTTGAATACTCGGAAACGGTTGCAATCAAATGTGCCTGTTTAACAGCGGCATTTTGTTTAAGCTTCCAGAATATTTTCGATTTCGTGTCGGAGAATATCAGTTCTGGATGATGATCCGCAATCATGTCATGCAGCGTCACGACTATTTTTGTTCGATTGAAAATTGGAAAATAGGAATAAACTGCAGGAAAGAAAAACACATCGACTTTGTGTTTGAGTACCTGACGGGACATCGCCCATAGATCCTTTACTGCGCGCCGGCTATTCGCGGACGCCGCCTCAATCGCGGAGACGGTCGTCTCAGCAACGACCTTTTGAACGCATTGCGGTATTGAGTCGGCCCCGTAGGTTTGTCTGTCAATAAAAAATATGTAATCGTTTTCAGTATCAATTTTGATCAGTGCATCAAGAAGTTCGCGTGTGAACCGGCCGAACCCTCGTTTGTTTCCCCAGCAAGTTGCGTCAACCCCGATTTTCATATCGATTTAGCGCCACTCGCCGGAGCTTTTTCCTTCACCAAATAGATAGCCGCAAAATTCACCGTAGGACCAGACGGTCAACAAAGGTAACAAATATGGTAAAGAATTCACTAGCTTCCCGAAATGTCTTCTTTTCCCGAAGATCCCAAGGGCAATTCGTGATCCGAGAATAAGTGGCAATACTAATGAGACAATCGCCAAAACAGCACGCTTTGAATGCTTGGGCCCTGAAATTCGTCTCGCTGCAAAGGCCTTTGCATGATGATACGATTGGGCGAGAGCTTCATTAAGAAGATAAGTTTTATTGTGGTATACAATTGCTTTAGGTTCTAAATATAAATCATGTCCTTGCCTCCGCAATTTATCATGTACCGTATTTTCGTAGAAGCCGTCAGCGAACACCGATGTTATCTCAGAGAGAATTTCGCTTTTATACGAAACATTCGCACCTGAAAGCGATTTCACCACCTGTTCGCGTAGTGGTAGCATATATTTCCCATAGTCGTAAAAATAAACGGCCCAGTCCAGCCGATTTTGGTGCAAGCCATTTTCAATCGCTCCGCCAACTATCGAATACGGCAATTCGTGCCCCCTCATGATTTCAGAACACCAATTTTCACCGAATGTGCAGTGGTCTTCCAGCAAAGCGATGACTTTACCTTTTGAACGTAATACGCCGCCAGTACGCAACTTCGGGACCGTTGATTCCTCAGGTAATCGAACGAACTGAACAAACGAAAACTCCTGCTTCATCTTTTCGGTCGCACAGTCATAGTTACTCATCACAATTACTTCAGTTGTGTCGGTACTAACCTGGCCTTCGAGTGAAGCGAGACAGGCATTTAGGGAGGAAGTGTTATTCCAAGCCGCTATAACAATAGAGAGCTCTAAATCGCTTTTAACCGTCATTCGACCTTCTCTAAACTCTTTCCTTCCCCAAAAAGGCCCCCGGTCAATTCACCTGCGGCGTAGCTGATCGTAAAAAATGACAATATAGGCAGTGAAAGTACAAATTTCCCGATATGTCTTTTCTTTTGCAAAACTTGCTTTGCGATTCGCCACATCATCAAAAATGGCAGGAATGGTGAGAAAGCGATATAGATTAGGTGCCTCGGCGGAAGTATCAATCTTCTTCGCATGCCGGCGAATGAACGCGAGAAATAAAACCTTTGCTTTACGAAGTAAACAAAAGAGAATTCCTTCCGTTTCCGAACCACAATCGTGGGCACAGAGAGCATCCTTATTTCGAGTTTTTTCAATTCATGATGTAGGAAATACTCCCAATAGTCGTTTCTGATCGATACATCTATCTTATTGAATATTTCCCGTTTGTACGAAGTATTATTACCTGCCAAGCCCCAAACTTCGCCGTCAGGAATCGGCAACATCATCTGGCTATACTCAAAAACATATGCCGCCCAATTAACTGGTCGGTCTGAACTTCCATTTTCTATTGCCCCGCCAACCACGTCGTACCCTGACTTATGAGCCTTTATAATCTCCTCTAACCAGTTTTCGGTAGGAATACAGCAATCTTCCGTAATCGCAACGAAGTCACCACACGCATTAGCGACACCGAGAGCTCGCAGTTGCGGAACACCCAATTTTTCGGAAGGTTGGAGCATCTTAACGCGTGGGAAGTTCTCCTTTATTTGGTTGAATGCACGATTCACGCCCCTGCAGACCACAATGATTTCACAATCGACACTGCCTTGCTGATTGTTTAAGGCACGTAAGCACTCCTCTAAAATAGGCATTCCAATCAATGAAACAACAATCACAGATATTTTTGCCATAGAGAATTGATGCAGTTGTTTCTCGAGTGAAACTTACGATCAATAGATTTGTTCACAACTTTTCCCCTTTCCACGAATATAACCGCAAGTTTCTCCAACCGACCAAAAAGTGACTGCCAATATTTGATGGGGAAATGAACGCACAAACTCTCTAAAGAGACGTTTTTTAGCTAAAATAGTGATAATTGTCCGGTAAAGGAGAACAGGCACTAGAATCAGGGAGCCGCAAAAATAGAGCATTCGTATCACTGGCGATGACTGTTCGGTCCTCATTCCCGCAAAACATCGGCCGTGATGAAAGCGGCGGATGAAGAACGGAACAAATTGAAACTCTCTGGCATAGTAGGTTAAAATCGCAGGCTCGGAAACTAACTCTATCCCATTGACCCTTAATTTTTCACACCAGTAAGTTTTCCAAAATCCCGGTTCGACATATTCGGTTCCTCTTTCGAGAGCGGAACGCTTAAAGGAAATGTTGTTCCCCGGCAACACGTCTACAGCTCCCATTTTTAATGGCCGCATAAACTGCCCGTATTCGCAGAAATACGCCGCCCAATCCAAGGGTTTCATTTTCTCCCTTACCTCAACCGCACCTCCAATGACCAGAGCTGGCAATTGATGTGCCTCGATGATAGCTTTTATCCAGTCGCCGCCCACGACGCACGACGCATCCGTCAGCGCCACTATTTCACCCTTCGATTGTTTGATTCCCGCACCAGCCAATAACGGCATTCCGACATTCGTGGGATAATGAATAAACCGTACTTTGGGGTATTCCTCCATCAGCTTGTGGATCGGCTCGTCTGAACAACAATCGGCAGCCAGAATTTCTATCTCATGCCCAATCTTATTGGCTAGAATTCCATCAAGGCATCTTCTGAGTAGAGGATGAGAACAAGCTGATACGACGACGACTGTCAGCTTAATAGGTTCGCAAGGCACTGCGTTTTCGAATTTGAGCACTATTTTGTTTTCCGTAGATAGCCGATAAATTCGCCGAAAGACCAGCTTGCTAAAAACAGCATCAAGATTGGCAGTGACAGTAGATACCTATCTGTATTCTGCCTTCGGACAAATACGCGACGCGTGATTCGGTAAAGATACACGAATGGAATAAGCGGAGAAAGCAAAACGAGGGCAAACCGTTTCGCGCCAGAGATGCTTGCCGCTCGCGAACTCCCGAATTGTTTGCCATGCCAAAATCGTTGGCTGATAAAGGCGGAAAACTTAAATGAATCCGTATGGTAGACAACAATTCTCGGGCTCAGTACCAGCTGCATTCGTTCCTTGATCATTTCCTGATGAACAAAAGCCTCCCAGAAACCGTTTGCCATAGCTTGTTTTACGCGTTCCAATTCGGTTCTTTTGTATGAAGCATTATCTGCTGCAAAGTCGTGTGTATTTTGGCGCGCAAATGGCAACATGTAGCGGCTGTACCGACAAAAATAGACTGCCCAGGAAACTAGCCCGGCTCGGTCGTCGTTTTCAATCGCTCCACCGATTCCGGCGCACTCAGAATCGTGAGCTTTAACAATCTCGTCGATCCAATTTTTGGCAGGAACAAAATGAGTTGTGGTCACTGCAATTAGATCGCCTACGCTCAGATCTATTCCAATTCCCCATAGTTCGGGAATCAGCTTGTCGATCGGAGCTCGCACGAGTCTTACGTTAGGAAAATCGCGGGCGATAAGATC
>CAZVDM010000064.1:0-18443 GCA_964625555.1 uncultured Chloracidobacterium sp.
GAATTTTCGATATTTTCGTCCGTCGCGTGCCCGGGAGTGATGAGATAAACAAGTGGACGTTCAGACGGGAGTGTCACTTTGCATCCCTTTTATCTTCTACTTGAAGCATCTTCACACTTTGATCAAAATGAGCGATCTCCCAAAATGCGATAAGCAGATTAAGAACCCCAAGTCCGGTCACCGCCCCGCGAAACCATGTGGACGCCACAGCTTTCTGCAGTGAAGGCAGTCCGGTCTTGGATGACACAAATGCAAGAAGAAAATTGTCCGCCCACGGACCGAAAAGCGTATCCCAAGGCGCAAGGATCAGGTAAAAGCCCAGCAGAAAGCACAGGATAATAAAAAAAATGACGGTCAGGCGTTCTACCATACCGTCAGATTATAAACTATCGCGATAGAGCGGCAAACTCTAGTGTGTGACCATCATATTCTTGACACGTACCGCAACGTCGCGAAAATCGACGTTTTCCGCGTAAATTTGTTCGAAGTAGAGTGCTGCACTTTCGATAGCGCCTTCTGCCTCATAAGCTACGGCAAGTTCGTACCACAGGCCTTGCTTCTCATCGTCACTCAGACCCGAAGTTTCAAGAGCCCGATTGAACCATGTGACTGCGTGGTTCGCCATAGAATTTTGCATAAAACAATGGCCGAGCAGGTTGGCACAATGAAAAAAGCGGCGGGTACCATCGATCGGAGTGACCAAGCTTATCGCATCCTGAAACTCAGCGATAGCCTGCTCGGTCAGACCCATTTCGTGGTAGGCGATAGCGGTTTGGTAGTGTGTTTCGTAGTCGTCGTCTATGGCAGGATCGCTTTCTTCTAGCCCGAACTCCGATCTGATATCGTCGATGCCCAATGATTTTGCCCCTGCCTCCGGCACTGCTTCATCAACTACGGTCAGCTTTGCACGAAGCACGTCGATCTCGGGCCGTTTTCCAAATTCTGTCTCGATCTGGGCAATGGCCTTCTCAGCAAGCTCGGTGTAGTCGTTGTCGATGTAGAATGCGATGCTGTCGAGTTCTTTCTGCAGTTTGGATTCCGCGGAAATTGGCAATTCAACGACGTGTCCGTTTTGCTCGACGTCGGAGATCTCGGCGGACTCTACAGCCGGAGCGCTGGTCGGCTCGGCTTGTTCGGTGTCGGTTTCCCCGTTTTCAGCGGCGGTTTCAATCACTTCTTCGGTCGCGACGATCTCGGTCACGGCAGAATCATCCAGGAATTGGGCCTTGAGCAATTCTTCGTCAATGATCTGATCTGTGAACCCGTGAGCTTCATTGATCTCCGCAAGTCGGTCACTGTACTCCGTTTCGAACGGCCTGATCACGACGAGATGTGCCAACGCAAATCGTTCATCGTCGACCTCACCCGAACTGTTTGCGGCCTTTGCTAGCCGATCTAGGGCAACTCGGAAGGATTCTTCTTCTTTTATCCAAGACGCATATCTGACAAGCAGCCGCAGTGCTCCCACATGAGACTCATCGCGGTCGAGTATTTCTGTGATCCATTTTTTGCATTCGTCACCTTGGCCGGCGGCGAGCAGATATTCGCTGCTCATCGACAAGATGCGCGCAGCCGAATCGAGGTCATCCGCATCAAGGTAGATACGGATAAGATCGAGAAGTTTCGGATAATTTGCAGGCTCGAGTTCGACCAACTTAATAACAGCTTTTTCGGCACCGGAAGCATTCTTCGATTCGATCTGACAATCGATCAATAAATAGAGAGCGTCGCGGTTGTAAGGCTCTTTTTCGAGGATCTCCTCTAGCATCTTTACGGCCTCGCCGACGCGTCCGATAGTGGAGTTCGCCTTGACCAGTCCCGTCAATATTCTAAGGTCGCCGGGCCTCAAGTCATGGCCTTTCATTAATGCCGTTATTGCTTCGTCGTGACTGCCTTTTCGCACCAAACGGGCTCCGGCCTCGGCAAATGCATCGACGGCTTCCTCGAGTTGACCTTCCTCGAGATATGATTCGGCAAGGCTCTGACAGACCTCCGTATTGTTCGGATCGAGGTGTGCGATCTGTTTCCACATCGCAAGAGCTTCGAGTCGGCGCCCGTACTTCTCGTGGTGTTCCGCGACGATAGTATAGTGAGCACGGGCTTCGTGGAGCGACCCTTTTAGCGCATAAAGCTCAGCGAGTTTTGTCGAGACCTCAATAGAATCAGGCTGCAGCCGCGAAACCTTGTTGTAGATCGCTATCGCCTTTTGAGCAAACCCCTGCGTGTTGTAGTGCTCCGCAACCTTCAGGTAGCATGCTATCGCTTCGCGCTTGTCGGCGTTCTTATTGTGCAGATCGCCAAGCATGTTAAGCGTGGCGACATCACGCGGATCATTATCGACAACGGCGCGATATTCGGCGATCGCTGCTCGTATTTTGCCCTGGGCGACGTGGCGCTCGGCGTTTCGCATCGCCTTTGTTTTATCGAAGCTCATTTTAGATGTAATACCGGACCAATTGGCAGATCTATTAACCGTCTTGCATGACGATCAAAATTTGGGGTGTAACAGGCAAAACACAGATAAACCTGTGCAATTAAATCTATCATCGTAAATGCCATAATGTCAACATGTTTTAACATGCCTTAAGGTCATTAATCACGATTTCATTTTCGCTGTCTTTGATTTTTTGGTTTCATTTACATAGTCTGTATCTTCGGTCGTTCGCGGCCTCTCCGGATTATGCAAGCTGTCATATTAGCGGGCGGAAAGGGCACACGCCTGAGACCGCTCACCGTTTACACTCCGAAACCGATCGTCCCGGTAATGAACCGCCCGTTTTTGCTTTACCAGATCGAAATTCTGCGTCGAGCCGGTATCACTGACATCACGCTTTCGCTGAGTTATCAGCCGGACAAGATCGAGTTGCTGCTGGGTGACGGTTCCGACTTCGGGGTAAATCTGAGATTTATTACCGAACCGAACCCGCTTGGCACCGGCGGCGCGTACCGTTTTGCGGCCGACGAGATCCGCGAAACAACGGTCGTACTTAATGGCGATATACTGACCGACATTGATATTGAGGCGGTTCTCGAATACCACAGATCGAAGGGTTCGGCGGCAACCCTCGTGCTTGCGCCGGTCGAGGATCCGAGCCGTTACGGTCTGGTGGAAACAGGCGAGAGCGGCGAGATATTGCAGTTTCTTGAGAAGCCAAAACCCGAAGACCTTGCGGAATTGGGTGTAAATACGATCAACGCTGGTATTTATATACTTGAACCATCGATCCTCGATCTGATAAAGATGGGCGAGAACCACTCCTTCGAGTACGAGGTGTTTCCGAAGATCTTGGATAAGAAAATGCCGTTTTTCGCGTACATTATGACCGGCGAATATTGGCGCGATATAGGAACGCCGGCAAGCTATCTCGAGGCACATCATGATTTTCTTGATGGCACGATCAAGGGATTTGATACCGACCGGTCGGGAATTTCGGACATCGCAACTGCGGCGGTTATTGATGCCACATCCGTGATAGGCGAAGGCTGTGTGATCAAGCCAAATGCCCACATCACGAATTCGGTGATCGGCCCGGGGGTTAGTGTCGAAGAAAAAGCAGTCGTCAAAAACTCGATCGTATGGGCACACACACGAATTGCATCTGCCGCCGAGATCAGTGACGCCATCATCGGTCGGAGTTGTCATATAGGCCGAAATGCGTTCGTCACGGCCGGAACGGTACTCGGTGACAAGACCGCTTTGACTGATTACACCAAGGTCTAACATATGCCGGAATTGCCGGAGGTCGAACATGTTTCACGTTCGTTGAACACGTTGGTCAAAGGCCGACGGATAGCATCGGCACTTCTACTGCGCGAACGCTTGGCGCCGGACACTACACCGGTACAGTTTGCCGAAAGGCTTGGTTCGGCTGCAATAAACTTCATTCATCGACGCGGAAAGCATATATTGTTCGACCTAAGCAATGAGAGAACACTGATCGTTCATCTGAGGATGAGCGGAAGGTTCTCACTACTCTCGGCAGAGATCGAAAACCCCAAATTCACACATGCAGTATTGCAATTTGGGGACGACATGCGGTTGGTCTTCGACGATCAGCGACACTTTGGGTTGATGAAGATCGTAGACACGCAAGTTTTGCACGAATCAAAAGAACTGGCGAAGCTGGCTCCGGAGCCTTTCGCCGACGATTTTACGCTTTCTTACCTGAAAGCTACGCTCAGATCGTCAAAACGCTCGCTCAAAGAGTTTCTGCTCGATCAGACCAAGGTCTGCGGACTCGGCAACATCTATGCGTCTGAGGCGATGTTTGCGGCCCGCATCGATCCCAGAACCCTGGCCAATGAGGTTTCCGCACCAAAAGCGGCGAGATTATATGACAGTATTCGCGGCGTTTTGACCGAAGCAATAGAACATTCGCTTAAAAAAAAGATCGACCCGCAGGACATAGAAGGCGGTTATTTCGACGGTGCCGCGGATCGAGGTTGGCTCGTATATGACCGTGAGAAAGAACCATGCGTAAATTGCAAATCACCGGTGCTTAGGCTAAAACAAGGTGGTCGATCGACTTATTATTGCCGTCGCTGCCAGAAGCGATAATTCTGGCAAACCCGTAACTCTTCCTCGCATCTTTGGATGCAGCAGTTTTCGAAAAAATATGAACATGAAAAGATCTCTTTTGGCTTTAATCGCTGCCGTAGTAATACTTGCGGCCTCAACCGTTTCATTCGCCTGTGCGTGCTGTGCTGACCGCGGCGCATATTGGGTTTCGACCAGCGCACCGGACGCATATACGATCAGCTTGTTGAAAGATATGCATATGGACACCGGCGTCGAGCTGTATATGACCGAAGGTGAAGATGTCGTAAAGGGCATCGGCGACCTCGGTTACGAAGATCTCAGCCTGGTCGATGCATTTACCAACAACACCTGGAAGATCACCATTAGGTCGGGCAAGGGCAAGACAGGAACACTCACATTGCCAAGGCCGGCGAAAATGACGAGCAAGAAGATCGACCTCCATGAAAAAGAAGAGGGCGATCCGTTGCTTTATAAGGAATTCACATTTTCGGGAATTGTCGGCACCGGCACCGGTGTTTTCAAGAGCGGGATCGTTCGTCCGACCAAATATACACTTATATTCCAGGGCCGCGGCAACTTCTGTGACAACGTTGAGGATTTCACTCATTGGCGTCTCGAAGTTACGGGTTCGAAAGCTGACTATGCGTTTTTCGGAAAGATGAAAAAGACCTCATGACGGCCAACTCTTGAATACTTGACAGCTTCAATTAAAAGCGACATTATCGTTTTTACACCCGTGGTGAGTTATGCGACTTGCGGCCACGTAAAACAATACGCTAAACAGCTGACGGACAAATCGATCTCGAAAAGTCTCGCTGTTTTGGCGAGGCTTTTTGTTTTAAGTTCGAACCTATGAAAAACTTTCGCGATCTACTCGATTCTGAAGGCGTCTACGTTTTCGACGGCGCGGTCGGGACGCGTCTCTACGACAAAGGCATTTACATCAATCGCAGCTACGACGAGTTGAATATCGCCGCTCCCGATCTCGTTCGCGAGGTCCACGAAGAGTACGTTGCGGCCGGTGCCGATATCATCGAGACCAATTCATTCGGCGCGACGCGGCACAAACTGCAGCCATACGGCCTCGAGAGCAAGCTCCGCGAGATCAATATAGCTGCTGCCCGGCTCGCTCGCGAGGCAGCGGGCGATAAGGCATACGTTGCCGGTGCGATAGGGCCGTTGGGGCTTCGCGTCGAGCCGTTTGGGCCAACATCGTATGACGAAGCCAAAGAAATGTTTAGAGAGCAGGCAGAGGCTTTGCTCGAGGGGGGTGTCGATCTGTTCATTCTTGAGACTTTCTCGGAACTCCCGCTGATAGAACAGGCGATCCGGGCCGTCCGCGAGGTCAGCGACCTGCCGATCGTGGCCCAGATGACGATCCAGATGGACGGCAAGACCATCTACGGCGACACGCCTGAGCATTTTACGCAAAAACTCGATAGCCTGGATGTGGATATTATCGGCCTCAACTGCGGAATGGGGCCCAACCATCTGCTCAATGCGCTGGAAAAGATGCGTAAGGTCACATCTAAACCTCTATCGGCCCAACCCAATGCCGGATTACCGCGTGATGTCCAGGGACGGCAGTTCTATATGGGCTCACCCGAATACATGGCCGAATTTTCCCGCCGATTCGTCCAGGTCGGCGCAAAATTCGTCGGTGGGTGCTGCGGAACCACGCCGACCCATATTAAGCTGATCGCCGACGGAATTCGCTCTATCAGTCCGCGTGTTTCGGCCAGTTCGGTCATCAAGAGTGAGCCGGTCACGGTCTTAGAACTCAAACCCGAAGACGTTCATGTGGTCGATCCGATCGAACGGTCGCGATGGTCGGCAAAGATCGCTCGCGGCGAATTTGTCACTTCGGTCGAGGTTCTTCCGCCAAAGGGCTGCGATGCTGAAAAAACGCTCGAGTCGATCCGTTTGCTCAAAGACAAGGGAGTAGATGGTGTCAATATTCCTGACGGCCCGCGTGCCCAGACGCGGATGTCGGCTCAAGCAACTGCGGTTCTCGTGGAACGTGAGATAGGTATCGAGGCCGTGCTGCATTATTGCTGTCGCGACCGGAACTTGCTAGGAATGATGTCTGATCTGCTTGGTGCTGCTGCTTTGGGTCTGCACAATTTGCTCCTCATTACCGGTGATCCGCCTAAAATGGGGCCTTATCCTGACGCGACGGCCGTATTCGACATCGACGCGATCGGGCTTACTAACATGGTCAATAAACTCAACCATGGCCTCGATCTCGGCAACAATCCGATTGGCAAACCAACCGCGTTCTCCATCGGCGTCGGTGTCAATCCGGGTGCGGTGAACATGGAGGAAGAAATTAAGCGCTTTGAATGGAAAGTAGAGGCCGGAGCCGAGTACGCGATCACTCAGCCTGTTTTTGACACTGAACAGCTAAAGCGATTTCTCGATCTTATCTCGCACGTCCGTATACCGATCGTCGCCGGTATCTGGCCGTTGATCTCATTCAGAAATGCCGAGTTCATGCACAATGAGGTTCCGGGCGTCAATGTGACCGAAGATATTCTCGAACGAATGCGTGTCGCATCAGACATCAGCAAAGAGGCTGCCCGTGACGAAGGCATCGCCATTGCGCGCGAGTCGCTGCTTGCCGTCCGCGACGATATCCAGGGCGTACAGGTTTCGGCACCGTTCGGCAACGTGAAATACGCGCTGCAGGTTTTCGAGGCACTCGACGAATTCAAAACTGCATAGTAAAAGGTCCCGGCGAATTTTTCCGCCGGGACCTTGTTTGTGATCAAGCTAGACTATCGAGCGTCGAAGTTAGCTACCGGGAAATCTGCTCCAACCCCCCAAGGCGTGACCGAGGCCGTATTGGACAAGCTGTTGAAAACCCAGAAATTGGTCTGAACAGCGGCTCCGCCCTCACGAGCTACGGCAATATCAGTCCGGGCATCACCATCGTAATCGCCTTGAACGGGTAAATCAGAACTGATCCCGAAAGGCTGCACACGCAGTGTGCCTGTTCCGCTTTGCAATATCCACCAAACCATTGGACTGGCACTGGTCGCCCCTGTTCGGCCGACAGCGTAATCGAACTTACCATCACCGTCGTAATCACCTGGCAGTATATAGTCGGTCGTGAAGTTTCCAAACGCCTGGAAAGTCGAGGCGCCATCGGAGCTGCGTTTGATAATGTAAGTATTTGCCGGTAACAGTGCTCCCGCACGGTAAACGGCTACGTCAAATTTGCCGTCACCGTCATAGTCGCCCGGAATCGGAAAATCAGCATCATTAACCGTAGCTCCCTTCGTTCCCCAGTTCTCGGTCTGAACCGTACCATTCGAACTTCGACGGATATACCAGACTGCCTGTCCTCCGGCCGCCGCCGGCGCTCTATAGACCGCAACATCGGTCTTTCCGTCGCCGTCATAATCGCGGCAAATCGCCTGATCACCATTCAATCCCCAGTCAAAGTACTGCAGAGTGTTTGTAGCGGTTTGATAGATCCAGAACGAACTTTGAGCCCCGGCCGTTGCACCCGCTCGATAATAAGCAAGGTCGTCTTTCCCGTCACCATCATAATCGCCCGGCGTCGGAAAGTCGGTCAACGCGTTTCCCCAAACTCCCGAGACCTCGACGCCGGTCGTACTATTCAGATTCCAATAATTCATCGGCCGCGGATCGCCGGCTGCCGGGAATCTCAGAACGCTGTAATCTTGCCGTCCGTCGCCGTCAAAATCAACCGGCCGCTTTATGCCGAGCTGTCCGCGTATCTCGCCGCCGGGAAAATTGGTCGAGTGCACGTTCACGTATCCCAGATGTGACCTCAACTGAGAAATTTGTGTCGGCGTGATCGCCGCCGAGCCGCTGATGGTGCCCGCCGTGCCGCCGACCGCCCCGAAATTTATCGCCACGCCGACGTTTGCACCGATTGCCGCCGGTGCGTGAATGTGCGAAGCCGTTTGAGCACTCGATAGGCCCGTAAATACCACTGTGAAGCTTATCGTTCCGGCCGACTCATTTAGGAATATTCTGGCATATCCTGTGGCCGTCGAAGCATTTGTCGGCACCTCTTGAGCACTATTGAGATATGCAAAGAATGTCTCAGCTTTTGCGGAAGCCGAAAACAATAATACAAAGACCGCAACCAATACCGATAGATTAAATTTCTTGTTCATTTTTCCCCTCAAGTTACATTCAATACTTTCAAATGGACGTGACCGCTTGATCACATCAATTGAAGCGTCAACATGCCCAGCTATTGGGCGCAAATATTCGAAAATGGTTTCTCCGTGAATGATATTCCTCATCCAGACAATAAGTCAACATTTTTATTGAACGCACCACAACTTTAACCGTTGTCAGACGGCCGGATTTGAGCGGATTCAACTTTTGGCGAATACCGAAACCTATTTTGCTGGCTGCTTCTCAGGGAATCAGGACTATCTTGCCGAGAGCCTTGCTTTCCATGACCTCGCGATGCGAAAGAGGAGCATCAGTCAGGTTCAACGACTGTCGTACAAATGGGACCAGTGAACCTTCGCTCAAGCCGTCGAAGACAGCACGGTGGATCTCGTCGCGTTTGTCCTGCGGCGAGTTAAACAGCGACATTCCGTAGATCGTTGCATCTTTTGTCATTGCCAGCCGGGGCGTAAATTGCAGGCTGCCGCGATTGCCGACCACGGTGATCCTGCCAAACATCGCGAGGGCTGAAAAGTCGTTTTCGAGGTTTACGTTGGCAAGCATTTCGATTATAACATCGACGCCGCGTCCGCCGGTTGCCTCTCTAATCGCGTCAAGATGCTCTTCGTCAGTGTGGTCAAAGACCTGGTCCGCCCCCTGCTGGGCAACCAGCCGCTTCCCTTCCTCCGAGCTCGCCGTGCCGATAACGGCAAGCCCCGCATGCTTCGCCCACTGGACCGCCGCCAGTCCGACACCGCCCGATGCACCGTGGATCAAAACTGTCTCGCCCGCCTTTGCCTGTGCCTTCTGAAATAATGCCCGGTAGCTGGTCGCGTACGGTGTCCAAACGCCTGCACCCTGTTCAAAACTGACATTATCCGGCAAACGGCCAAGCTGAATATCGTTGCAAAGCGAATATTCCGCGTAAGTTCCGGTCAGCGAATCGGCCGTGTAGACACGGTCGCCAACTTTCCAACGGGTCACGCCATCGCCGATGGCTTCGACAACGCCGGCGCCGTCCTTGCCCGGAGTGTACGGTAACTTTGGCGCATGTGCATGAATTCCGGTCCGCAGATAGGTGTCAACCGGATTTACGCCGGCGGCCATAATTCGAACCAACACCTGGTGCCCAGTCGGCTCAGGCTTCGCTACCTCTTCGACCCGCATTACCTCGGGCTCACCAAATTCGCGAACAACAATTGCTTTCATATATACGATATTAGCCACGAATGGCACGAATTACACAAATTCGAACCAAAATTATTGGCTTTATTCGTGAAATTCGTGCCATTTGTGGCTAACTATTCTTACTCCACCGTCACCGATTTCGCCAGATTTCTCGGTTGATCGACGTCGCAGCCGCGACGGACGGCGATGTGATACGAGAGAAGCTGCAGCGGCACGATCGAAAGGATCGGGCCGAGCAGATCGGATGTTTCGGGTATCTCGATAACGTGGTTCGACACTTTGCTGCTCATCGAATCACCCTCCGTCAAGACCGAAACGATAATGCCGTCACGCGATTTGACCTCGACGATGTTCGAGTGAGTTTTCTCATACCGAAGTTCGCTAGCGGCGTTGCCTTTTTCCCGGGTGTTGACGATAACGACCGGCAATTTCTCGTCGATGAGCGCATTCGGCCCGTGCTTCATCTCGCCGGCCGGATAACCTTCGGCGTGAATGTAACTGATCTCTTTTAGCTTAAGTGCTCCTTCGAGGGCGACAGGAAAATTGATCCCACGGCCGAGATAGAGGAAATCCTGCACGCGGAAAAATTCTTTCGAAAGCTCTTCGATCGAATCGGCGTCGTTCAATAGTTGTTCGATCTTTAGCGGCAATTCGGCCAGGTCTTGAGCCAGCTTTTTCGCACGCGTTTCATCGATACGGCCGCGCACCTCACCAAAGTACATCGCGAACAGATATAGCGCGACCATCTGTGCGGTAAATGCCTTGGTCGAAGCTACACCGATCTCCGGACCGGCATGAGTCAATATCGTGCCGTCAGCTTCGCGCGTGATCATCGAGCCCTGAACATTGCAGACCGCGAGGATCTTGCACCCAGCCTGTTTTGCCTCGCGCATCGCCGCGATCGTATCGGCAGTCTCGCCGGACTGCGAGATAACAATGATCAGATCGGTCTCGCTCAAAACCGGTTCGCGATAACGAAATTCCGAAGCGTAATCGACCTCGACCGGCACACGCGCCAGTGATTCGATCATATATTTTCCGGCGAGGCCCGCGTGCCACGAAGTGCCGCATGCCGCGATCTTGACCGACGTCACGGCCCGCAATTCGTCATCCGAAATATCCATCGGATCCAAATAAACCTTGCCCGTATCAAGCGAAACACGCCCCTGTGAGGTATCTCGAACTGCACGCGGCTGTTCGTATATCTCCTTGAGCATAAAGTGCTTAAAGCCGCCTTTCTCCGCCATGATCGGATCCCACGTGATCCTCTGCTGCTCAGGCTCGACAATATGCCCGTCAAAATCCGTAACCCGAACCGAATCTTTCGTGAGTATTGCGATCTCGCGGTCCCCGAGAAAAAACACGTCCCGGGTATGCGCCAGGATAGGCGGGATATCCGACGCGACGAAAAATTCGCCGTCGCCCAACCCGATAACGACCGGCGGCCCTTCGCGGACCGAAACGATCATATCCGGCTCATCCACAGAAATGATCGACAGCGCAAAAATGCCCTTCAGTTCCTTAACCGTTTTGCGAACAGCGAGTTCCAACGACAATCCTTCGGTATCAATATAATGCCCGATCAAATGTGCGACGACCTCGGTGTCAGTCTCGGTATAAAATTCGTGTCCCAACGCCTGGAGCCTTTCCTTGAGCGTCAGGTAATTTTCAATAATTCCGTTGTGAACAACCACGACTTTGCCCGACTGATCACGATGCGGATGAGCATTCTCCTCGGTCGGGCGTCCATGCGTCGCCCAACGGGTGTGTCCGATCCCGTAATTTCCGTCAAGCGGATTGAGCCTGATCGCTTCCTCGAGGTTGCGCAGTTTCCCCTCAGCACGGCGCAGCGAAAGATGATGATCGTCATCCACCACAGCGATCCCTGCCGAGTCATACCCGCGATACTCAAGCTTACGCAAACCGTCAATGATCAACGGCACAACCTGTTTATTTCCAACGTATCCTACAATTCCGCACATAAATTCTATTCGTCTGTTTTCGAAAGGTCTCTAATCGATCTGGCCGGCGCACCAACTGCTAATTTGTTCGCCGGTATATCTTTCGTCACCACACTTCCCGCGCCCGTGACTGCTCCGTCACCGACAGTTACGGGTGCAATGAGCATAGTGTCGGAACCGATCTTGACGCCATTGCCGATGTGGGTTTCGTGTTTGTTCGTGCCGTCGTAATTGCAGGTAATGGTTCCGGCACCGATGTTTGTTTTTTCGCCGATGGTAGCATCGCCGAGATAGGTCAGGTGGCTCGCTTTCGAGCCCTTGCCGAGATTCGTTTTCTTAAGCTCGACGAAATTACCAACCTTTGATCCGCCCTCCATCACAGCCTTGCCGCGAAGGTGTGCCATCGGGCCGACCTTGCAGTTTTCGCCGATCTGCGAGTCGGTTATCACGCAGTTTTCGAGTATCTCGACGCCCTTTGATACAAGTGAATTTGTTATTCGCGTTCCGGACCGAAACGTACAATTCTCGCCGATCACACTGTCGCCCTCGATCGTCACGTTCGGATGGATGACGGTGTCCCGGCCGATCTGAGAACTTGCCGATATGTAAACACTTTTCGGATCGATGAAGGTCACGCCGCTATCGAGCATCAGACGTGAAACAGTGTTTCGGCGGATCGTCTTCTCCATACCGGCAAGCTGTCGACGGTCGTTGACGCCTTCGATCTCGTGCTCGTCTTTGTGCAGAAAGATCGCAACATCATCGCGTTGCTCGCGAAGTATCTGCGGCACATCGGTCAGATAATATTCGCCTTGAGCGTTGTTGTTTTGAACATTTTCGAGAGCGGCAAACATCTTCCGGGCGTTAAAACAGTAAATACCTGAGTTGATCTCATCGATCTCTCGCTGCTCGTCCGAAGCGTCCTTTTGCTCGACAATGCGCTCGAAACCGCCATTCTCGTCCCGCACGACGCGGCCATAACCGCTTGGATCTTTTAGTCTTACCGTCAAAACCGTACATGCCGCACCTTTGCCGCGAAAGCTGTGATGGAGCTTTACAAGTTCCGTCAAAGTCTCGCTTTTGATCATCGGCACGTCACCCGACAAAACGAGGAGAGTAGAATCTGTTTCCGCTAACAATTCGCGGGCCGCATTTACTGCATCGCCCGTTCCGAGCATTTGCTTCTGCCAGGCAAAACCGGCCGTCGATTCATCTAGTTCATTCAAGACCGCAGCCTTAACGTCTTCGCCCTGATGTCCGACCACAACGTAGATCTTTGCAGGATCTAGCGCGGTCGCGGTTCGGCAAACGTGGTTGATCAGCGGCCTGCCGTCCAATTTGTGCAAGACCTTAGCCAGGTTGGATTTCATCCGCGTACCTAACCCGGCCGCCAGAATCAAAATATTGAGATCAGTATTCACAATTAAACTTAACAGGATGATCAGGACAGTTAGGATAGATTCAGGTCACGAACCAAACAAATATCCCGAACATCCTGTGCATCCTGTTCGAATTAGCCTTTTCCGGCCATGCCCGCCTTTTCGACCGGCTGCAGTGCACACAAGAGAGCAACTTGAGCTAGGCGTTCCGGGTCGTGGCGGACCTTTTCGCCAACGTCCAACAGATTACCATAAACGATCTCCGAACCCTCGATCGTCTCTGGCGTTATCGAGCCGTGAACGCCGATCTGCTCGGCGCCTTCGTCGGCGTATTTCGCCATCTGCTCTTCGCTGATCGGATGGTCGTTTACAATAACGTAATCAAACTCTATCTGCGGCGCATATTCCTTGAACATCTCGATATGATGTCTTGCCGTAAACCCGTCGGTCTCGCCCGGCTGGGTCATCAGATTGCAAATAAAGATCTTCACCGAATTCGAATCCGCTATCGCATCGGCCACGCCATCGACCAGGATGGGCGGCAATAGACTGGTAAACAGGGAACCAGGTCCGACGGAGAGCACATCGGCGTTCTTGATCGCGGCCAAAGCGTCCGGCAGGGGCTTGCAGTCGGCGGGTTCGAGAAATAGCCGCTTTATCATGCTGCCGACATGGCCGATCTTCGTTTCACCGCGGACTATTTTTCCGTCTGAGAGTTCTGCGGCGAGCCGCACATCCGCAACCGTCGCGGGGTAGATATGCCCTTTGCTCGCTAGTATCTCGGACGATAACTTAACGGCCTCCGCAAAATCGCCGGTGATCTCAGAAAGTGCCGCGAGAAAAATATTGCCGAAGACATGCCCGCCGAGATCGCCGTCTCCGCGAAAACGATGGCGAAAAAGTTTCGATAGTGTTTGCGAGTCTTCCGACAGCGCGACCATGCAATTCCGGATATCGCCCGGCGGCAGCATCTGCAGTTCGTCACGAAGCCTGCCCGAACTTCCGCCGTCATCCGTTACCGCAACGATCGCCGAAAGGTCCTCGAGCCAGATCGGCTCCGCGTCACCCGCATTCACAAATCGCTTTAGCCCCGACAGCAGTGTCGAAAGCCCGTTCCCGCCTCCGATAGCTACAAAATTCAGCCCTTTTGTGTTGTTTGAGAAGAGGTGATGCTTCATTTGAGTCGGGTATCAAGACCCGAAAACTGGCAGGTTGAACCGGTCGATCAAGTCAAATTGTTTGCTGCAGGCCGGCGAGCGCTGTCGGCCGACTAGATATTAGCATTTTTCGATACCTATCATCAATCAAATTTATGGTGCGGTTGCGATCCGAACCCGGACGCAAAATAGCGTTTACATCCTAAATTTGCTGCTTGCACATAAGCCATGACTGGATCTCGATCGATCGCGCAACGGGTAACAACGGAAAACAAACAAATAATGCCCTTTGCCCAAAAAACGCTTGTCGCACGCCTCTTTATTGTGTTAACTTTGTTATTGGTTGGCGAATAACGTCAGCCGTCCGCATTGCCGATTACAATTCACCAGCAATAAACTATCCCCGGCTTTGTCAACCAGGCCGGAAAATCAAATGGCAGAGACGCCCTTCATAATACAAGAACATCAATTTTCTAGGATCAAGCACATCCTTGCACGCCTCTGCATCGAATGTGCGGCCCGTGTGGTAATGCTTGTCGATCGCGACGGCCAACCGATTGCGTTCCATGGCGACATCGGTGATATGGACACGACCAGTTTTTCGAGCCTCGCAGCCGGCAATGTCGCCGCCACCAGCAGCATGGCCAAACTGATCGGCGAAGACACTTTTCCAGCCGTCGTCCACGAGGGCGAACGCGAGAGCATCTACATCAGTGTCATCGGAAGGAGCCTGCTTGTGATAGTATTTGACGAGCGGTCTACGCTCGGACTCGTAAAAATAAGAACCAAACGTGCGACCCACGAGGTTGCGGCTTTGCTCGACGAAGCCACTGTTGATTCGGCAAATTTCCGGATCAATCAGAATTCGTTCTTTTCAGAGATCACTGACGAGGACATCGACAGCTTGTTTTCGTAGGGATCAAGCTAACGGATAATGGAAATTTGAGTGTGGAAAATGTTTGGACGGCACATTACCGATCTTAGTTTTCAATTCTCAATTCTAAATCTCAATTATGACGTTTATTAACTACGCATCGCGAGAAATTAATTGCAAGATCGTATACTACGGTCCCGGCCTTTGCGGCAAGACGACCAATCTGCAGTACATTTACGACTCGACCGCACCGCAGGCGAAGGGCAAGCTGATCAGCCTCGCTACCGAAACGGACCGCACCTTGTTCTTTGATTTCATGCCGCTCGAACTTGGCACGGTCCGCGGCTTTAAAACGCGATTTCATCTATACACCGTGCCCGGTCAGGTCTATTATGACGCTTCTCGAAAGTTGATACTGAAGGGCGTTGATGGTGTGGTGTTTGTAGCAGACAGCCAGGACGAGCGAATGGATGCCAACATCGAATCGCTGTACAATCTCGAGGAGAACCTCGGTTCTCAGGGCTACGATCTTGCTCAGATCCCGTACGTCCTGCAGCTGAACAAACGCGACCTGCCAAACGTCACACCGATCGAAGAGCTGTCGCAAGAACTCGTCCGCAAAGGCGAGCCCGTTTTCGAAGCAGTAGCAACCAACGGCACAGGCGTATTCGACACGCTGAAAGCCGTCGCCAAACAAGTGCTGACCGAACTAAGGAAGGGTTAACAGCGAAACGATCAAACATTTAAAAGAGAGGTGAGTGCAAAAATTCACCTCTCTTTTTTCGTATCTGTCCCTTCTTCCCTGTCGGACATTCATGAGTTTAAGGCCATCGCTCATCACCAAAAGTCGCCGACCGTGATACCGCTTCTTGTTTGGCCGGCCTTTACCTTGACGATGATCGGCGTTTTTGACGTACATTCGACGCTCATGCCGCACTTAACAAATTCGTCATAATAGGCTTTGACGCCCTTCATTTCACCGGTTTTCGCATAGATGTAATACGAGGCCGCAGGCAGCGAAACTGAGTACGAGGCCGCTCGGTAGTTTAGCTTGAAGGCGATCTTCGCGGCCGTTAATTTAGCGGCTCGGTCACTCGAACAGTACGTCGGCTCGGCATATAGTGAGGTAACGGTCACGCAAAGTACCAGATCTGCCGGAATGCCGTCGCTCGGGTAAGTTAGCTTTCCGGTGATCCTCCCGGATTGAGCCGCGGCTGAGATCGAGAATCCAATTAATAGTGCTGTCATTAAGATCAATTTTTTCATTTCATGTCCTCATTACTGATCGTAGAAGTGTTTCCCGAAAAACCGACGCGAACGTTCACCTTGGCACCGAAACCGGCGCTATCACCTTTGAGCTAACAGAGCCGGCCCGGGCGGAGCCAAGGTCGACCGAGCCGGAAACGTAGTAGATGAAACTCTCAGGATTGCCTCCGGCTAAACTGACATTAACGTTCAGACTCCCGTCGTTTTGCGCCGGCGTCATTGACGCTGAAAACGAAATGCTTCCGCCGTCGCTCGAGATCTTGCGAGTTTCTGAAATTATCGTCCGGCCGGATGTGGTCCGGACATTGATGTTCGCTGTATAGTCGTTGTACGAAACGCCGCCCTTTCCGGTGATCTCGATCTTGATAGTAAGCGGGCCGCGTCCGGACAGGGCGGCCGTAAATCCGGTGCCGTTATTTCGCCATCCGGGCTTGTCCTCTGTCTTGAATCCAGAGACGGGCGACATCGTCACCTTGATGTGCGACCAACTCTCGGCATTTCCCTTTTCGGCGACGCTTGTTGCCGGGCCCGGCGTGATCGTCGGCACTACACCGCCCTTCTTGTAATTGAACGGGAAATAGGTCAGCGCAAATTCGATGCGGTCCATCTCGCGGCCTGTCTTGGCATCCCGAATTCGGTCCGCCATCCAACGCAGATCGCCGTAACGCCAATAGAACTTCTTTTCCCATGCAGATTCGAGTTCAGCTTGGAGTTTACGTTCCGCTTCCACCTGAATTTTCAGTCCTTCGGCCTGAGCCTTGGCCTCCCGGTCGACAGCGAAGATCCCGCCCATCCCGTATGCTCCCGCGACCGAATCACCAAACTTCTGCTTCATCGAGGACTCAAATAATGATTCCTTCTTCTTACTTTCCTTAAATTGCTGATAAATCGTCCAGGCCTCGCGCTCATCCGCATCACGCGGAGTAAACGTCCCTTGCGCCGAAACAGACACGCAAAGCGCGACGGACAGTAGAATTAAAGATATTATTTTCACGATCATGATCCCCATTCCTCCGGCACCGTTACCAAGTGCACGCGACTCTTATTTTGTGATGCTTCCGCATGTCAGTCCGCTGCCATTGTACACGACATAGGGCACCTTGGTTGGCGCGTTCGGTTCCTGACGCCACGTGCATGTCCCAACGATCGGCCCGATAAAGTCCGATTTATCTGTCCCGGGCCCCGCACTGGCATTGAATTTGACCTGTCCATTCGACGGCACATTTACGACGAGGCCCTTTTTCGAGCCCGGCGCAGCACGAAACTTGCCCGTATCTGCCAATGTCTTTGGCGCGTAGCCTGCAGCCCAGATCAGTACGCTGCGGTTCGATGTGTTTTCGATGACTGCGTTAACCGTTCCGGCATTTTTGCTCGAGATCGGCACAGCCGCTGACTGGCCGTAATTCGTCATTGTAAAAAGCCCAATAAACAATGTCATCTCAAGTATTATTAAGATCCTGTTCATCATCGTTGACCTCCTTTCTTCGCGATCCGATCTGTATCAGCGATCGCGTTTATTCAACTCTCCAATCAAGAACCGCGCAACTGCTATGCCCGCGAAGATCCTGTTTGTTCATTCAAAACGTCAATAGCGACCGAGATCTGGCAGGGATCCGGACTCCGGGCGAAACGGTCGATAGGAATATTCCACGTCAATGCAGAAATTTTTCGCGGCGCATCTCGCTTACCGGAGTGGCCGTCCGATGCGAGATGCGACGCGATGCAAATGAGAAAGAGGCCGGAACATGTTTATGTTCCGGCCTCTTATTCTGCAATAAAAATAATGGCGGAGCCGACGGGGCTCGAACCCGCGACCTCCAACGTGACAGGCTGGCGTTCTAACCAACTGAACTACGACTCCGCAAGAGTGGTGGGCACGAAGGGACTCGAACCCCTAACTTCCTCCTTGTAAGGGAGGCTGTC
>CAZVDM010000065.1:0-18439 GCA_964625555.1 uncultured Chloracidobacterium sp.
TATCTCGACACCTATTGGCGGCGGTTCAAAGACATCTGGGTCCACGGCGATTTCGCGATGCGTGACAAAGACGGCCATTGGTTCATCCTCGGCCGCTCGGATGACACGCTAAAGGTCGCGGGCAAACGCGTCGGCCCCGCTGAGGTCGAATCGATACTTGTCTCGCACCCGCAGGTCGTCGAAGCCGCCGTCATCGGCGTTCCGGATGAAGTAAAAGGCGCGGCAATGGTCGCGTTCTGCGTCTTGGCAAATTCTTCACCGCAGAGACGCAGAGACGCAGAGGAAACCAAAGCCACGAACTTACCAGACAGTCAGGAAGGTGGGCTTGCCCCCGCTCTTGAAAGAGAGTTGAAAGCCCTCGTCGCCAAGGACATGGGAAAGCCCCTTGCCCCTTCGAAAATCCACTTTGTATCGGCTCTTCCAAAGACCCGCAACGCCAAAGTAATGCGCCGTGTCATCCGCTCGGCTTACCTCGGCGAAGACCCCGGCGACCTCTCTGCACTTGAAGATCCGGATGTTGTGCACGTGATCGCCGGCTTCGGAGAGAAATAATTCGTGACACTCCAAGACGGCAGGGGTATAGTAGGAAAATATTCGATATCCAGAACTTACTCGTCGGACAAAAGGAGGAGAGATATGGCCCCACGGGAATCTGCTGAAGCTTTGGCTGCCAAGATCGTCACGTTTGCTCTGAATGCGGCCCGAGATCCGTCGTACGCTGCAACACACGCCGGCGAGGCAGTTGCTGTAGCCGCGTCGGCGGCCCTGCTTTTGATAATGGAGCCGAATATCGCCAAGTTGTCGGCAGTCGAAGGTGCAAAGATGATCCACTCTCTCGGCGGCAAATATCTTGTCGGTCAGCACCTAAATGTTTCAGAGTCGACCATTGTCGGAAAAATGGGCCCTCCAGTTCGCAATATGTACCAACAGCTTCTTCATGATGACCCCAAACAGGCAAGGGCATTTCTGATACAGGAAATGATGGCCAGCCTGAAATTAATGAGCGAGATCCTTTCAAATGTCTCAAAAACCCGGTCTGATATCTCGATGACATTTGCGCGAAATGCGAGAGGTTGAATTCTATGTGCCGTACGATCTCAGTGACCGCTCTGCTGCCGAAAAGCCGCAAACCGTAGCGGAGATTCAGCGTCTTCAATAGTAACGATCTCTTTGAGATGATTGTTGAACTTCGAACTGATGTCGAAAGCAAAACAAGCTCCCGCTATCAGCGAAGCAGCCGACCCTTATCAATGGGCGGCGGACGTGTTGCAGCTTCGATTTGATGAAGCGGCGAGTTTTAGCGGAGCGGTGATGGTGGAGTGGAATGCGAATGCAGTCCACGACATGCGAGTTGCTCTCCGCCGCCTGCGAAGCGCTCTGCAGGATTTCGGGCAGATGATCCACGGTAAATCGGTCAAGCGGGTCAAAGCAGACCTTAAAAAGATCGCATCAACTCTCGGCGACGTTCGCGATAAGGACGTGGCGATCGCGGCCTTAGAAGAGCTTTCCCTCGAAACACACGAGAGTGCGATCATTGCTGGCATCGGCGCTCTTGTTAATGAACTAAAAAATGGTCGCGAACGAGCGCATGCTCGAATTCAAAAAACACTCAGGTCTATCGCTTTCGAGGATCTGCGAGTCCGCTTTTTACAACTGATCGACGACTCGCTCCGCCAGCAGCAACTCTTCCGACCCACAGATCTCAACGAGGTTGGTCGTGGCGTCATAAACGCTCGCCTCCGGGATTTTTGCTCCCTGGCCGACTCAATTTATGTGCCGTTTGACGGGCCGCGGCTTCACGAATTGCGTATCGCTGCCAAACGGCTTCGATACGCCCTCGATCTTTTTGCCCATTCCTGCCCTGATAAGATCGGCGGATTTGCGAAGGAGATCTCCAAGCTGCAAACAAACCTCGGCGAACTACACGATTGCGATCTGTGGATTGATAACCTCTCGCGGCAACTTACTAAGAAAAGCTCCCACAGAGGGGGCAAAACAGCGATCCCTCTTGCCGCTTCATGGCTTTTGGCCAGATTTGTCGATAAACGCGGTCGAGCCTACCGAAAGGCTATCGACCTCTGGCTCGAGTGGTTGGCAACTGATTTTATTGATCGAATGAGAACACGACTCGACGCCCTATAAATAAAAGTGCAAATGTCGACATTAGGAGTACTTGCGGTCGATCAGGCCAATCCCATTGTTTCGATTCTCACCTTTAAACCGCTGAAGGCCGCATTCCCGGTCAATGCGTCGATCACGGTCTCGTCCGTAAGGTCGTTGATCGAAACGCCTGAATGTTCGGTCGCCACGGCTAACTTAATGCCCGTTCTGCCGTGTCCATAGCCGTGCGGGATCGAGACCACTCCGCGGGCAATGTTTTCGGTAACCTCAAGCGGTAGATCGATCGAGCCGACACGCGAAGTTACTCTAACGATTTTGCCATTTTCTAATGATCGCTCTTTGGCGTCCCCATCGTTCATCATCAGCGTGCACCTATCTTTGCCTTTCATAAGAGTTTCGCTGTTGTGCAGCCACGAATTGCAGTCACGCAAATGGCGGCGGCCGATGAGGTTGAACGGGAATGCGGCGTCGACTGCGATCTCGGCACTTTTTTTCAGTCTTTCGACGTCCTTGACGAGAATTTCAGGTGCAATGTCGATCCGTTTGTTTGCAGTCAACAGCCTGTCGGGCATACAAGGTTGTAATTCGCCGAGATCGATGCCATGCGGCGACTCTTTTAGCTTGTCAAGCGATAGCTGATACTTGCCGAACTGCAATCCGAGACCCAATTTCAGTTCCGGCGGCTCGGATTTATGGGATTCGAGATTGCCGGTCAATCGGGCAGTCAGTTCCTGAAATATCTGCCAATCATATCGAGCGTTTTCAGCCTTGGCGAAGAGCGGGCCGGAGTATTTTGCCGTGTTTCGCACGGCAAAAGTGTTGAAAATAATGTCGTAATGGGAGCTTTCGAGATTGGTCGCGGGCGGCAGGATGATGTCGGCGTGACGCGTCGTTTCGTTGATGTAAAAGTCGATCGAGACTATGAAACCGAGACTCTCGAGAGCTCGATCGAGTTGGCCGCCGTTCGGTGTCGACAAGACAGGATTTCCGCAGCTTGTGACGAGAGCTTTGATCTGACCTTCGCCTTCGGTAAGGATCTCTTCCGCAAGAGCGGAAACGGGTAGTTCGCCCATGAATTCTGACAGTTTTCGAACGCGGCTTTGCCAACGATCATGAATATCGCCGCCTTTCGCGACCTGCAATAGGTCGAACGCCGGTGCGGTAAACATCGCTCCGCCGGCACGGTCGAAATTGCCTGTCAGGATATTGATCGCATTGATCAGCCACTGGCAAAGCCCGCCAAATGCCTGCGTCGAAAGCCCGATGCGGCCATAACAAACCGCATTTCCGGCCGCCGCAAATTCCCGTGTCAAACGAACGATCTCCGCAGCCGGAATGCCGGTCATTTCTTCCGCTTTTTCCGGTGAAAAGTCGAGCGAAACGGATTTGAGCGTCTCGACACCGTTCGCCAAATCGCTCAACCGACCGAGATCGACCAGGCCTTCGCTAAACAGAATGTGGACCATCGCGAGCAATAAAAAAGCATCCGACGATGGTTTTATGAAAAAATGCTCGTTCGCAATACGCGTTGTTTCCGTTCTTCGCGGATCGATCAGTACGACTTTGCCGCCGCGCTGCTTGATCGCGTTAAGGCGATTGATGATATCCGGCGAGGTCATCAGGCTGCCGTTCGACGCGAGCGGATTTGCTCCGAGAATTAGAAAATATTCCGTGCGGTCGATGTCCGGGATCGGTATCAAAAACGGATGGCCAAGCATCGCCCAGCTTGCAAAATGATGCGGCAGTTGGTCGACAGACGTCGCGGAATAATTGTTCTTGGTGCCAAGAGCCTTGAGCAGATCGCGGCTGTTGATCATCGTGCCGAGATTATGAACCGTCGGATTTCCCTGATAAACGGCAACAGTGTCGCGTCCAAATTTGCGTTGAATTTCGGATAAATGCTTTGTTGTTTCGTCAAAGGCCTCGTCCCAGCCGATCTCTTGCCACCCGTCTGCGGTGCGTTTGACCGGCGTTCGCAGGCGATTGGGATCTTCGTAAATGTCACGTAGAGCGACGGCCTTTGGACAGATATGGCCCCGTGAAAACGGGTCGAGCTTATCACCCGCGATCGAGATGATGTTGCCGTCCTCGTGCGTGATCTCGATGCCGCAAATGGCTTCGCAAAGGTTGCAGTTTCGATAGTGTTTGTTTTGCATTCGAACCTCGAATTACTGATCTTGCATCTTGTCACCTGAAAATGCCGGAAAACGCGGGATCCAACACTTTACGGCCCTCTTATATTCAAGATAAGGCTCGCCGAAACGCTGTGCAAGATCATCCTCTTCGAGCGGACGAAAGATCAGTTGCCACACCAACGATCCCATCACCGCATATAGGGCGACCAGAGGCGAGCCTAGAAATAATGCAACGGCCAGCCCTTGCCCGACGCCGGACACCGCCATTGGATTACGAACAAATGCGTACGGGCCCCGAATAACAAGGTGTTTCGCATGATCGAGCGGCAGAGGTGTTCCCTTTCCGATACGTGACATAACGATCGATCCCCAGACGCCAAGCGTACTGATCGCCACGAACAAAAACGCAGCCAACGGTCGCTGAAATGGAAACTGCAATCGCATAATACTGAGTTTGTCCTCGACGATCGTTATCAAATAGGGAAAGACAACGAGAATGACCGACCAAACCACCACTATCTGCGTCAATGTTTTGAGCAGTATCCAGTTAGTCGAAGCCTCTGCCGCTTCGCGAAACATTGTCTTTTCAAATGACAGCCCAACAGCAAACACGCCGCTCCAGATCATCGCCGGAAACATCAATATCACCCCGAGCCAACCGACATCGGTCATCAACGCAAACGCGAAACAATAGACCGCTGCGTAACTAACTGCTCCGGTTACAAACCATGCGGCGATCCGCGAATACTCGTGATCGCGATAGCAGAGCCAACTCACGGCCAGGGATCCAATTCCCAGGAACGAAAGGTCAGCGAGCCAAAACGCCATTAACGAGGTTTCCGAGGGACTTTCCAAAGCAAAATATTGCCGGGTCGAAGGAACAAGAAAGAGCACCGCCCACCAGGCGATGACTGCCAGACCTTGGATCACATAATACAGTGCGGTTGAATGTCGAACTTTCATAAGATAAAGCGAATAATGCGGTTACCTAACCTTCTTGATGACCTTCTCTATCCGCTTCCTACCGCTTTCCTTGCTGATCTCGTCAAGCCGCGACGAGAGAGCTTGAATAAATTTGTCGCGATTTGAGGCAATTATGATCGGCATTGCCCTTTCCGCGTACATCGGTAATTGATTTGTCGGGCATGTCGCTAATTGCTTCAACAATTGAGCGAACACTTCGCCGGCGTATTTCGGTTCGGCGGCGAGTGAGATCAGGATGTTTACGCAATGGTCGCGGGTGATGATGGAGCCTTTGTCGGCAGCATCGATGATCTTTGGCAATACGGCGTAGATCTTGTCCGGCTTTACCTTAGCGATACAGTCGAGAGCGGTCATCGCACCCCATTGGAGGCGGTTGTCTTTGCCTTCGAGCAGACAGAGAAACGCATTAGCGTGCTCAGAGATCAGCTTTGGTTCGACGTAGCCCACCTCGTAGAGAACCTTAATGCAGTCGTTGCGAATGCCTTTGCTTTTGTTCGACAGATTATCGACTAGTTCGCCAATCGCGGCTGTTTCAACGCGCGTTACGATCTCGGCGGCAAGTTCTTGATTAGGAACTTCGTCGCGGCGATTGAGCGATGTGGCAAGTTTCGGGATAATGTCCATACTCTGTTTGGCCGAAATTGTATTCGCATAATGACAAAAATCAAAGCCATAAGCGAACGGAACATGCCGGCGATCTGCCGCGAACTCGCCACTTCGGACGAGCGTTTGGCGTTTGTTCACAGCACCTACGGCACGCCGCCGCTCTGGGCAAGGCCAAAAGGGTTTGCGACTCTGCTCAATATCATTCTCGAACAGCAGGTCTCGCTCGCCTCTGCCAAAGCATGTTTTGACAAGCTCTGCGACCATCTCGGCGATGTTACGCCGGACCGTTTTCTAAAAGTGAATGACGCCGATCTCAAGACCCTCGGTTTCAGCCGTCAAAAAACTACGTACGCCCGGCACCTTTCCAAGGCGATCATCGAGAAACATATCGATCTCGACGCTATACATTTTCTCCCAGACGACGAGGTCAAGGCCGAACTTATCAAACTCAAAGGAATCGGGGTCTGGACCGCTGATGTATATCTGCTGATGGCGTTGCTTCGGCCTGACGTGATGCCCCGCGGCGATATCGCTTTGCATGCCGCATATCAAAAACTGGCCAACGGCGACAAACGGCCGAGCTCTGTTGAATTCATCGAGATCGCCGAACGCTGGCGGCCCTTTCGCTCAGTCGCGGCTCGATTACTATGGCATTTCTACCTGTCAGAAAGGCGGAAACACGACCGGTAGGGAGTGTGTCCAACCTTTACCAAGGGGAGCTTAAGAATCAAAGACCAACGCCATATCTCTTGCCTCAGTTTTCAAATATCCACGCTGACACACTCCCTACCGGTCGTGTTTCCGCCTTTTGTCTGCTAATTTATCCATAATGACCAAGATACTCGATGTCGGCTGCGGAGCGAATAAAACAGAGGGCGCGATCGGCCTCGATAATAATCCGCGCACCAAGGCCGATGTCATCCACGATCTGGGCGAATTACCTTATCCGTTTGCTGACAACGAATTTGATCTGGTCGTATCAAATCACGTCGTCGAACACGTGCCCGATGTTATGGCGTTTATCACCGAATTGTATCGCGTCACGCGAAACGGCGGCCGCATCAAGCTGCTGACGCCGCACTATACCAATCCCGACTGGGCAAACGACCCGACGCATCGTAACCACATCAATTCGTACACATTCAACACCTTTCTCGCAGGCCAACAGGTATTTGATTTCTACACCGACATCCAACTAAAGACGATCTCTTGTCATGTTTCACTGCTCAATCTGTGGCGTTTGCTCGGCATCCAGTTCATTGTCAATCTGGATCAGAAAAGTCCCAGTCTTCGTTTTTTACGCAAATTCTGGGAGCATTACCTCAGTAATATTTTCCGAGGCAAAGAGCTGCGGTTCGAGTTCGAAGTTATTAAATTAGATTTGGCCACAGAGATCACAGAGAACTCAGAGGAAAGATAAAAATTCTCAATGTTCTCTGTGGCTAAAACTTTTAAGCAAACTATTTCCGAACCTTGACGCATCTGTTATCGTTAGAATACTTGCAATTCTCGACATCTGAGGTTCTATGATGAAAACAAAAGCTCTTGCATTTTTTACGCTCGCGGTTCTCATTCTAAATTTGAGCGGTCTGGCACTTGCCGACACGCGACGGGCAAAATCGAAGAAACGCCAATCGAACGCATTGGTTGCGATGCTGCCAGCATCGGACGGCGTTGTCACGTTTGACGTCAAACGATTTTTTAACGATGCCATGCCGCAAATCCTTTCGGCCAATCAACCAATGCTTGCGAAGATCATGGATCACCTCAGGATGATCGAAAGCAAAGGCGGCATCGATCTGCGCAAGTTTGAGCAGGTCGCCGCCGGCGTCACGATGAAGAACGGAAGCGGCAACAAACTGTCAGCCGATCCGGTTGTGATCGCCCGCGGCAGTATTAGCACCGATTCCCTTCTAGCAGCCGCCAAGAAGGCTGCGGATGGCAAATTTCGCGAGGAAAGGATCGGCGACCGAAATGTGATCATTTTTGCCGCTAAGGATGCGGCGAAGAAGAATGTTCCGGCCGCATCGGGCACGGTAAGCCCGGATATTGTTAACTCGGTGATCGACGGTATGCCGAATGAGATCGCGATGACCGCGCTCGACAGCACAACATTAGTTATCGGATCGCCCGAACGCGTCCGTCAGACCATCGACCGAACGACATCGGTTTCCGTCGATATCACCTCGCTGCTATCGAATAGCGAAACTTCGGTCTGCACTTTTGCGATGCGGGTTCCTGAGAAAATGGCGGCACTCGTCGATCTCGAAAAGGACGAACTCGGTAAGAACATTAACTCGATCAAATATATGTCGGGCTCGATGGATGTTACAGCAGTTGGTGCCTCCATGGCGCTGATGGCGCGGACGGCCAAGCCGGAACAGGCGAAAGAGCTGTTCGATATGCTGCAGGGTCTGCAGATGATCGGTAAGTCGTTTCTCGGCGGCTCGAAAAAGACCGAACATAAAGTGATCGCACGAATGCTTGATACGGCAAAGGTCACAAGTCGCGGAACGGACATTGTGCTCAACTTATCGGTCGCTCAGGCGGATATAGACATCCTGGTCGCGACGATCAAATAACCAGTTATCGGCAATGCCGCCAAGGAAAATACTGTCTCGAGACCTACATTTCGCGTCAGTATTTTTTGTCGTTTTTGGATCAGAAATCGAAAACAAAACATGCAACACTAGCGGTGGCGGCTTCGGCGCCCGAAGCCCTGGTCGCGCTGTCGTTCGAATTGGTCGAGGTCACGGTTATATTTGCGATCGTCACCGAGGAGCGGAAAGAGCTGGAGATCTTGCGATAGGTATGCAGCCCTGAGTTCGACCGGACGCGGCCCGGCTTTTATCACGCGAACCTTGCCGCCCCGAATATCTTCGATCCATGCGGCAAATTCATCGGCACGGCCGACCGTCGCGGACAGCAATAGCAGGCGAATTCGCGGCGGTGAAAGGATGATCGCTTCTTCCCAGACATGACCGCGGTCTTCGTCTGCAAGATAATGTGCCTCGTCGAGAATCACAAAATCCGCCCGAACGTTAAATCCCTCGCGGAGCGAATCAAAGAGCTGGTTTCGGTATATTTCCGTCGTGCCGACTATCAATGGCGCGTCGGTATTCTCCTTGCGGTCACCGGTAAGTATGCCGACGTTTTCGGCGCCGAATTCGAGCGAAAATTCGGCGTATTTTGAGTTTGTAAGGGCCTTGAGCGGCGTTGTATACCAGGCACGCTGGCCAGCGGCGAGGATGCGTCGGATCTCTTCGCGGGCGATCCAGGTTTTGCCGCTCCCGGTCGGCGCGGTGACGAGAACGTCTTGGGTTTCGATCGCGGCGAGGGCCTCGAGTTGAAAATCGTCGGGCTTGAACGGCTTTTGTTCCGGCACGCCGATTCCGGACAGCAGACGCTCAACCGCCTTGATCTGTCGCGGCGTTTGCGGCACCACCACCCGGGCGGAACTTTCGCGTGCAGGATATCGTTTGTCTATACGTTCTCTATTAGGACGCGAAGGGCGTTTTCCGCTGCGATTGTTGTTTCGGGAGCGAGGCATTGCAATTGAATGGTAAAGATATTTGAGAGGAAAGTCTAATCTTTCGTATAGTTCCGTCCCCCATTGTCTTCCTTTGCGGCCTTTCCGGGCTCTGCGTGAAAATTGGCGGTTTCTGACAAATGTCACGCGAAGACGCCACGACCGCGAAGAAGTCCGCGAAGTAAGAATAGTTCGAAAAGAAGTCGCTGAGAATTTCTTTCCAAACGACTCCGGTTGATGATAAAATATCTAATTGCCTCGCAACCTTTGGTGCGGTGCAACGCGTCTAAACGACAAGCCAAGTATTACCGGCCGTTAGACGATACGTATTTATATTTTTTTATGTTTGAGCAGTCATTATACGAAAAAGAACCGATCGCCGAGACGCAAGTCGAACCATTAAAGGAAGGCGATCTGTTTGGTACATACGAGATCAAAAGCTGGTCGCTGTCTCCGCGCATTTATAAGATCCTTGGTGCGTCGGCCGCTATAAATCTATTGGCGTTGCTGGTTTTCGCACAAACATCGGTCCTGACAATGAAAGGCTGCGACAGCCCGCTGGTCGGCAGCGTTTGTCAGGTTTTGGACACTGTCTATGTCGGAGCGATGCTCTTCGGCACCGAACGCGAGTTTGCTGATGTCGCCTACGAAAAGACGGAAATTGACAACGCGACTCTCGTCTTTACGGAATTGCCGCCCGAGAGCGAAAAGCTGTACTATCCGACCGACTATTTTCAAATCGCAAATCCTGTTCAGTATCAGGCAATGCTTGATGCTCAGAATAATACCGGGCTTCCTCCCGGATATATTGCCGAAGGCATTCCGGGCAATCCGGCCGGCTTTCCGCCGAACTCTACGCCTTACAAACCGGGCAACAGCATCTTTGACACGCCGGCCAAGACTCTGAGGCCTAACAAGAATGTCACTGATCTTAACAAATTACCTAAGGACCTTGACGACAACGACGTCGCGGGCACCGGCCCGTTGACCAAGGTCAAGAAGCCGAAGACGAGCGAAGCAGATCCGGAAGCGAACAAACTCAATCCGGACGGGACAATCAAAGGTTTTCCGGGCTTGAAACCGTCGCCGGATCCGAACACGCAGGCCGCGACCGAGCCGCAGGACGAGGCAAAGCCTGACCAGTTTGGCATCTTTATCAACAAGCGTCCGATCAAGGACAAGGCGAAAGATACCGTTGCCAAAGTCGAGGCCAACGAGGTAAAGCTTGACACATCATTCAAGGTCAGCGTTACCGGAACACTGGGGCTTGGAAAGGACGGCAAGACCATTGTCCTCAAGAACGCGAAAGAATTGCCGCCGCCCGCAGGTATCAAGAACGACCCTCAAATGTCGAAACTCGTTCGTGAATGGATCGCTGCCGTCGGAGATGCCGGCTGGTACGGATACGCACTGACGAAGGAAGATCGGGAAGCACTCGCGAAAAAGAAACCAAAGGAACGGAAGGTCATTATTTCCATAGAGCAGAACGATACCGAGTTTTTCGCGTCGATCCGGACCGAGCAGGCTGATGAGAATATCGCTAAAACGTTATCGAGCGGGCTAAATGGAACGTTTGGAATCGCCGGAATGACGGCTGACGAAGAAGTAGTGAAGTTTCTAAAGGCTGCGTCTTCGACGTCAGAAGGCAATGCGGTGATCTTAAATGTCCGAATGCCGACACCTCAAGTTCAGGACATGATCAAAAAGAAACTCGCCGAACAAAAGGCTGAGCCGACACAGCCGAACGGCAACGCCATAGTGCGTCCCGGCGACAACACCGCCGAGAGATAAGCTTTGACAACGCGTAAAAATCAAAACTCGATCCTCGTCCTCGCGACACTAGGCGTCTATCTCGGCCTGGTGCTCGTCGGCGCGACGCCGCAGGTGCTGGCGCAGGCCGCAATGACGCGGCAGTTCGATGTTAAGGATGAGATCGAGGTCAAGGATGATCTGGATAAGAAGCCGGATGGCTGCGATGTAACGGAGGTTGGCGCAAATCTTTTTGATCTCAAAGCAACCTATCTCTGGTACAACGACAGAACTATCGGGGAATACGATAGCCTTATTGAGTCGTTTATAGATGAGTATTCGGACGTTGGGGCGTTCGATGTAAATTGGAACTCCGCTGGCGACTCAAGGCCAACCCGCGGGCTTGCGGCCAGCGTAGATTCGATCGGGGGCAATAAATCGGCCCATGAACTTGACGGAAGTATTCTGCTTTTAGGCAATGGCTCTCCGGGCAAGTCCTTTTCATTTTCCGCTACAAGGGACGCCTCGGGCTATACGTTTAGGTTCGAATCAAAAGCGATTCCTCATGACCCTCCGCTCGTTCGCTATTTATACAACACCGCTTTCGACCTCTATCGATGCGCAAATGGATCGGACTTAAGTAATGCCATTCTTCGCCATACCGAGGTAAAAGTCCTTGGGACTAACCTTATTATCTCGACGCACCTTCCACGCGGCTCCCTCGATGCACTGCTTGCGGCAAACGCAAAGTAGCGGCGAATCCACAAGATCATTCTATCTCCGATCTCGCCATTTTTAATAGGTTTTTATTAGTAAGAGTTGCGTGAGCGTATCTCATCGGGCAAGCTTTAGAGTTTGCTGGCTCTTCTCAGAACCCTCTGCGTGAGCGGAGGGCATGGACGTTGAGAGTCAGGCACGTTCGAGCCGCCCGCTAACGCAGGCGGTTCTGACACACGGCACGCACCGTAACTCTAAACACGAGGAAATCATGGCTGTTAATAGTTTTGCAGATAAGTTAGTTAAGAAAATTTTTGGATCGAGCAGCGACGTTTTTTTGAAGAACGTGAAGCCGGTCGTGTTGCAGATACAGGATTGGGAATCGGCGATGGAAAAGATGTCGGACGCTGAGCTGCAGGCACAGACGCCTAAGTTCAAAGAGATCATCCAAAACGCTCTCAACGGTATCGACGAAAAGGACGTGCGCCGCAAGGCCGAACAGGCGATATTGAACGAAATATTGCCCGAGGCATTTGCGACCGTGCGTGAGGCTTCGAAACGCGTCACCGGTATGCGGCACTTTGACGTTCAGATGATCGGCGGCGTCGCCTTGCACCAAGGACGCATCGCTGAGATGCGGACAGGTGAAGGTAAAACGCTCGTCGCGACATTGCCCTCGTACCTCAACGGACTGACCGGACGGGGCGTTCATGTCGTCACGGTCAACGATTACCTCGCGTCACGCGACGCGGAATGGATGGGCCGCATTCACAAATTCCTCGGCCTCACCGTCGGCTGTATCCAAAATGATATGGACGACGTCGAACGCAAGGACGCTTACGCATGCTCGATCACGTACGGAACCAATAACGAATTTGGCTTCGATTATTTGCGGGATAATATGAAGTTCGACGTTGACTCGCTGGTCCAGCCGGACCATTACTTCGCGATCATCGACGAAGTCGACTCGATCCTGATCGACGAAGCCCGAACGCCGCTGATCATTTCGGGTGCCTCGGACGAAGCGACTGACAAATATTACACGGCAAATCAGATCATCCCTCAGCTCGAAAAGGGCCATAAGGACGAAGAGACCAAGGTCACGACCGGCGATTATCTGCTCGATGAGAAAAATCACTCGAGTGTTCTGACAGAGGCCGGCGTTACAAAATGCGAACGCCTGTTGGGCGTTTCGAACCTTTACGATCCCTCGAACATGGACCTGCTCCACTGTGTCGAACAGGCACTGAAAGCTCATACGCTATATAAGGCTGATCATCATTACGTCGTGCAGGACGGCGAGGTGATCATCGTCGACGATTTCACCGGTCGTTTGATGGCCGGACGGCGTTGGTCCGACGGACTTCACCAGGCGGTCGAAGCCAAAGAAGGCGTCAAGATCGAACGCGAGAACCAAACGCTTGCAACGATCACGCTGCAGAACTATTTCAGAATGTACGAAAAACTCGGCGGCATGACCGGTACAGCCGAGACCGAGGCTGAGGAATTTCAGACCGTTTATTCGCTCGACGTCGTCCAGATACCGACCAATCAACCGATGGTGCGTATCGATTCGTCGGACATGATCTATCGCACACTGCCCGAGAAGTGGGATGCAGTGGTCGAAGAGATCCAGGAACTGCATGCCAAGGGCCAGCCTGTGCTTGTCGGTACCGTCTCGGTCGAAAACTCGGAACATGTGGCCGCGAAACTGAAGGCCATTGGCGTTCCGCACAAGGTCCTAAACGCTAAATATCACGAACAGGAAGCCGAGATCATCGCTCAGGCGGGTCGTAAAGGGGCTGTCACCATCGCCACCAACATGGCTGGCCGAGGTACCGACATTTTGCTCGGCGGCAACCCCGATTCCCTGGCTCGCGAATATCTGAAACGGCAGGAGATCAATCCTGACGAGGCGACCGAGGAGCAGTTCGAGCTCGAATTGCGAAAGGCAAAGGCCGTCGTCGCCGAGGAGCACAAAGAGGTCGTCTCGGCCGGCGGATTGCACATTCTTGGCACTGAACGGCACGAGTCTCGACGTATCGATAATCAGCTTCGAGGACGTGCCGGCCGCCAGGGCGATCCGGGAAGCTCGCGGTTTGTACTCTCGCTCGAAGATGACCTGATGCGCATCTTTGCGGGTGACAAGGTCCGCTCGATGATGGAATGGCTGGGCATGGAAAAGGGCGTCGCCATCGAATCGAAAACGGTTTCGCGTCAGATAGAGCGAGCCCAAAAAGCCGTCGAAGCCCGAAACTTCGAAACGCGTAAACACGTGCTCAAATACGACGACGTGATGAACCGACAGCGCGAGACGATCTACGGTTTGCGTCGGCAGCTGATGTTCGAACCCGAACATCGCGAATACCTGCTCGGCGAGACCGGCGTTGCCCGCGACCTGCTCGGCGATCTGACCGGCAGCTTTTTAACGAATGCCGTCACGCCCGACCAATGGGACGTTGACACCTACGCGGCTGAGATCGAAAGCATTTACAATGTCGATCCGGCTCGCGACGCCGGCGTTGATTTCAAGAAAATGTCGGCTGCCGAGATCGAAGAAGCGATCTGGGCCAAGGCTTCGGCTGAATACGCTAAAAAAGAGGCTCAGGCGGGCGGCGAATCGCTGCGGGCATACGAGCGTTACATCATGCTCAACATCATCGACAGTCAGTGGAAAGATCACCTGCTCTCGATCGACCACGTCAAACAAGGCATCGGGCTGGTTGGTTACGGGCAAAAAGATCCGCTCGTCGAATACAAAAAGCAGTCGTTCGATATGTTCCAGGACATGCTCGACCGCATCGACACGAACACCGTCAAGTCGCTGTTTCACCTCGAGATCGTCAACCGCGACGAACAGGAAGAGGTCGAACGCCTCGAGCGCCTCGAACGCCAGCGTGCCAACCGCCAAGCCGCCGGCATGGCCTTCACCGGAGCGATGGGCACTGCCGACGCCGCCGGAGCCGAGGCCGCCAGACACACCCCGTTCGTCCGCGACCAGCCCAAGGTCAAACCGAACGATCCGTGCTATTGCGGCTCAGGCAAAAAATTCAAGAAGTGTCATGGAGCAGGAGCTTAGTGTTAATTCCCGCTGCATTTGGGTAACGGCCACAGCAGTATTTTGATGAATGGGCATTAGTCGAAAGAGATCTGAGACTAATGCCCCTTTTGACATTAGATACAACTATTACCGGCGTTCAATGAGATCTGCACCGGTCAATTGGTAGGCACCACAATCGCCGCATAATAGTCTTACTAAGGACAACTAAACCCGCAACTCTCGAGAAAAAGCTTCTTTTGAATGTCTCCGCCGGGCCCCGGATACCATTTCTCTATCCACTTCGCGGTCTCCCAACAAAGATCAGTACAAACATCCGTACGGCCCCCCATAACAGCGCGGATCAAGACCATTAATTCGGGCGGAATGCACGATGCCGCTCGTATCATGTCCCAATAGCCCTTCAGTTTTTGAAGCTGTCCCAGCCTTGTCCGCCAGTAGTCGGCATACTGGCCCGCCGTCGTACTCGCACCGCCGCTGGCTTCCCTCTCATAATCCTCGACCATCTTCTGAGCTTCTTTGATCGCATCATTGATGGGCTTGATGGCTTTGTCGATGTCTTCGTTATCGCCCGGCTTTTTGGGCGGCACGCCGCCGCCGCAAACGCCGGTTGCTCGCTGAGGCGGAGCTTCGTCAACCCAGCAGGAGTTGGTGCTCATCCCTTTCAGCTCCAGATCGATCGCCACTATCTTCAGCATTTCCGCCATAACTGCAGACTGTGTCTGGGCTGCTCCGGGCTTGATCGCTCCCAAAGTTCCCTTCATCTTGTCGATTGCGTCCCGTGCCCCGCCGTCATCGCAAAATTCATTGCGGAGTTTGTCGAGTTCGCCGGATAAAGCTGCCTGGTTTGCCGAAAGCGTTTGCTGCCATTTCGCTGGATCGAAATTGACAGAAGGCATCATATTGACTGCGGGCGGAACGATCTTTGCGATCAACTTAATGGCCCGAGCGAGGTTCGAGCAGCGGCGCGCCTTGTCAGGCTCACATGCCCGAGTAAGAGTGAAAGTGACCCAGCCATCTCGCCCGGGATCGTGGCGGCAATTTAAATACTTCCCATTGGCGGTTCCGTCCCATTGAAGCCCCTCGTAAAAGCGTTTGCCGGATATCATACTCCCGTCCGGACTCACGGTCACTTCGCGCATTTTCGACTCCCAAACCGCCGTGCCGCAGGCATCCACCATATAAGAATCGGAAGTGCATGAAAAGTACTTGCCGTCCGCAAGCGACAACTTCGCTTCACCCGCACCTACTGGCGTAACGATCAATTTTGTGTCGAAGAGATTGGACCAGGTCATGTTGTGACACTGCTGGCCCGGCGTAAAGATGGCTATCACCCTATTACTTTCGAGAAGGTGTTGGATCTTGACGACGCCGGGCTTTGAGTCCAACTTCCAATTGCCCGAAAGGTCAATAGTAGAAGGCGGCATCGTTTGTGGGTTCTGAACCGAAGCAATATGCGGTGCTCCTGCCAGTAAAATGCCGCCGACCACCATCCCAATGCCCATTGTGTAAACTAAGGATCTTAACCATTTCCTCATACTTCGCCTCCCAATAAGAAAAGCCGCGCAAGCAGTCGCCCATGCGGCAACTTGTTCATTTTGATCAAAATTTGGGGTTAACGAGCTACTTATATACCCATTGCATAGGTGAGTCAAGAAAAAAATGGAATACGCCTAGCTCCACTCGGGACCACAAGAAATAGGAAAGCGGAAAAAGGCTCTTTTGTCCTTTTTTTTCTATTGCAGATTTCACCTGCAAGACTGCCGGACTCTTTCCGTTCTCGAGTTGGAATGAAATTATCCAATATCTACCGCGGCTCTAAACCGCAATGGAGGGAAAATATGAAAAAGTCAGCTGCAATCGGTACGGTCGTTCTGATGGCCGGAGTTATTGCTTATTCGTACACCAATCTCAGCTCGATCGGGACGATCGAAGATCAATTCACAAATTCAGTCGCCGGAACAAAGCCGCGAAAGACAATGAAACCGTTCAATTCGGACGCGGAGATGAAGGAACATTTCAAGAAATTTGCAGAAGGGCGAAAGCGTGAGCAGCAAGAGGTGATGACCGATTCGGTCGCATCAAATGCAAGCAGCCAACCGTCTCCAACATCGGGCGTTGCGGCAAAACCAGCCTCGCCTGCCAGCGAATCAAAATCAAAGGCCGGGAAGGACGACGACGGTATCACAAACACACAGACCGCCGGTGTTGACGAAGGCGGTATCGTCAAGGTTCATGGCAATCATCTGGTGATCTTGCGTCGCGGGCGTTTGTTCACTGTTAAGATCGGCGGCGATGCTTTGCGACCCGTTTCGTCCGTCAACGCCTATCCGCCGGGAATCAATCCGTCGGGCGATTGGTACGACGAAATGCTCATCTCGGGCAATACGATCGTCGTCATCGGCTACAGCTACGGACGCGGCGGGACGGAGATCAATCTGTTCGACATCAACAACGGCGGCGGCCTCGCGTATCGCTCGACATATCATCTGCGTTCGAACGATTACTATTCGTCGCGAAACTACGCCAGCCGTCTGATCGGCGACAAACTCGTTTTCTATACGCCCCAATATCTCGGCTATTACAACGACGCGAACCAGCAATTCCCTGCCCTGCGAAAATGGCATAAAGGCGCGAAACCTGACGAATTCGCTCCCGTCGTTTCCGCCACAAACATCTATCGTGCCGAACGCCCTGCCGATAAAAGCTCGGTCGGAGCATTACACACCGTCACGGTCTGCGACCTCAGCACGCCCGATATGAAGTGTCAGGGCACCGCAGTTCTCGGCTCGGCGGGACGCGTATTCTATGTGTCGCAGTCGTCGGTTTACGTATGGACGACCGATTACAACTATCGCAGCGGCAAAACAGGTTCCGAATCGATGCTTTACAAAATGCCGCTCGACGGCTCGGCACCGCAGGCTTTGGGTGTCGCGGGTGCTCCGATCGATCAGTTTTCGTTCCTTGAGAGCGAAGGCGAGCAGTTAAACGTGCTCGTTCGGGGCGACGGTCGCGGCGAAGCGATGTGGGGCAGCGAATATTCTATCGGCGACACTTCGCTGTTTCGCATAAAGGCCGACGCCTTTGCCGACGGCAGCACCAACGCCGCGGTCGAAAACTACCGCTCGCTGCCAAAGGTCGAGGGCTACACCTTCCAAAACCGCTTCGTCGGTGACTATATGCTCTACGGCAGCGGCAACGGCTGGGGTGGTCAGACGAACAAAACCTCGACGCCGCTCTACGCTGTCAATTGGAAGACCGCGAGCCTCAGCTATCTCAACGTCGAACACAGCGTCGATCGCATCGAACAACTAGGTGACGCGGCCATCGTCGTCGGCATTAACGCGAGTGACCTCTATTTTACACCGATCAAACTCGGCGACCGGCCGGAAGTGAGGACGCCGTACATTCGAAAGAACGCTTCTCAAGGTGAGCTTCGCAGCCACGGTTTCTTCTACAAACCGCAGGACGAGAACACCGGCCTGTTGGGGTTGCCCATCGCCCGCGAAGGCCGCAGCGGCTACAAACATCTGATCGAAG
>CAZVDM010000066.1:0-18111 GCA_964625555.1 uncultured Chloracidobacterium sp.
GTTTTGCCGCCGGCGTTGGCGCCGGAGATTATCATGATGGAATAGTCGCGGGTTAAGGTGAATGACGACGGAACGATCTCGCTCGCTTGGTTTTCGGTCTTCGGTCGTTGGTTTTTGGCATTCGGAATAACTGATAACTGAGAACTGATAGCTGAAAACTGTCGAAGATTTTCTTCGAGAAGCGGATGTCGGGCATCGACGAGGTCTAGCGTTTCGTCGTTTGTGATCTCGGGGACGACGGCTCGGAATTTTCGGGCGAATTCTACTTTGGCCTTAATGAGGTCGAGTTCGGCGACGGCTTCAACGGCCGTTTCAACGGCGGGGAGTTGTTCGCGGAGCGATTCGGTCAGGGCGAAGAGAATTCTCGCGATCTCGCGTTCTTCTTTGCCTTTTAGATTCTGGAGTTCGTTGTTGGCTTCGATGGCTTCGAGTGGTTCGACGAAGACCGTGGAGCCGGACGACGAAAATCCGTGGGCGACGCCGACGACCTTGCCTCGGAAATCGGTTTTCACGGGAATGACGAAACGGTCGTTGCGGACGGTGACGATCTCGTCCTGGATCGCAGTTCCGGCGGCACGCATCGCGGATTCGAGCGACTTGGTCAGCCGCGATTTTTGGCTGCTGATCTCACGGCGGATCTTGGCGAGTTCAGGCGAAGCAGAATCGTCGATCTCGCCGCCGGGAAGGAGTTTCTTGTTGACCTGATCGATCGCGCCGAGCAGCGACGGCGGAATATTCTCGACCTTTTGCCACAAGACCGGCACAAAGTCCTTTTCAGGCTGAATTGACGAGCGGGCAAACAATGCCTGCGTGCAGACCCGCGAGATCTCGAGCATTGTATTCGGCTCAAGTGCGGCGTTTCGGATCTTTAGTATCGCGACGGCATTTGCTGGATCGTCGAGGCCGCTGAACGACCACGTTACCTGCTTCTCTTCATTAAGAGCTATCGTTTCGGTGATCGCGGCGAGCGAGAGGTCGAGATCGTGACGGTTCTCAAAGGGGAGCGACGCTAGAACGCGGCCGCGTCCCATCGGCGTTCCGGCGTGAGCCGCGACGAGGTCGAGCAGCTTGGTAAATTCCAATGTTTCTAGTGAAAAACTCACTTGATTTCCACACCTTTCCAGAAGGCGACGTAGCCTTCGATGTTTTTCGCATCGGGCTTGGTTTCGGGATAATACCACGCGGCGTCTTTGTTTGATTCGCCGTTTACTACGATGTCGTAGTAGCTCGCAGTGCCTTTCCAGCCGCAGACGGTGTGCGTCGCAGACGGCTGAAAATACTCCTGTTTAATGCTATCGGCGGGGAAGTACTGGTTACCTTCGACGACGACGGTTTCGTTGCTTTCGGCGATGATTGTCTTGTTCCAGATTGCTTTCATAATGGTGTTGAATAAAACGCCCTTACTACCGTGCGGGCTTCTGCCCTAGGACAAAAATCGCTCTCGGACATCGGGCGTTGGGAGCATGCAGGCGTCCTGGCGGCCGAAGAGACGGTAGCGATTGCGGGCGAAGACGCGGTATGCCCAATCGCGAATGAACGCCGGGACGATGATAAATGCGTAGCCGAGCGACCAAATGCCGCCGAGCGTTTTTGCGACCCGCAACCCGGCGGTCGAGTGTGTGAACGCTCTGTCGTTCTCGATCAGTATTATCGAATCGACATCTTCGCCGATGCTGTATTTGTTTTTGAGTTCCGTGCCGATCTCGGATTGAAGCGGTGCGAATTTGAAACGTTTCTCGTGATCGTGTTTGATAATAAAATTGACGGCACCGTTGCAAAAATTACAGACGCCATCAAAAAGTACGATCGAACTCATAGATAAATTCTACCGCAGAATGCCGTGAGTCCTAAATTGAAAGCCTTTGCAGTTCTTTGCGAACTTTGCGCCTTTGCGTGGGAAAAGGAATGTTTCACGCAAAGCCGCGAAGGCCGCAAAGAAGGAGCAAAGTAAGAAGGAGCAAGAATTTGTTGACGACAATAAAAATCTTCAAACGAAAAAATTACACAACGGATTTCGGATAGAACGCGTTTGATGGGCGATGTAAACTCTGAATCATGATCAAGGAACGAACAACAATCGAACGGACGCTAGATTGGCAATGGCATGCGGTCGAGACTAAGAATCGGGAATTTGATGGTGTTTTCTATTTTGGCGTGGCGACGACAGGCATATTCTGCCGACCTTCGTGTTCGGCAAAGACCGCGAAGCGGCAGAACGTGTCGTTTTATTTTTCGCCGGTGGAGGCTGAGAATGCGGGTTTTCGAGCGTGTTTGAGGTGCAAGCCGAAAAGCGATTATTCGCCGGGTCCTGCGGCGGAGTTGGTGGCGAAGGCGTTTCAGTTTTTGAAAGCGGATGAGATGGAGGTCCCAACTGTCCAGGAATTGAGCAGCAGATTGGAAGTTAGTTCCGGGCATTTGCAAAAGACTTTTAGAACATTGCTCGGACTAACGCCAAAGGAGGTTTTGGATATGATGCGGCTGGAGAACTTCAAGCGGAATGTGCGCGGAACGGATGTGACGACCTCGCTTTATGACAGTGGTTTTGGTTCGAGCAGGTCGTTGTATGAAAAGGCGGGCGAGACGCTCGGGATGACGCCGGCGACCTATAAAAAAGGCGGAAAAAATATGAAGATCAATTACACGATAGTAGATTCGCGGCTCGGCAAATTGATGGTCGCGGCAACGGAAAAGGGAATTTGCTCAGTGAGTTTTGGAGATACTGAGGCCGAATTGAAGAAGGAGTTGGAGCACGAATTCTTTGCGGCGACGATCGAGAACGACGGCCAGAAACTCAAAGACGCCGTGAACGCGATCTTAAAGAGCCTCGACGGCGAAAAGACGATCTTGACGCTGCCGCTCGATCTGCGGGCGAGTGCTTTTCAGATGCGTGTCTGGTCTGAGCTTAGAAAGATACCGTATGGCGAGACGCGTTCGTACGGCCAGGTCGCGGCTTCCCTTGGGAACCCGAAGGCGTTTCGAGCGGTCGCCCGGGCGTGTGCAACGAATCCTGTTGCGTTAGTGAATCCGTGTCACCGAGTGATCGCTTCGGACGGCAAATTGAGCGGCTACCGTTGGGGAGTCGAGCGAAAGGAGCAGCTGCTAGCAGAAGAAAAGGCATCATAGTTCGAACTTGCTCAAAATAAAGTTTTAGTTTTTGCAGGGCAGTGCTTTGCGAGTCTGAAACTTTTTCTATATTCTCTCCGTAACAGAATTTTCAATTCGTTTTCAATTTTCAAATTCAGGAAAGTTATGAAATCAAAGCTCTTTTTGCTTGCATTTGTGGCTCTCGGCGCGTTTTTCGCTCGTGAAGGGAATGCTCAGAGTTATGCGATCATCAATGCCAAGATCGTGACCGTTTCGGGAGCGACGATCGATAAAGGGACTGTTGTGATCCGCAACGGGCTGATCGAATCGGTCGGTCCGAACGTCGCGACGCCCGCGGACGCCCAGGTGTTTGACGCGACCGGGCTTACGGTCTATCCGGGATTTATCGATGCATTGACGAACCTTGGAATGCCTGCGGCGCAGCAGCGTACGGGCGGGCCGGGAGGCGGTCAGGCTGCGGCTGCGGCAGCGGCGGCTGCGGCTTCGACGGCACCGACTTCGAATTCGAACTATCAGGCGGGACTGAGGCCTGAGGATGAGGCGTTAACGGACCTTAGAGCAGGTGAATCGCAGTTTGAGGCGGCACGGAACGCGGGATTTACAACCGTTGTCACGACTGGGAGAACCGGTATTTTTACGGGCCAGTCGGTGATCTTTGATCTGGCGGGCGACAGCGTTTCGGGAATGGTCGTTAAGACTCCTTATGCGTTGCATGTGACGTTTACGACGACGCCGGGAAGCTATCCGGGATCTTTGCTCGGCACTTTTTCGGCTCTCAGGCAAATATTTCTTGACGCATCGCGACAGCAGGAGATCGAGCGGCAGTACGCGGCGAATCCGAAGGGAATGAAGCGTCCCGATACCGACCGATCGCTTGAGGCGCTGTTCCCGGCGATCAACGGCAAGATGCCGGTGGTGTTCAATGCGAACCGTGACGTTGAGATCGTCCGGGCGCTTGACCTAATTAAAGAGCTGAAGCTCAACGGCATCATCGCGGGCGGGCAGGAGGCGTGGAAATTTGCCGATCGTATCAAAACGCAGAATGTTCCGGTCTTACTTTCGCTGAATTTTCCTAAACGAACGACTGCTTCGTCGCCCGATGCGGATCCTGAGAGTCTCGAAACGCTTAGGTTTCGTGCCGAAACGCCTGCCGGAGTTGCCAAATTGGCTGCTGCTGGCGTCAAAATAGCGTTTCAATCCGGCGGAGTGACTGCTATCGGCGACTTTTTTACCAACGTCGGCAAAGCGGTCGAAGGCGGCCTGAGCAAAGACGCTGCGATACGTGCGATGACGCTTGGTTCGGCCGAGATCTTAGGCATCTCTGATCGAACAGGATCGATCGAGGCCGGAAAGATAGCGAATTTGGCGGTCGTGAAGGGCGACTTGCTTGGTAAAGACAAGTTCGTACCGACCATTTTTGTTGATGGCAAGGTATTTGAGCAGAAAGAACCGCCGAGGCCGCCCGCAGGAGGGCGTGGTTCGGGTGGAGGTCCGGGCGGGCCACCCGCAGCGGCGGGCAGTATTTCCGGCTCTTACGCTATCACGATCAGCGTTCCGGGCTCGCCGATCAGCGGAACGTTTAACTTCACTCAGGCGGGCTCTGCTTTGACCGGCACGATGGTGTCGGACGCCGGAAGTTCGGCGATCCGCGACGGCAAAGTGACGGGAAATGGATTCACATTCGCGACGACGGTTCCGTTTGGCGGCAATAACATCGACATAACGGTCAACGGCAGCGTGACGGGGACGACCATCAGCGGGACAATAGATTCGCCGGCTGGTGCGGTGCCGTTTTCGGGAACGAAGAATCCGTAGGCGGAAATAGGGCATCAGTCACGAGTTTTGAGTTGCGAGTTTCCAGTTAGTTCTTAAAGAATTTCATTATGAAAAAGTTGACTGCATATTTTGTTTTGTCGATCTTCGTTCTTTCGAGTTTTAGCTTGAAGGTCTCGGCGCAAGCGACCAACAGCGTTTTGATCAAGGGCGGAACGGTGATGACGGCGGCCAAAGGGACGCTTGCCGCGACCGACGTGCTTATTCAGAACGGCAAGATCACACGGATCGGCAAGGGGTTGACGGCTCCGGCGGGTGTTCGCGTGATCGATGCGACCGGCAAGTATGTAACGCCCGGAATCATTGACGCGCACTCGCACTCGATGCTCGATGCGATCAACGAAGGCACGTATTCCGTGACCTCTATGACGCAAACCCGGGACATGCTCAATCCGACCGACATAACGATCTATCGTGCTCTCGCGGGCGGCGTGACGGCGGGGCTTTTGCTGCACGGCTCGGCCAATTCGATCGGCGGACAGAGCACGACGGTCAAATTCAAATGGGGCCGTCCGGTCGAAGACTATCCAATCGAAGGTGCTCCGGCGGGGATCAAGTTTGCCATGGGCGAGAACGTCAAACGCTCGACATCGTTCGCTCTTCCCGGCTCGCCCGTCAGGTATCCGCGGACGCGCATGGGCGTCATCGAGACGATGCGCGACGCATTTATGCGGGCGAAAGACTATCGACAGGCTTGGGCCGATTTTCGTGCGGGCAAAACAAAGGTTCAGCCGCGAAAAGACCTCGAACTCGAACCGCTTGCCGAGATCCTCGAAGGAAAAAGACTTGTTCACGCTCACGGTTATCGATCTGACGAACACCTAAACCTGTTACTACTGGCGGACGAGATGGGATTTAAGGTTGCAACGCTGCAGCACGGGCTCGAGGCTTACAAGATCGCTCCGGAGATCGCCAAACGCGGCACGGGCGTCTCGATATTCGCCGACAGTTGGGGCTATAAGCTCGAAGCGTACGATTCGATACCTTACAACGCATACATTCTGTGGAAGAACGGCGTCACTGTCTCGATCAATTCCGATTCCGACGAACGCATGAGGCGGCTCAATCTCGACGCGGCCAAGATGATGAAGTACGGAGGTGTGCCTGAGGAAGACGCGTTCAAGATGATCACGATCAATCCGGCCAAACAACTCGGGATCGACAAACGAACCGGTTCGATCGAGGTCGGCAAGGACGGCGATATAGCCATTTGGACCGGACATCCGTTCAGCCCTTATTCGCGTGTCGAAACGACGCTCATCGAAGGCGTTACCTATTTTGACCGCACGACCGACGCCGCAAAGCGTCTGGAAATGGCGAAAGAACGTGAAACGCTCGAAAAATTAGAGGTTAACAAAGCTCCCGGCACCGGCGGCGGGCCTCCGCGAATTCCGACCGAACGCCGACGCGGCGATCGCGACGAAGCCGAACACGGCGACGGGAGGGATCAGTAATGAGTTACAGAATTTTCACCGCAGAGACACAGAGGCACGGAGGAGAGCAAAAGGGTTTTATGAAAGGTTATCTATCGTTCGTTCTTAGATTTATCTCTGTGTCTCTGTGCCTCTGCGGTTCAATCGCTTTTGCGCAGAATGACGGTTCGCAGCAGAATGCGACCGGAAGGGCAGGAACATTCGCCATCGTTGGAGCGAGGATCGTCACGGTCTCGGGTGCGACCATCGAGAGCGGCACTGTTGTAATCGCGAACGGCAAGATCACGGCCGTTGGAGCCGGGGCAAGTGTGCCTTCGGGTGCGGAGAAGATCGACGGAAAAGGTTTGACCGTGTTTCCGGGCATGATCGATGCCGCGACGAATATGGGCCTGACCGAGATCGGGCAAGGCGTTAACGCATCGGTCGATGTGTCTGAGACGGGGACGAACAACGCGAACGCGAGAGCCATCAAGGGCATTCACCCGCATTCTGCCCACGTCAACGTAACGCGTGTCAACGGCATCACGACCGTTATGTCGTACCCAACGGGCGGCACGATCGCCGGACAGGCATCTGTCATCAATTTGAACGGTTCTACGCCGGACGAAATGGCTGTTGTCGGTGAGTTTGGACTTGTGATTAACTTTCCGCGAGTAGTCGGCGGAGGCGGAGGCTTTGGTGGCGGTGGTTTTGGAGGCGGAGGAGCGGCCGGTCTGGATTTTAATGAGCTGGTCAAACGACGCGACGCGGCCATCGACGATCTCAAAAAGATCTTCCGAAACGCCCAAAGCTATCTCAGAGCGAGAGATGCTTACGCAAAGGACAAGACGCTGCCCTACGTTCCGGTCGATCAGCGATTCGACGCGATGGCCGCGTACATTCGCGGCGAAAAGCCGGTCATTTTCACGGCGGAACGCGAACGCGACATACGCGCCGTTGCCAAATTCGTCGGTGAAATGAAGCTCAAAGGCATAATCGTCGGCGGCCAGGAAGCTTGGAAAGTCGCAGATGACCTGAAGAAGAACAATATTTCGGTCGTTTACACAAATATCTACAGCCTGCCTGTCAGAGACGACGACGCGTATGATTATCTCTTCGAAGCACCAGCCAAAATGCAGGCGGCCGGCATCAAATACAGTATCTCGACCGGCGACGGCGGCCCCGAGGTTCGTGATCTGCCTTATCACGCTGGCCTTGCGTCGGCGTACGGCCTCTCGAAAGAAGACGCGCTCAAATCCGTAACGATCTACGCCGCCGAAGTCCTCGGTGTCGCCGACAAGATGGGCTCGCTCGACGTCGGCAAGGTCGCAAACGTAGTAGTAACCGACGGCGACATTCTCGACCCGCGGACGAACATCAAATATATGTTCATCAACGGCAGAATGATCCCGCTGACGAGCCGGCATACCGAGTTGTTCGACGCGTTCAAGGACAGGAAGTAGGAGTCAGAACCGCCTGCGTAAGCGGGCGGCATTCAACTATCCCGAGAATGCATCATTTGAGCACAATTCTTTTACCGGTACGATCTCCGTTTCCGGACCGACTCTATCAATTTGTTCGAGCCGCCCGCTTACGCAGGCGGTTCTGACTAATTCTTCTGCGGAATAACCTCACCTTCTTCAAAAAACTCAAGCGAGGCCGAATTAAGGCAATATCTTTGTCCCGTCGGCGGCGGTCCGTCGGGAAAGACGTGGTGCTGATTTTCGTCGGAGCGCGCGATTTAGCAACATCATACAATTGTGATAATATGCCAGAATCTTAAGGGCAAACACTGAGTAGTCTCGCAAATTAGTTCTAACCGGGGCTGTTCAAAAGGAGAAAGAATATGGCAACAGATTACAGAATGTACTTCGCATATCAGAATCTGGCGGATACGGCCAGCGCATCGGGATTTCAATACTTTGTGCCTTTACATTCGTTTTCGGTGCTTGGCGGCGCGGTCAGAACCATAAAGGCCGATTCGACGAACGACATAAGTGTTGCCTCCGAATTGGAACAAGCCCGAACGTACAAGAACATTACCCTATTTATGCCGCCGGCGAAGGACCACCTTGATATGGAAGTCGCATTGGATCTGACGAACTACGCAAATAAGAAAACAGAATTACTTTTTTCGGTTCACGTCGAGAGACGCTCAGGCGGCCGTCAGGTTGTAGGATTAAACTTGGTTGATCAGCACGCGAGAATCGAAAGGCCGCCATCTTTGGGTGCGAACCGGTTGTTAATGATCGAAGTCCTGCTTCCGTCTGCAATTATCACCTCTGAAACGTTTAGCAAGGGCCACTGGGTCTCTACTGAAAATATTTGAAGATGGCTTGAGAAAACGAAGCTGACCAACATGTGGGCCTGGTTCCGCTCAGCTGCTCTTTTGGGGAATCTCGTCTCCAGCGGGAAAGAATTCGAGCGACGCCGAATTAAGGCAATACCTTTGTCCGGTCGGTGGCGGGCCGTCGGGGAAGACGTGGCCTTGATGTCCGCCGCAGCGGGCACAGCGGATCTCGATACGGCGCATTCCATAGGTGTTGTCTTCGATGTTGATCAGGTGATCCTTATCAAACGGGGCGTAGAATGACGGCCACCCGGTGCCCGAATTGAACTTCTTTTTCGAATCGAATAGCGGCAGACCACACAGACGGCATGCGTAAACTCCTTCCAGTTTGTTATCCAAGAGCGTACCGCAAAAGGCCGGCTCCGTACCGTGGTTCAGGAGTATGCGGTATTCTTCTTCGTTCAGGTCTTGGGCGAGGCCCTTGACCGCCTCGGCCGATAAAGGCGTGATGTCGTAACCGGAGTCTGATGTATTCATGATTTCTTTTATATTTACAAATGACCAATGCCAAAACTACTTAGCCCCACCAAAACGCCGAAGCAATAATGCAATACAAGCCGATCAATGCCAGCCCTTCGAGCCAAATCGATTCGCCATCGTAAATGATGAAAGCGCTAACTATAACTGCGATGAGCAAAACTGCGACAAGCATTGGCGATAGTACAAATGTCAGGATCGCTCCGCCAAGAAAATAGGACAAAAGTACGAGAACCGGGAACAGGCCAAGAGCGATCTGCAGAGAGCTGTTCTGGATCACGCTGATCGCGTAATCTGCCTGATTGCGCCAAGCCAGTTGGATCCCGATCAGATTCTCGATCGCATTCCCCGCAACCGCTACAACTACAAGTCCCGCAAATGCCTCAGATATTCCAAGCGACGCCATCGCTGGCTGGAGTGCCTCAACGAACCAGTCGGAGACCAGTGCGGCTCCAACGCCTGCCATCGCAAGCACAACGATCGTCAATTTCAGAGACCATTTAGCATGACCTTCGTCCGTTGACTTGATCGATATCGCCGGGTCGCCCTTTACTGAAAAGTAAATGTTTGCGGCGAGCAGCACCAGGAGGATAACTGCCAAGAAGATATCCAGACTTAGAATATGTGATTCGGCCGGGGTGTGAAGTTCCTTGGCCAGTGTGGGAATGACCAATGTTGCTGACGCGAGCAGCATCAGTGCGACGATCATCTTTGGCGGTTCCGAATTGAAACGCTGAGTTCCATTCTTGAGGCCGCCAAAAAACAGGGCCAGGCCCAATACCAATACTGAATTTCCAAGGATCGAACCGATCAGGGCCGCCTGAACAACATGGTCCAGGCCGGCCCGGAGAGCAAAAATACAGACAAAGAGCTCAGGAAGGTTGCCGAGACCTGATTGTAAAACTCCTGTCGCACCGGGTCCCATTAGGCTGCCAAGCTGTTCGGTGGCGTCGCCTACGATCATCGCCAACAGAGCTAACGCAACTGCGGTGACGGCAAAGGCCAGGACCGCGTTAGCATGAGCGTAGTGCAGGATACCCGACGCGATCGTCACGATGACGCAAAGAATGATGATGAATTTTTCTTTCTTTTGCATATTACTTGTCGCCAAATACCTGCTTTTCCAATTTTCGCAGTCGTCCAGCCATCGCTCCCAGCTTTCGAAAAGCAGCGGTCGAACGAAGCCAATCACGGTTGTCGAACGCAGGGATCCCGGACATTACTTTGCCCGGTTCCACATCATGTGAGATGCCTGATTTCGCCGTCAAAACTGAATCGTCACCGATCGTCAAGTGGCCGGCGATGCCGACCTGGCCGGTTAGGATGACGCGCTTGCCGATGTGCGAACTGCCCGCAAGTCCGGTCTGTGAACAAATGAGAGCGTCTTCGTCGACTGTGCAGGAATGGCCGATCTGGACGAGATTGTCGATCTTCGCTCCGCGTTTTATACGCGTTTCGCCGACCGACGCACAGTCGATCGCGGTGTTTGCTCCGATCTCGACGTCGTCTTCGAGTACGACGCGGCCGGTCTGCGGGATCTTCAGCCAGTGCTTTTCTTCTGTCTTCGCATATCCAAAGCCATCACAGCCAATCGTTGAGTTGTTGTGAATTATGCAGTTGCGGCCAATCTCGCAATTTTCTCGAATTGACACGCCGGAATGGATCGTCGAGCCCTCACAGATCTTTACTCCATCATAAAGCGTGACATTTGGCATGATTCGAACCCCGCTTGCGATTGTGCAATTTGCTCCGATGACCGCGTTTGCGTGGATCTCGACGTCATCAGCCACATTTGCCGTCGAGTCGATCACGGCCGCAGGGTGGATAAACGCCCTGATCGCCGGTTCAGGGAAGAACAAACGCATTGCGAGAGTGTACGCGACGTAAGCATCCCTTGATCGAATTATCGCAATGTCTGTCCGTTCGACGACGACGTTATCATTCAAAAAAATGGCTGCGGCCTTGGTTTGGGCGACTTGCGGTGTGTACTTTGGGTTAGCAAGAAAGCTGACATCGCCCGGCCCGGCGATGTCGAGTCCGGCCGTGGACGTGATCTCGAGATCGGGCGACCCGCGCTCGATCGTTCCATTGGTAAGCTTTGCTAACTGCTCAAGTTTCATCAAATATTCCTTGATACATCGCCTGTGCGTGTGTCACACTATTTTTGCAAACAAATTTGTCCAAGCAAAGTCTCTGGCTTCCTTATTCCACTCTCCCGGCCTTTTTGCAATTTTTTGAAAGGAGCAGTACCGCATTATGAACCAAACCTCAGTCGAAACAACTAAAAATAAAAATCTTCCGCATGCCGAACGGCGAGATGTCGCCAAGACCGAATATTTAGACGGACGGATCGTAACTAAACCGACGGCAAATCGATGGCATAACATGATAGCGACGAATTTCACGGTCGCCGTTGGCAGCCGAATTCATCGCAGCACTTGTGAACTATACGCTAATGACATGCAGGTGCGTATCGGCAAAAGCTCGATCTGCTTTCCCGACGTCGTCGTCGTGAATGGGGAGCCGGCATTTGCTGACGATAGTTCTCAATTGCTGGTCAATCCGACGGTCGTTATCGAAATATTCTCGAGTATCGCAAAATCCACCGACCGGCAGCAGAAACTGGAGGGCTTTCTCGCGATCCCGAAGATCAAAGAATGCCTATTGGTCAACGAAAATGAAATGCGTATCGAACACTACGCGCGGCAGAACGCCAAGCAGTGGATCTATCGCATCTACAATGAACGGGATGATGTTATTACGCTCGAGTCTATAAACTGTAAACTGTCGATGGCCGAAGTTTACGCCCAAGTGAAGATCGGTGAGTCGGAGCTTAGTTCGAAAGCCGTTAATTAGGATCACATAAAGATGTATGATTGGCTTCTCCGGAAATGGAGGAGCCATTCTCATTTCCCGGCGGCCTGCGAAACGAATTACGCACTTTAACCGAGGGGATCAATGTTTCCGCGGACACAATAATATTCTTCAATATTCTTCATCTCCGAATTGAAAAAGGAGCCGTTTCCGGCCCCTCGCGTGGGAGATTGTATTGGCGGACGATCATGGCCGGATAGCAGCAAATCATGAACAAGTGCCCGGTATGGAAATTCCCTTCCTCAGAAAAACCAACGGTTAGGTTAACGTTATCTGCGTCATTAGTATGTTAGGTGCCTTACATATGAGAGAAAAGGTGATATTGTTTCGTTTACGCTAAAGTCCTGCACTGTGAATATTCGGATCCGAAATTTGTTCCTTCGCGGTTTGGCCCTGCGTTCCTTGTGATGAAATCGTCAATAGTCAAAAAATTTGAACCGGTTGAGAACGATCTTCTGGCCGCCTTGCCAAAGGATGAATTAGAAAGCATATTTTCGCTGCTGCGGCTGGTCGACCTTGAAATGGACGAAGTCCTCTGGGAAATGGAGGAGCGTAGGAAGTACATTTATTTCCCGACAACTGCGATGATCTGTTTGCTGTACGAAACTGAGGATGGAGTCTCGGTCGAGGTCGGTATGACAGGGCGAAAGGGAATGGTGGGTGTCGTTACGTTTGTCGGTGATTCGAGGATGGCAAAGCGTGCAGTCGTCCAACGAGCAGGACAGGCTTACAGAATGAAAGCTGCGGACGTTGAAGCTCAATTCGAATCTTCCCCGGCGTTCCAGGATATATGCATGTCGTACACACAAACGTTGATCGCTCAGATATCACAAAGTGCGATCTGCAACCGGCTGCACTCTCTCGAACAGCAGATCTGTCGCTACCTTTTGGTGAGCCACGATAACCTGCAAACGAGGACGTTTCAGATGACCCATGCTCAGATCGCAGCGGTTCTTGGTGTCCGACGTGAGAGCGTATCGCTGGCAGCGAGACGATTAAAGGACCACGGCGTGATCGATTACAGCCGAGGAGAAATGACGATCGCGAACAAGAGATATTTGCTTAGCACGGCCTGCGAATGCTATTCGGTAGTAAAAGAACAATACGATCGCATACTCGGTAAGTATATATCGGGGCACAAAAACTAGAGGCCCAGTAAGCAGCCTCATATCTTCATCAAAACTTTTTGCAAATTAACGGGCCGGAGCCGATACGTTTACATCTATCTCGGTCTTCTTTGGACTGGTCTTTAGGATTCCGCTGTAATAGACCACCGCGCCAATGATCGCAACAACAATAATCAATGCGATCGCCCAAACTGCGTTGCTCCCGGTACTATTCTCATCTGCCATAAATTATTCCTCCCTTCAATACAAACTAACAAGTGCTATGTTCCGCGTATGTGCGTTAGCTTACATTTCACCTATTAATTTCAAGAGGAACTCTCGGGCGGTTAGCATACTTAACCGCCCAAATTCTTAAGGCTTTTTCTTGATGCCGGGCTTTTTTGGAGTGGTTGGCGTTGGGGTCAATGTCATTGGAGTTGCTTTTGGAAAGTTCGCGCCCATTGGAACGACCCAGAATTCGCGCCAAAGCGTCGGTCTTGATCCGCCATCAACCGTTTTGAACCTATCCGCGTCCAATCGACGCATCTCGACCAGATATTTCAACATTCGTTTGTTAACGGCTTTAGCTTCACCGACCGGGCTTTTGGCACCGCGGTAGGTAATTATGTAACCAACCGCGGCAGGGTCATTCTGTAGCCAAATGGCAAAATTATCGAGCCTAAGCCATTCTGTTTCCTCGTTCGCGACTCCAAATTCATCGATCTTCGATGCTAAAACCGCCTGCTTTACTGAACCGGTCGCACTGGCGGCACGGGCGCAAACCGGAGGCAGCCCACCAAGTTCGAGTGTGGCGGTTATAGACTGGCCATCCAATCCGGCCGTATCGACATCTATCACAGAAGTGCCTTGACCCTTGCTAATACTGCCAGCAGATACAGACCAGTTGTAAGACAATGCGCCCGCCGACTTCGTTTCGCCGCTTACAATATTGGCACTAAATGACATTGTTTCGCCGACAGGAACTTCGTCAGTCGGAGCTGTGACACTGAGCACAGGGCACTGAGCATTGGCCCCAAAAGCAAATACAGCAAGCAAAGAAATGAAATACAATACTGAACGGAACGAGCTTTGCATCTTAATTAATGATCTCCCAATTAGACTTTTATCGTCGCAAAGATACCTGAAACGGTTTATTATCCCCTGAAGCACTTAACCCGCCAAATCGGTTTTCACGCTACTGCTGCGTTGAGTTAGGCGGGACCGCCCAAAGTTCGACCGTAAATTTGTCCTTGACGCCTGCGTCGATCGTCTTCAGTCGGTTCGGGTCCATTCCATGCTTTTTAATAAGATGCGTTCTGATCCGGTCAATTACTGACTGCGTGTCGGCGGGGCGGCGATTTCGAGCCCGATATACCATGACGAACGCATCGTCAGTTACTCGGTTTCTTATTTCCTCGGCGAATGTGTCGAGGATCACCGTTTCGACCTCCAGCTTAACATCACCAAATTCGTCTATTTTCGATGCGTGGACCGGATCGTTGTCAGGAAATTCGTCAGGTTTAGGCTTTGGAGCATCGGCACCCGGAGGAACCTTATAGATCTGGCTTCGAGGTTCCAATCGCCTGCCTCCGTCAACTATCGAAATGCGTTGCGGATCCAATTTGTGTATTTCAACGAGGTATTTTTTGATTCGAATTATGTTGGCGTTGGTCTCACTAACAGGGCTGTACCGGCTACGGTAAAGTATGATGTGTGATCTGAGTTGAGGGTCGCTTTTTAGAGCGTCGGCCATTACGTCTAATGACTTTTTCTCGTCATAGACTCCACGCGGGTCGGTGTCCTGTGCCAATGCACCGATCACGGACAAACCAACGATCGCGGCAGCGAGAGCAAAGATTGCAACCGGCCTCTTCATTTAGCTTATTAAATTCGTAATAGGTCTATAACGACCATCCTAGACCAAATTGGCTAAATGTCAATATTCGCGAGCAGCCGGGTGCTATTGTTGATCAAAGGCTTGCTGCAATTTAGGTTTACCTAACGGCGGTTACCTGATCGACGATAAGCAGCCAAGTCCCGTTTCGCTTTTCCAAAATGTGAACAAATCTGAACGGCGTTCCAAGCTTGACCGTGCTTTTACCATTGACGCTCGGTTACTGACGCACGTCATCCAGGACAAGCACCAATTCACTTTCACGCATGACGAATAGAGAGAAATAAAAAGGGACATTAAACTGATAAAAACCGGATTGGGATTGGACGATTATGAATCGTTACGCTCAAATGACGCCGAATAGTAGCATAATCCCGTTCTCGTTCCCGTTCCCGTTCCCCTTCGTCAATAGATCTTTCAATATCGGTCACAAATAGTGACATTATTTGTCAATTTGACCGAATATCTACTCCTCGTGAACCTATGACAAGGCAAGAACTTGAGCGAGTCCCTCGTCCTAACATAGTGTTTTTGGGGCTAGTAGCCACTTTGTTGTTAACTGGCACGTTTTTTGATTGAATCCGTGGCGTATTTCGAGCCCCATTGGGCTTGTAGATAATTTCGGGAGACTCGAGGAGTGTTATGAAGAAACAAAAGGGCTTTTCGCTAATCGAACTACTGATCGTCGTCGTGATCATTGGAATAATCGCGGCAATTGCGGTTCCAAACTTGCTGGCATCCCGCCGCTCAGCAAATGAGGGCTCGGCCGTCGCGGCGATGCGAACTCTTCACGGAGCGCAAATGACATATGCTGCATCATACGGAGGCGGAACGTACGCGGGGACTCTTGCAGACCTGGGGGGCGCACAACTCATAGACGATGTACTCGGAACCGGGACAAAGTCAGGTTATACGTTCGTAGTTACTGCGAACGCCCCTTCATCAACGGCTGCGGCAACATTTTCATTCAGTACCGTTCCGACCACGACCAGCGGCATTACTCAGACCGGTTCGCGAAACTTCTGTATCAGGACCGAAGGCGTTATCAGGTACGAATCAAATCCGGCTCAATTGGGCAGCCAACTGACCTATGCGGAGTGTGTTGATGGTCAGGCGGACGTATATCCGCTCTAGCTAACATAAACAACATAAGTGACATTAGAACCAACTGGAACGGCCGGATCTTTCTTGGCCGTTCCAAATGCTATTTGGATCTACTCTGTATCGCATGTCCTATTTAAGTTTGGCGAACGCTTTGCCGTCGATCCACAGGATCCGGCCATCCTTAATAGCCGAAAATTGGGCATTATAGGTTCGCGGCTTGCCCTCGATGTTCGAGAATGTAAGCTGCCAGATTCCCGGCACCGATACGCGGCCGCTTGATTTGGCGCTCTGGAATTTGATGTTTCCGACCATCCCGCTCGCAACCCCGATATCCCAATTGTAACTGCCTCCCGGCCCAAATGAGAAGTTCTCGATAGACGCATGTGTGTCAGTTCCCGCGGCGGCCCCGGTGTACGCATTGACATATGATAGCGAGCCGGAAAAATCGTTCGTCCACTTGCCTTTGAGGTCGGCGGCCGTGATCCCGAACTTGTTGTAGTTCGCCATGCTCTCCAACTTCTCCCATCCCGATGTCGTTTGGTGGTATGCGCCAAATTCCTGTTCAAACGCCGCTTTATTTGGTGTAATGAACTCAAGATACCTGCCCATGCCGTTTGAGTAATTCACTTTGAACAATACAACGTGAACATTCTTGCCGGAACTCTTTTCGGTCATGTCGGCCTCTGCGAATTCGATCGCCTGCCAACCGGTGATCGGTTTGAATTCGAAATTTCTGCCGGTTTCGTATCGAGGGGCAACCAGCACGTTCCATGCATTTTTCAAACCATCCATCAAGACAGAGTTGTATGCATCGGCGCTTTTGTTGGGGTAGTGGACAAGAAGGGAGGTGTTATTGCGGACGACCCGGACCCAGTCCTCTTGAGCGGTGCTCGTCCAGCCATCGTCAAACTTTGTCGAGGTAAACCCGTATGAGCCGGCAGCAACCGAAATCGGCGAAGTTTGCGAAACGATCGTCTCCGTCACCGCAGCGGCCGTGGGCTTTTTCAAAACAATAGATCCAAGGAATGACGCGATATCTTTTTCGTAAGCGTCGGAATTGGTAAGTATCATGCTATTGACCATTTTTCCGAATCCTGTAGCGGTTACGAGTATCGCGACTCCTTTTGCACCATCCTTTTCAAATGGGGAATAACCGCTCAACACTTCCCAACCATCTGCATTTTCCATGGGCGACAATTGCGGTTCACTTGAGACGTTCACCGTCGAGCGAACCACCGTCTGCCATGCGTCGGCAAAATTCTGTTTCGAACTACCGGAGCTTGAAATCGCTTTGAATAATGTGATTAGACAATAGGCACCGCTCAACTTGTCGCCTGACGAGATCTGAAACGAGTTTTGGCCGGTCTGCTTAACCCATCCCTTTGGCGGCTGAAAAGAACTAATATCGAATGTCTCAGTCACTTGTGCCGATGCGGTGGCTGAAAACACTAAAAGCAAGATGAACCAAATTAGTACTCGTGTCATGGTTTTCCACTTCCTTCCAACAAAGATCACTTGAGGCGAGTTGATGGCCGGGCCTGAAAAAGTCGCAAATTGAGGCCAATTAAGTTGACTAAATACGGCTTTCCAGCGCCACTATTGCTGTTACTCGGGATAGTAACATAGTTCCGGATAGTTCAACGAAAAGGTCTTGTTCGTCCTTTCCTTTGATATTCCCCGTGCTGCCAACTATCAAGGAATCAATGTATTTGGAGTCGGGATATCTGTAGCGACTCCAAATTGTATAGCCGAGAAACCGGCAGTCGAACGTAATAGATACCAGATGCCGGTCGAGGGCCGGAATACCGCGATATCGGCCTTGCCGTCGCCGTCGTAGTCGGCGGGCACTGGTTTATCAGCTGATAGGCCGAAGTTCAACGTGGTCGTTGAACCGTTAGAGCTGTTGATAATATACCAGGTCCCTGTCCGGTAAACGGCGACATCGGTCTTGCCGTC
>CAZVDM010000067.1:0-18036 GCA_964625555.1 uncultured Chloracidobacterium sp.
GGGGCAAGCCGACTCCGGTCAACCCGCGAAAATGGACAAATTACGTCTGGGGCAATGTCATGGTCTCGATCGCCGGCGTGCTCGCAAACCTGATATTACTCGTGATCGGCATCATCGCCGCAAAGGTTATGTTGACGCAGGGCTTCGAACTCCGTGATTTCTTTGGCCAAAGCCAAAATCCGTTCGCAATGCTTGTCGGCAACCTGATGCGGCTTAATCTGTCCTTGTTCGTGTTCAATCTGCTGCCGTTCCCGCCGCTCGACGGCAGCAAGATACTATCGACATTTATGCCGGCGAGCTTTCAGCCGGTGTTCGAAATGCTTGAAACGTACGGATTTATCATCCTCATGGGGCTGATCTATATCGGCGTTATCAACGTGATCATCACCCCATTCTATTACGGTTTGATCTATATTCTGGCCATCTAATGAAGAAACGCATTTTTAGCGGCGCACAGCCGACCGGACAGCTTCACATCGGAAACTACCTCGGCGCACTCAAAAATTGGGTCGCGTTGCAGGACGAGTACGAGGCGTTTTATTGCATCGTCAACCTCCACGCGATCACGCTGCCGCAGGATCCTGCGACCTTGCGAAAAGCCACGCTCGACCTCGCACGTATCTACCTCGCGGCAGGCGTCGATCCTGAAAAGGCCACGATCTTTGTTCAATCAGACGTTTCTGAACACTCCGAACTAACGTGGGTTCTCTCGTGCATCGCCCGTATGGGCGAGCTTGAGCGAATGACGCAATTTAAGGATAAATCTGGAAGTCTAATGCGAAAGTCAATGGAAGATCTTTCGATCAAAGACTTGCTTGGACATGTATCTGGAAAGGAAAACAGTGAGCTTACAATTGCGAAGTTGTTGCCCGAATATAGTGAGAATCGGAAAAGTGCTCTTCGCGCAGGTGTCGGACTCTTTACATATCCGATCCTGATGGCATCTGACATTCTGCTGTATCAGACTGATCTTGTCCCTGTCGGGCAGGACCAAAAACAGCATCTCGAGCTCAGCCGTGATCTTGCTGAACGCTTCAATCGCGACTTCGGTGAAACTTTTACGGTGCCTGAACCCCATATTCCCAAGGCAGGTGCGAGCATCAAATCGATCCTTGACCCATCGAAAAAGATGTCCAAATCTGATGAAAACCCAAACGGTTCGATCTTCCTGCTCGACGACGCCGATACGATCACAAAGAAATTCAAGCGTGCCGTGACCGACAGCGGTACCGAGATAACATTTGATGAATCACGACCCGCGATCGCAAACCTGCTGACGATCTATCAGCTCCTGACCGGCAAAACATCGAACGAATGTGTTGCGCATTTCGAAGGCAAAGGCTACGGCCAATTCAAAACCGAGCTTGCTGAGGTTACTGTCGAATTCCTTCGCCCATTTCAGGAACGCGTTAAACATTATTCCGACCAAGACCTCGCCGCGATCCTAACGAACGGTGCAGAAAAGGCACGCGCCATCGCCGCCGCGACACTAGCCGATGTCTACCAAAAAGTAGGAATACGTTAGACGCAAATTTATTAGTTTCCGGCTCCGTCAGGTGATACAATTTCCGTATACCACCAGTCACGGTCGCACCCGAACGTTCGGGTCATCACTATTATCTTTAAGGGAGCTTTTGTCATGGACGCAACACAAAAATCATACGACATTCCGAAATTCAAAGAGCAATACGAAAACTACATTGGCGGCAAATGGATAGCACCGTCGAGTGGTGAATATTTTGACAATATTTCGCCCGTTGACGGCAAAGTTTTCACAAAGGTCGCCCGTTCGAACGAATCCGACATCGAACTCGCGCTCGATGCCGCCCATGCGGCCGCTCCTGCATGGGGCAAAACTTCGGTCACTGAGCGAAGCCGGCTTTTGAACAAGATCGCCGACGTTATGGAAGCCAATTTCGAGCTGCTCGCCCGTGCCGAGACGTGGGACAACGGCAAGCCGATCCGCGAGACGATGGCGGCTGATCTGCCGCTGGCGATCGATCATTTTCGGTACTTTGCAAGTGTCATCCGCGCCGAAGAAGGCAGCGCGTCTGAACTCGACGAGAATACGCTCTCGATCATCGTCAAGGAACCGCTCGGCGTCGTCGCCCAGATCATTCCTTGGAATTTTCCGCTCCTGATGGCGACGTGGAAGATCGCCCCGGCACTTGCCGCGGGCAACTGCGCGGTCGTCAAACCGGCCGAGCAAACACCGGCATCGATCATGGTCCTGATGGAACTGATCGGCGACATCCTGCCTGCCGGTGTGCTCAATATCGTAAACGGATTTGGCATCGAAGCGGGCAAGCCGCTCGCGACTTCTCCTCGTGTCGCAAAGGTCGCATTTACCGGCGAAACGACGACCGGACGCCTCATAATGCAGTACGCATCGCAAAATCTGATACCTGTCACGCTCGAACTCGGCGGAAAATCGCCGAATATTTTCTTCAAGAGCGTTATGGATGCCGACGACGCGTTTTTCGATAAATGTCTTGAAGGTGCGGCGATGTTCGCACTCAATCAGGGCGAGGTTTGCACCTGTCCATCGCGCATTCTGGTTGAGGAATCGATAGCGGATGAATTTATCGCCAAGGTCGTCGAACGCACCAAGAACATTAAGATGGGACATCCGCTCGATCCTTCGACGATGATCGGTGCTCAGGCGAGCCAGGACCAGTACGAGAAAATCCTCAATTACATCAGCATCGGCAAGGAAGAAGGTGCCGAGGTGCTATGCGGCGGCGAAGCCCACAAGGGCGAAGGCGGCGCAGAGGGCGGATTTTACATCCAGCCGACGCTGCTAAAGGGCCACAACAAGATGCGTGTCTTTCAGGAAGAGATCTTCGGCCCGGTCGCGTCCGTCACGACCTTTACGGACGAGGCAGACGCCATCGCGATCGCCAACGACACCCTTTACGGCCTCGGAGCCGGTGTCTGGACACGCGACGCACACGAACTCTACCGCGTCCCGCGTGCTATCCAGGCAGGTCGCGTTTGGGTAAACAATTACCACAATTATCCGGCACACGCTCCGTTCGGCGGCTACAAAAAATCAGGCTTCGGCCGCGAAAATCACCTGATGATGCTCGATCATTACCGACAGACAAAGAACATGCTTATTTCATATGATAAGAACGCAATGGGCTTCTTTTAAGCTAAACGACTAAGGGGTTATGATCGAGATTCGCGACTACAATGGAAAGGGACGTTGGAGTCGCGAGTCTATTGAACGCCGTTTCGAGTCTTACTCAAAGACGCTTGGTACGACAATTATCAAGCTTGAGGCTCACATTCACGAAGAGAATTCGGTCAGATGGGTTTATCCTTTAGTCAACTCAGTTGTTGACGGGATCGAAAAGCACGATCCTGCCTGTATCGAATTGGGCATCGAAGTCATAGAAGATAACGATTCAATGCCATTTGGTATGATCCTTAAGTCCAATGTTGCTCGTGCTCTGCGACGGGTGACGGATCATCTTACCGAGGAACAGCAAAGCAGAATTCGGACGAGAGTAGGTGATATGTTGATTGCACGATATATGCCTAGAGAGTTCATTCAGTATGTAAAGCTCGCTCGGAAGATCGGTTTCAGCGAAGAAATCTCCCGCGTCAGATCAGACGCTGATCTAAAAGATCGCTGGGTCCAACACTATCTAGATCGCCTTACGAATTAATTTTGTGATGAACCGTATTCCAAGAGTACTTATCACCAACGATGCCGCGGCGGTCATTGATCAGCTTCGCTCCAAGCACGGCGAGTTGATGTTCCACCAAAGCGGCGGGTGCTGCGACGGGTCGTCGCCGATGTGTTATCCGAAGGGCGAATTTCTTACTGGTTCGAGCGATGTTTGGATGGGTGAAATAGCGGGCTGCGATTTTTTTATGGCGGCGGATCAGTTCGAGTATTGGAAGCATACCGAGCTCACAATAGGCGTCGTTCCTGGTCGCGGAGCGAGCTTCTCGCTGGAGATCCCGCTCGGGCTACGATTTGTGACCAAGTCGCGATTGTTCACTGACGAGGAATACAACAGTCTGGCCGCCACACAGTCGGGCAGCAATTTTTAGGAGTATGACAGACAAAATAATAGTATTCGAAAAGCCTACCTGAACGACGTGCCGTAATTTGGCGGCGCTGTTTCGTGAAAACGGCATTGATTTTGAGTCGGTAAATTATTTCAGCGAACCGCTGACCGCGGACATTTTGCGGGAACTGGTCAAAAAACTCGGAATTCCTGCGTTTCAACTGCTCCGTACAAAGGAAAAGCAGTTCAACGAACTCGGTTTTACGCCCGAAACGCCTGAGAGTGAAGTGATCGCATCAATTGTTGCCAATCCCGGATTGTTAATCCGGCCGATAGTCGTCGTTGGTAACAGTGCTGTGATCGCACGGCCGATTGAACGGGCGTTGGATCTTATCGGCAAGAGGTAAGTATGAGAAAATCGATCGCGGTAAGTATTCTGATTCTCGCTACATCGCTATCGAGCTGTGACCTGCGGAGTGAAACGGCGAAGAGCGAGATGGAAAAATTCAACGGAACTCCTACGCCGACAATTGCTCCCACACCGACCGAAGCACCGATCGACCCTGCCGACATGATCCAGGTCGACATTTCAGTGCAGGGAGAAATGATCAACGTGAGCGGCCGAGATCTCAAAAGATCTGTTTCCTGCTCAAAATTTAATCGCGTCATGATCAACGGAAGCAATAACGTGATCACGATAAAAGGGGGCTGTCGGCAGATCTCGATCAATGGTGGCGGCAATCAGATAATTAGCGACGCCGCTCTTGAATTCACGATAAACGGTGCAAAGAATAAAGTCACTTATTCGCGGTTTGTCAACGGAAAGCGGCCGGTAGTAAAAGACAGTGCGGCCGAAAATACAATTGAAAAGGTCACTGCCTCTGAGGCGAAAAAATGAGCTACACAAACGGCAACGGCAATGGCAACGGGCACAATCTAAAACCGAAGAATGTTCTTGGCGGTGAGCTGCAGTCGTGCTGCACCGATCCGATGACCGGCTTTTATCGCGACGGCTATTGCCGCACGGGCGTTGACGACACTGGCCGGCACACGGTCTGCATCGTGGCGACAGATGAGTTCCTCGAGTATTCAAAAGCCGTCGGGAACGATCTCTCAACGCCCATGCCGCAGTACGCTTTCCCGGGCGTTAGAGAAGGCGACAAGTGGTGCCTCTGCATGCTGCGTTGGAAACAAGCGCTCGAAGACGGAATGGCCCCGCAGGTCGTTCTCGAATCGACACATGCCGCCGCATTGACGGTCGTGACGCTCGAAGACCTCAAGGCCCATGCCTCCGATTAGCCGATGAACACCGTAGAACACCTTCGCGAGCTTTTTCGATACAACGACTGGGCCAACCGGCGGATGGTTGTCGCTCTGAAAACTAACGAATGCGAGCGAGGACGGCAGATACTTGCTCATCTTGTGACGACCGAGCATGAATACTTTGAACGTTTGTACGGAAAAGATTCGACCGGTTTCAACTTCTTCCCGGACCTGACCGTAACAGAATGCGGCGAAATCGCGAAGGCGACCGCCGAGCGTTACGAAAAGCTTTTGCGGGGCTTTGACGAAGAAGGCCTCGACATCGTCGCCCTGTATAGGACCAGTGAAGGCAAACGCTGCGAGAACACTTATCGCGAACTTTTATCTCATGTCGTGATACATTCATCGGTACATCGCGGAAATATCATGCTGAAATTGCGCGAATCGGGCTTTGTCCCGCCGGTGATCGATTACATAATCTATTTGAGAGAGACAAAGTACATTTGAGCGAGGAACCTGAACAGTATACATTCGATTTTCACCGCGAGACAGCAACTATCGTCGGCGGTGCGTCGGACGACCTCAAGATCAAGATCGGCGATTTCGCCGGTCCGCTCGACCTGCTTTTGTTTCTGATCCGTCAGGAACGCGCCGATATATTCGACATTCCGATCGCCCGCATTACCGAAAAATATCTCGAATACATTCGCCTCATGAAACGCCTCGACATCTCGGTCGCGGCTGATTTTCTGGTGATGGCAGCGACGCTGATCGAGATCAAGTCAAAGATGCTTCTTCCGCGCGACCCTTTCGCCGGCGAGGAAGAAGAGATCGAAGACCCTCGACGCGAACTGGTCGACCGCCTGCTCGAATACGAAAAATTCAAGTCCGCCGCCGGTATGCTATACGAACGCGTCACCATCGAGGACGCGATATTCACGCGCGGCCCGCTCGAATCCGACGATAATAACGCCGAGATCGATGCGAGCGTTTTCGATCTGCTGACCGTTTTCCAAAAGATCGTCGCCCGTCACGTTGACGAGGTCAAAATGGAGATCGCACGCGAAGAGATCTCGCTGGCCGATATGCTTAAGACGCTCAAAAAACGCATCTTCGAACTCGGCGAGATCAGCATGCTAAAGTTTTTCGAAGAAATGCACTCAAAACGCGAACTCGTTACCGCGTTCATCGCCGTCCTCGAAATAGTCAGGACCGAAGGCGTCAAATTGGTCCAGGCCGTCACGTTCGGCGATGTTATTCTTCGAAAGAATATCTAGGTGCTGATTTCGATTAAGGAAGCGCTCTTCTCTCCGACCTCTGCGACACCTCAGCGAACTCTGCGTGGAATTTTGATTAGTTTTTCTTCAACGCGGACGACGCAAAGACGGACGCTGAGTTCGCTGAGACATAGCATCACACGTCAAGATAAACAGTTTCGTCGGATTGATTTATCCTGCTTATCCTGTCTATCCTGTTAAATTCCATTGGTATGACTGAAGATCTGCAGGGAACCGAAAAAGTAACGCGCACACCGAGCGAACTCGTCGCTCTGGTTGAGGCTCTCATCTTTGTCTCCGACGAACCGCTTTCCGTAAAGCTGCTTGCCGAGGTGTTGGACGAGGACCGCGAAAGCGTCCAAGCGGCGGTCGAGGAATTGAAAAGCGAATACGAAGAGCGCGAAAGCGGCCTTCAGATCCGCGACATCGCCGGCGGCTGGCAGATCGCGACGCGAACGGAATTTCACGAGGAAGTTCGCCGTTTCCTAAAAACACGCCCCTCGGCCAAGCTCTCGATTCCCTCACTCGAAACGCTCGCCGTCATCGCCTACAAACAGCCGGTCACTGTCCCCGAGATCCTCGAGATCCGGGGCGTCCAGTCCGCCTCCGCCATAAAAACACTCCTCGACAAACGCCTCATCGTCGCTAAAGGCCGCAAAGAAACCGTCGGCCGCCCAATGCAATACGGCACGTCCAAAGACTTTCTCGTTCAGTTCGGATTGAATGATCTATCGGAACTTCCCTCGATCGAAGATTTTGAAGATATTGCGGGTTCGATCACATGAGTTACTCACTTGATTCAAATCACAAGGACATCGTGGATCTTGGTTCCGGCAGGACACGGTTAATTAAGCTCTTTGTGATCTCGTTGATTTGTATCGGCCTCCCGCTCCTGATCTACTTCATTATGGCCAAAAAGCGAATGGATCCTTTCGTCGCGTCAAGCGAAGGATATCCCGCTGTTTTGATATTAATGATCGGACTGCCGATAATGTTGTTCGTTTGGATGGCCTTTGCCCTGCGGAAACAATTCAAGGCGGTAACGTTCGATGACGCAGATCGGTCAATGAAGATCAGATGGCAAGGGTTTTTCAACGATTGGGATGAATCTGTTTCGTTCAATAGGATCAGATCATTTTCTATCGCTGAGATAGCAATAAGCAAATATGAACGCGGCTGGGAGCTCAGAGCCGAATTGTCGAATGCGGCCACGCTCAAGTTGACAACCTTTACTAACGAATCGTTCGCTCGCGAATCGGCATCGATCGCCAACAGATCCTTAGAAAATGTGCCGCCCGATGCAATGCGGCACGTCAAATGATCTTCCGGTTCAGTGCGGTAATTCAAACAAAATAGTAAGGATCAACAGGATGACAGATCTTTAATTGGCGACGCGTTATCCTGCTTATCCTGTTTATCCTGTTAATATATCTTGTTATGCAGGAACGGCTACAAAACCTTATTGCCCACAGAGTATATGGCTTCGAGTGCAGTGGGCGTGGTCGGTCCGTGACGGAGTGAATATGATCACGACACGAGAAACGGCCGGTACTTATATCATTCGCGATCTTCCTGCCGTTCGACTATTGATATCGGCGTTTTGCTTAGTTTCATCGATCCCCATTGGAGTCTATATGATCATGGATCTGGCATTCCCGCTTCCGCGACGGGCGTATCCGATGATATTTATCACGGTATTTGCATTCGTCGCGGGGATCCTTAACCTTTTTTGGGCAAAATTTCGTACGACTGTTATCGATCGCAACCTCCAAATGATATCGTTTACAGTTCGCCGTGTATTTGGAACCAAACACTGCACATATCGATTCGGCGAAATTGCAAAGAGCTTTGGCGGCCTCAGAGTAAACACCGATTACCGGAGCAGTCCAAACCCTGGAAGCAGCCGAGAATATAAGGTTTACGGGATCAAATTACCGCTCGCAAACGGTGAAGATCCGGATCTGACCGAGTACTCCAATTTGCAGCTAAGGTCTTGTGAACGAGTGGTGGCTGAGGCAAACAAGTATATCAACGGTTAGAAATTCGAGCAGATCATATGGCGGAACGACTACAAAAACTTATTGCCCAGGCCGGGATCGCTTCGCGGCGAGCAGCGGAACAGCTCATTCTTGACGGTCTGGTTACGGTCAACGGCAAAGCCGTGACCGAACTCGGCACGAAGGCCGATCCTGAAAAGGACCACATAAAGGTCCGAGGCAAGCTGATCAACAAAAAACTCGCAACGCGCGAAAATGTCTATATTCTGCTCAATAAGCCAAAAGGCTATCTATCGAGTGCCGCCGATCCGGAGGGCCGAAAACTGGTCGTCGATCTCGTCAAAGGCCACGGTCGCCTGCATCCTGTCGGAAGGCTCGATTACAACACCGAAGGCTTGATCATTCTGACAAATGACGGAGAATTTACAAATTTCGTCTCGTCTTCGCGAACCATCCCAAAGGTCTATGACGTAAAGGTCAAAGGTTTGCCGACACCGGTGGCGATCAATAAACTCCGCCGCGGCGTCGTGCTCGAAGACGGTTTCAAAACCGCGCCGGCCGACATAAAAGAGCTTAAACACACCGAAAAGAACGGCTGGTACGAAGTTACGCTGCTCGAAGGCCACAACCAGCAGATCCGCAAAATGTTCGACACCATCGGCCACTCTGTCGTCAAACTAAAACGCATTTCAATAGGTGACGTAACCGACAAGTTCCTGCCTGTCGGCGCCAGCCGCCCGCTCACCGAAAAAGAACTCGAATCATTCCGTACGGTTGCAAAGCAGAGACACGAACGGTAGGGTGTGTGTTCTTTACTTCATAAAGAGCAAAGTGGAACTGATTGTTATCGAATATCCGTACGCCTCTTTCTAACGCTCACGTTTATCGTTTCCTTCAGATCGAGCGTTAGATAGCCTTCGTTGGTAAGGCCCGGTCTGGCAAATCGCTCCGTCACTTCAACACTGATGTTGTGGTGCCGGCAAAATGGCGCGGCCCTGATGATGTAGTTGTGTCCTCCGCTTCCGGGCGTTACGTCAAATCCGTCCTCATCCGCCGCGTGCGTTGGTGACAGTCCGATCAACGTATCCCGAGTGTTGAACATCACGAGGACCTTTTCCGGATTCCCTAGCAATGAACAGGCATACTTGCTCAGTGTTAAATTGCCCTTCTTGTTTATCGAAACCGTGAGCCGCTCGCTGCTCGGTTTCGTCTGTCCACCTCTAAAAACTTCCCATTGTATCGCCATGTTGTCTTACTCCTAATGTTTTGTATCATTTATGATATAGCATACAAATAGGATGTCAAGCAAAATTTTTGGGAGATCAGCTGTACCTGAAAACATCCCCTAGAGATCGTCGATGTTATGACGATATTAGCACTACCGAGAATCAATGGGTGCAGCGCCGATGGGGTCGATATTTGTATTTACATCGTGGAAGTGGGAGGCATGGAACGCGATTTGACCTAAAACCTAAACTGTATCCCCGCGACACAAAATCGCCGTAGATTGTCACTTTTATACAGTAAAGAGGGACGCCTTTAGGCTCTTAACGTCTGATAAATTGTCAATAGACCATATATGACACACACAAGAAACGCCTAAAGGCGTCAGTCTGAACGGGCTAGACCAATGCCCGGTGCTCGACCATCAGACACATGTCCTGGACGACCTTGATCCCCGCCTCTGCTAATTTCTCGGCAACCTCGTCGTTGCGGATGCCGAGCTGAAACCAGACAGCCTTTGGCCTTTTCGCCAGGATCTCTCCCGTGTGTTTTGGGATATCTTCCGCACGCCGAAAGACATTCAACAGGTCGATCTCGCCCGGCACATCGCCAAGATCTCGATAAACAGGCTTGCCCAGTATTTCTGTCACGTCGGGATAATAGACCGGCACCGGAATTATGTCATAGCCGTGATCCGCCATATATTTTGGTACGTAATGCGCCGGTTGACCGGCATGGGATTCAGGTTTGATACCTAGGACAGCGATCGTCGTTGTATTTCTGAGCAATTCCCTGATTTGATCGTCTTTCGTTAGAATATTTGCTTTCCAATTCATATGATTGAGTCTACCTCATTGTGCTGCCCATTTGCCTTCCTCAGGTTTCTCGGCGTTAAGTGATATCCCGAGTTTAAAAACTTGCCCGAAAACGCAACCTTATGTCATCATAATTGATTGTTATAGTAAGCAATTATGAACTTCGAATTATCCGACGAGCAATTACAGATCAAAAATAGCATCCGCGAGTTCGCCGAGAGCGAGATCAAACCGCATGTCATGGAATGGGACGAGGAGCAGCACTTCCCTATTGAACTGCGGCCTAAACTCGCCGAACTCGGCCTGATGGGCATCCTGTTCCCTGAGGAATACGGCGGTGCCGGAATGGGCTATGTCGAATACGCGACCATCATCGAAGAACTCGGCCGTGTCTGCGGGTCGGTCGGGCTGTCGGTCGCCGCCCACAATTCGCTTTGCTCGAATCACCTTTATATGTTCGGCAGCGAAAAGCAAAAGCAAAAATACCTTGTCCCGCTCGTCACGGGCGAGAGCTTTGGTGCGTGGGGACTGACCGAATCGCAGGCAGGCTCGGACTCGGCCGGAACGCGAACCAATGCCGTTCGGAGTCCCGCCTTCAGGCGGCAAACGTCCAGTGAAGAGCCTGCTAAAGCAGGGACTCCAAGCGAGGGCTGGGTCGTCAACGGTTCTAAAAACTTCATCACCCACGCCATTGCCTGCAATACGCTCGTCGCTGTCGCGGTCACGGATAAAGAAAAGGGCAATCGCGGGATCTCAGCATTTATCTTTGATAAATCGATGGAAGGGTTTCGCAGCGACAAAAAGGAAAACAAGCTCGGCATGCGAGCCTCAGAAACCGCCTCGGTCGTTTTTGAAGACTGCTACGTCCCCGACGAAAACCGCCTCGGCAACGAGGGCGAAGGCTTTCTCCAATGCATGCAAGTCCTCGATGGCGGCCGTATCTCGATCGCCGCCCTGTCCGTCGGCATTGCCCAGGGAGCCTACGAAGCCGCTGTAAAATACGCGAAGGAACGCCAGCAATTCGGCCGTCCGATAGCGGATTTTCAGGCGATCCAGTTCAAACTCGCCGACATGGCGACCCAGATCGAGTGCTCACGGTTACTGACCCTACAAGCCGCCGCGACAAAGGACGCGGGAAAGCCGGTAACGCAAAAGTCTGCGATGGCAAAGCTCTACGCATCCGAAACCGCCGTCCGCGTTTCTGAAGAGAGCATCCAGATCCACGGTGGCTACGGTTACACGAAAGACTACCCGGCAGAAAAATACTGGCGCGATTCAAAACTTTGCACGATCGGCGAAGGCACGTCCGAAATTCAGCGGGTTGTGATAGCAAAGAACCTGCTCAAGGCCCTGTAAAAATATCTTGTTTCATGCGTTGCATCTGTGCACGGCTATGCTATGATGTTTTTCCAATTTCATTTTTTAGGAGAAAGATTATGAGTACAAGTACAGCAACAAGTGTAGGCCGTCTTGCGACGGCGTTTTTGGCAGAGTTGGATAATGAGGCAAAGGTGACCCGCAGTTGTCTCGAACGCGTTCCGGCCGAGAAATTTGACTGGAAGCCGCATGAAAAATCGATGACTATGGGCCGTCTCGCCGTTCATTGTGCCGAAATGTTCGGTTGGACAAAGGAGACGCTCAAGAGCGACGTTCTCGATTTTGCGACGATGGATTACACACCGTTCGAACCGAAATCGACCGAAGAATTGCTCGCCTTCTTTGACGATCACATCGCCAAGGCCAAGGTCATTTTGGCCGAGACACCCGATGAAACATTCTTCACCGACTGGACCATGCGAAACGGCGAGCAGGTTTATATGACTATGCCCAAAGTCGCGGTGATGCGTTCATTCGTAATGAACCACATCATCCACCATCGCGGCCAACTCTCAGTCTATCTTCGCCTCAATGACATCCCCGTTCCGGCGATCTACGGCCCGTCCGCTGATGAAGGACAAATGTAAAAATAAAGATATGAAAATATTAAAAAGGTGAGTCGACAGGCTCGCCTTTTTTGTTTTCTATCGAAAGAATGAGAAAATTGTCGTTTGGTCCTGATGCAATGCTGAATTCAGATTTGATCGAAAATATATTCAATGGAGATCCGCGAGCTATCGCCCGTGCTATCACACGCGTCGAAAGTGGTGCCGCAGATGCGGCCGAATTGATGAAAGCCGTCTTTCCCCACACCGGAAAGGCTGTCGTTATCGGCATCACCGGTTCGCCCGGAGCGGGAAAATCATCGCTGGTCGACAAACTCGCTCTTCATTATAAGAACGCCGGTGATAAGGTCGGGATAATCTGCATCGATCCGTCAAGCCCGTTTTCGGGCGGCGCGATCCTCGGCGACCGCATCAGGATGGCAACGCTTGGGATGGAAAAGGGCGTGTTTATCCGTTCGATGGCGACTCGGGGAAATCTCGGCGGACTTTCTCGTGCGACGGTTGATGCAGTTGCAATTCTGGATGCTGCCGGTTTCGACAAAGTGATCGTCGAGACTGTTGGCGTTGGCCAGGATGAGGTCGAGATTGTAAAAACAGCGGATGTTTCGGTCGTCGTGCTGGTGCCGGGAATGGGCGACGATATTCAAGCTATTAAGGCTGGGATCATGGAGATCGGAGATTGCTTCGTCATAAACAAAGCCGACCGCGAAGGCGTCATCCGCACCCAAAAGGAACTCGAAGCTCTGCTAAGCCTCGCCCATCGCCCCGACATGTGGATGCCGCCGATCGTCCGAACCGTCGCCACGGAGAATAAGGGAATCGAAGATCTCGCGGCCGCGATCGAGGCCTACCACAAATATCAACTCGAGGGCGAAGGCAGCACCGTGCGCCGGCACGCCATCGCAAAATGGAGGCTTTTGGAACTGCTTCAGGAACGCCTGTTGTCCGACCTTTTGAACCGGAACGGCACTAACGAAAAACTGGACAAACTGGCACTTGAGATCGCCGAAAAGAAAAGCAACCCATACTCTGCAATTGAAGAACTTCTCAAATAGCTTATGAAGATCAACCACCTAGGCATTGCAACAAAAGGCATCGACGAAGCTCTTGAGTTTTGGAGCGACGCACTTGGACTCGAGAATATACACACCGAAGTTGTCAAAGATCAAAAGGTTCGCGTCGCAATGTTGCCAATTGGCGAAACACTAATCGAGTTGCTCGAACCGACGAGCGACGATTCGCCGATCTCCAATTTTCTCGAAAAACGCGGCGGCGGCATCCATCATATTGCCATCGAAGTTGACGATATTGAAGCATCGCTCGCAAAACTAAAAGCCCAAGGAATGCGCCTGATCGACGAGTCCCCGCGTATCGGTGCCGAAGGCTGCCTCGTCGCCTTTGTCCATCCCGCTGCATCCGGCGGGGTCCTTCTCGAACTCGTGCAAACACCCAAATAGTTGATTTTGATTAGCCGAGATCGTTGGTTTTTGCTATTATTACCGTTTGACATTTATTAGATCTATCAGTAAGTGAGGACTCATCAATTGAGCAATTTAACAAAAGGACTTATTTTGATCATCGCAATCGTTGCGATCGGCGCCGGGCTTGTGGTTTGGAAAAAGAAGGTTGGCGGGCAAACGCACGAGTCGTTCAATTCGATCAGTCGCGAAGAGATCGAGATGCTGCTTGCAGACGTTGCGAAATCGAATCCAATGATCCTCAAACGGCTGAATGATGAGCCGGAAATGAAAAAGCAGCAAATCGATAATCTTAAGCAGCTGCTTGCGTTTGCCAGCCAGGCTCAAAAGGACGGCCTGTCCACCGAGCATCCGAACGGTCAAGAGATGCAAAACATCCGTGCCGAGATCGTTGCAGTCAATTACGATCGCGAGATCAACAAAGACAAAGGGCCGATGCCGCCGTTTGGTTTTATCACCGACGAAATGGTTGCCGAATATTGGGGCCAGGATTCTCAGCCGGCACCTGGCAAGGGCTGGTGGGCTTCGACGATGGAAAAGATCGGTCTTGGCGAAGCCGTAGACGCACGCAGCCACGAGGCCGAATTCCAGGACTTTCTTGATGCTAAGATCACGATTCTTAAGGCCAGCAGTCCTGACATGAAAGATCGCGAGATCTCTGATGAAGAAAAGACGCAGGCTAAGGACGTATTTGCAAAGATCCGGATCTATCGCAAAGAGTACGAAACGAAAGCGGCTGCGGGTGAATTGCCCAAGGAGTTTATCGCAAAGGTAAATCTTCAGGTCAAACTCCAGCAGGCTCAGTTTCTCGCGCGCATCTATTCCGAAAAGGTCGCGGACAAAATGAAGGTTACCGACGAAGAGATAGCCAAATACATTTCTGAGCATCCCGAACTTGATCCTAAAGAGAAGCGAACCAAGGCCCAGGGAATCCTTGATCGTGCGAAGGCCGGCGAGGACTTTGCTACGTTGGCAAACGAATTCACCGAAGATCCGGGCAACAAAGGCCCCGACGGCGTTGGCCAGGGCGGTTTGTATAAAGATGTTCCGAAGGGACGCATGGTCGCACCGTTTGAGACGGCGGCTCTTGCTCTCGAACCTGGACAGATCAGTCCTGAGCTGGTCGAGACCGATTTCGGTTTCCATATCATCAAGCTCGAACGAAAGCTCGGTCCAAGTGCAAACAAGGATGCTAAGCCAAGCGGCGAGCCCGGTGCGGCCGCAAATGCCGAGACCTACGACGCACGCCACATCCTGATCTCGACCAACTTTAAGGATCCGGACAAACCGCAGGCTCGCGAGATGCCTGTTAAGGAATACGTTAGGGCCAAGCTGGAAGAGGAAAAGGAAAAGAAACTGCTCGACGATATCGTCGCGTCTAACAACATTCAGGTGCCCTCTGATTTCACGGTTCCTGCGGTGACTGACGAACAGCTCAAGCAGATGCAGCAGCGTCAGCAGATGCAGGGAATGCCTCCGGGAGGTCCTGGTGGCCCAGGCGGTCCGGGAGATGGGGCTCCTCCGCAAAGCGGACCGAAACCGGCAAAGCCCGAACCTAAGAAACCGGAACCGAAGAAGACCAAATAGTCTTACTTCTTGATTTGAACAGTTTGAGGGGCGACTATTATAGTCGCTCCTCTTTTTGTTTTTCGCGAATGTTTTCATTTCGTTTAAAGCTGTTACAAACATTCCGTCGGCGGGGTTTTCTATATATATCCTAGCGTCACACCGCAATCTAATATGAGAAAACCAGTTTTCGTAGCTATTGTTTTGACCATGTTAATCATCGCGGCCTTCGCGGGTCTCGGTTGCGGTCAAACAGCGATTCCCCGTTTTGAACCGTCCGACTGTGCAATTCCGATTCCAAAGGACGAAAATGTGGTCTGCGGATATGTCGTGGTTCACGAGAACCGGTCTAAGAAAAACGGCAAGGTAATTCGTCTCCCGATTATTGTTCACAAGAGCGATAACATAAACCCGGAAACCGATCCGGTTTTGCGCACACTGGGCGGTCCAGGCGGTTCTTCGCTAAAGATCGTCAACGGACGTCGAAGTTCTCCATGGCTCAAGGAACGCGATGTGATCATATTCGAACAGCGCGGCACCAAGTTTGCTCAGCCTTCTCTCGATTGCCCCGAGATAAACGAAACGACCGCATCAAACGCCCGTCAGCATCTCAGTAAGGGACCAGCCAGGGCAAATGATCTCAAAGCTGCAAAAGCGTGCTTTGACCGTCTTACCAGGAGTGGGATCGATCTCAGCAGCTACAACAGCGCTGAGAGTGCCGCCGATATCGAAGACCTTCGCAATGTCTTGAAACTCGAAGAGCTAAATCTCTACGGCGTCTCATACAGTGCTCGACTGATGCTCGACGTGATGCGATATTATCCGAAAAGCATTCGCAGCGTCGTGCTCGAGTCGACGTTGCCGCCCGAGGTCAATTACGACGAGGTCGGCGTTGACGGCATTGTTCGAACATTGAACGAAATGTTCGCCGGGTGTAGGAACGATGCCGAATGTGTCAAGGCTTATCCGGATCTCGAAAAAGAATTTTACGCTGTCGTAAAACAACTCAATGCCGAACCGCTGACCGTGAGTATCAAAGACCCAAAGTCGGGATCGATGGTCGACATTTTGTTGAACGGCGACGATTTTGCAACGTGGATCGTCGACTATCTGTTCTCCAACGAACCATCGGCCACCGCCGTCGCGCCGTACTTGATCCATCAAGCATCGAGCGGCAACTATGCGCCGCAATTCAAAAACTACGCCGGTGACAAACTTGGCGGCTCAAACTACACTTGGGGAATGCGCTACTCTGTCTGGTGCAGCGAAGAAATGCCCTTTGAGAAGATCAAAATTATCAAAGATCAATCACTAAAATACGCCGGACTTAAAGGCTATGAAGTCATGGCCCTACCCGACATCTGCAGCGTCTGGAAAGTAAAGCCTGCAAAACCAATTGCCAATCAACCCGTAACCAGCAATATCCCAACCCTCATCCTCGGCGCCCAATACGACGCCTACACCGACCCGCAATGGGGCCGAAACGTCGGCAAGCGTCTGACAAACAGTTACTTCTTCGAGATCCCATGGGCCGGCCACGGGCCAGGATTTTCGGTACCATGCCTTCGGGATATGATCGCGGAGTTTATCGATCGGCCCGAAGTGTCGCCGAACGCAGCTTGCGTTCAAACGACTCGCGATCAATTCAAGTTTCTTACCAAAAAGTAGCCCTCCAATTTTATTTGAGCCAAACAATCCGTTATTCTGTTTGTTCGCGTTCGCCTCGGCTGAGCGAACGATAGAATTCATGGAAAAAGTAAACATCGGAATTATCGGCGGCAGCGGGCTTTACCAGATGCCGGAACTTGAGAATGTACGCGAAGTGCCCGTAAGCACTCCGTTTGGCGACCCGTCGGACGCGTTCATAGTCGGCGAACTCGAAGGCATAACTGTCGCGTTTCTGCCCAGGCACGGCCGTGGGCACAAGCTGACGCCGAGCGAACTTCCCTACCGGGCGAACATCTACGCGATGAAACTGCTCGGTGTCGAATACATCTTGTCTGTCTCGGCGGTCGGCAGTCTGCAGGAACAGTACGCTCCGACGGATTTCCTTATCCCGGACCAGTTCTTTGACCGGACGCGTGACCGTTCGAAAGAGTCCACGTTCTTTGGCGAAGGCATCGTCGGCCATGTGACGTTCGCTCATCCGGTTTGTAATGAGCTTGGCGACATTCTCGAGGAGGCCTGCAAAAACAACAACGTCGTCACACATCGCGGCGGCACGTACATCTGTATGGAAGGCCCGGCGTTCTCGACCAAGGCCGAGTCCAACGTCTATCGCCAATGGGGCATGGACGTCATCGGCATGACCAACCTGCAGGAAGCAAAGCTCGCCCGTGAGGCCGAGATCGCATACGCGACCGTTGCACTGGTCACCGATTACGATTGCTGGTACGACGGCCACGACGATGTCACGGTCGAGATGGTCATCGAATACCTCAATAAGAACGT
>CAZVDM010000068.1:0-17692 GCA_964625555.1 uncultured Chloracidobacterium sp.
TCCATATTTTTGAAGAAATGAAGGTTCTCCGGCTGATATTTCTCTCTGAATGAACGGATCCCGTTTGAGGTGCCGTCCGATCCGGCGTCGACATTCGGCCAGAACCACAATGCCGGCATGTTGATCTCGTGGATCGCCTGTAATGTCTCAAGTACTTGGTGCCGGGCTTCTTCGTTTTCGGTCGTGACGGGGTGCTGCATCACGACCAAATAGCCGTTGAGCAGTTTGTGCAAACCTCCAACTCCGCCATATCGTTCGAATGGATTGAAATTCAACGCCGGGTCGTCGGCGATCTCAGCCGCAAGGTCGATCGACGGGCAGCCGGTAACATAGACCTTGCGGTGTTCCTCACCCATTCGCTCAACACGATCTCCCGCACCGGAGGTTGCGACAAGATGAATGTCGGCAAGCTTGGTGACGGCGTGCCGAACTTTTTCATCGATCGAGCCCGTAACCTCGCCTCCCTGGATATGTGCCACCGGAATATTCATATAGGCCGCCGCAACGGCCGTCGCCAATGTTTCAAACCGATCGGCAACGGTAACGACTACGTCAGGCTTCAGATTGTCGAATACGGTCGCCAGTTCGAGCATTCCAAGACCTGTCGTTTTGGCCATTGAGGCCGGATTCTCACCTTCGAGGACCATGTAAACTCGGGCCGCGATTGGGAATCCGTCGCTTTCGATGTAATTCACGGCCGTCCCGTAACGATCCAACAGGGCTGAGGCGGCAACCACGAGCTGAAGTTCCAGATCGGGATGTTCCATGATCGCCCGAAGCGCGGTCTTGATCCGGCTATAACTGGGTCTCGCCGTGACAACTACACAGATTTTTCTAGGCATTTTCTTGACTTTTTAGCGGGCTGAATATCAGGGGCCCAAGGGTCATTTTGCGCGGATACTCTGCCATATCGAGAGTTCTCTACCGCTCGACGTCGTCAAAGAGCACAAATTCATCTCGCTTTAGACTTCGGGAAAGGCGATTCCCGATAAGTTCCGGCATTTGCGATGCGTTTAGGCCGGTTCCCGGTTTTTTTAGTCTGAAATGTTCGTTTCTAAGGATCGTGCCGGCCGGCAGATCGGCCGCCGCCACAACACTCTTTGTGAACATCTTCCGAAGTTGACCTAGATCGTCGGAAAGGAACGATTTATTGACAGGTGAGGCCGTCATTTTTTCGATCTGCCTAACGCCATCGACTAAATTTTGCAATTCACTGGTTGTAACAGATGCCGGCACATCAGGGCCGAACATCTCGCGGCTAAAGGCGACATGGACTTCTAAGACTTCGGCGCCGAGTGTAGCGGCAGCCAACCCGGCAAAAATCTTTCCGGAATGGTCCGAAAGGCCGACCGGAACGGAATATCTTTGGCTTAATTCACTTAACATATTGAGCCCGACCTTTTCCGGTGGACACGGATACGCAGATGTACACTGAAGGACTGCAAGCTCATTCCCGTTTTCCTGAAAAATGCTGACCGCATCGTCCAGTTCCTGCCAAGAACTCATCCCTGATGACAGGATAACCGGCCCTCCGGTTGCTGCGATCTTCTTTAATAATGGTGTGTTGCCTACTTCGCCGGAACCGATCTTCCACACACCCATACCGATGCCGTCAAGCATTTCGACCGCCAGTTCTGAAAATGGCGTGCTAAGAAAAAGCAGTCCTGCTTCATCCGCATGCTGTTTCAGACCAAGCCATTGCTTTTCCGTAAATTGCATCCGCTGCCAATATCCATAACGCGTTTCATCCTGAGGGCTGAACTTCACCCGCCACGGCTCTCCCGCCGTGCTCTCCTCGGCCGCAATATGTGTCTGGAATTTGACTGCATCGGCACCTGCCTTTGCAATGGCATCAATAAACGCATGCGCTGTACCAAGGCTGCCATCGTGAGACTGGGCAACTTCACCGATGATAAGGCACTTGCCTTCGGTTGGCGTGCCCGATAACTCGCTCAGACATAACTCGCGAAAATGTGAACTCATTTCAGGTGAGCAGATCAGTTGGCCGATAAATACCATCGGACAACTAAGGTTTCCGTTCAGTTAAGATGGAATTTAGACAACGCGACGACTAGTCAAGATGAAGAGAGCCGTTCGCGGCCGCTTCGGCATCCGCAGCTTCCAACTGCCGATAATAGACGCTGTTATAATATTTGAAATTACCGAGCGGAACGTCATTCAGAACAATTCCGACCACATTGCCGCGTACGTCTTGGAGTTTCTTTTTAGCACGCATAAGCACTTCACGGGAACTGTAATTGGCTCGGGCGATCACTACAACTGCTTCAACACTAGTCGCCAATATTACGCTGTCCGCGAAATACAGTACGGGCGGCGAATCAATGACAATGTGCGAGTAGATCGTGCTCAACTGAGCTAGAAGATTTCTCATCTCGGTCGAACTGAACAAATTTGATGGGTTGGGAACACGCGGCCCTGACGGCAGAACATCCAGACAACTCTCGACATCCCGGCGAATTGTCTCATCCACCAATTCCTGGCTGAAGTTGCTCGAAGTCAGAAGTGTGCTCAGACCCGTATTGTTGTTTAGGTCATTTATCAGGTGCATCTTCGGAGCTCTAAGATCCGCGTCTATAAGTAAAACCCTATCACCCAGTTCCGCCAGGCTCTTTGCGAGGCTTAACGAAGTTATTGTCTTGCCCTCAAATGGCTGTCCAGAGGTAACCAGCACAGTTTTTGGAGCACCGCCCGGAGTCGATAGCAACAGCGAGGTTCGAAGTTGATGAAATGCTTCGGCAATTACCGGTTTTTCAAAACTCTCGATCGAATAAACATGCTTACCGAGACGCTTTGTACCGTTTTTGCTAAATCGCGACCCAAGAAGACGTTTGCTGAATCCGTTGTTGGCACCCGGGATCATACCGAGTACCGGGATCCCGTTGCGAAGCTCAAAGTCGTCGTATACCCGAACCGTATCGTCAAGCCAGTTCAGTACAAACGCCAAGCCGACCGCGCTGAACAGCGAGGCAAAGAAAGCAATTAGAACTCCCTTAGATCGTTGAGGCCCGTCAGGAGAACCCGGCGGCAAAGCTCGATCGACGAGATTGACATTATTTGGCGTTCCATTCAGGATCACTTCCGTTTCACGGGAGCGCTGAAGCAGGTTTTCCAACAGCCCCTTGTTAGTATCGATCTCTTGCTGAATGATGCGATAATTGATCGCTGCCTGGTTTTGGTCAAGCACAGCATTTCGCTGAACTTCGAAACTGCTCCGTAATTCTCTTTCTCGGGCCGACGCTTCTCGAAACTTTTGTTCAAGCTCCGCCATTTGCATCGCCGTCGATCGTTTCTTACTTGTCAAAAGCTCTTTTTCGATCGCGGATATCTGCCGTTGGACCTGCTTTACAGCGGGCCATTCTTCCGTGTATTCGACCTTAAGCTGTTCCAATTGCTGGCGAAGGTTAGTGAGTTGCGTTTCCAGCCCAGCGGTTTTCGGATCCTTCGCCGCGGCGCTCACATCGTTCATCGGATTTTGTTGAGCTGCCCTGAGGGACGATTCGGCGTTGATGCGGTCGTTCTCAGCTTGACCTAATTGACTATTGAGGGCGGCAAGCCTCTGGACAACAGTATTTTGGCTCGAATCAAGCGAAAGTATTTGGTTGCTTTTGGCATAGTTGATCAGGTTCTCTTCGCCGGTTCGTATCTGCGATTGCAGTTCAGCAACGCGCCTTTGCAGGAAATCACCTGCGGTCGCGTTCGTCTTGACCATTTGCTCGAGATTCTGCAATACGTACATGTCCGCAAGCGTATTGACTACCTTAGCGGCAATCACCGGATCGTAATGCGTGTACTCTACCTGGATCAAGCGGGTCTCTTTGCTGGACGTTCGGTTATCCTTCACAGGATTTACCTCAAGGTTTCGCTTGATCACCGAAACATATGGAGCCAGCTTTTCTGACTGACTATCGAGGTCCTCTCCCGTTTCGACTTTTAGATTCAATTGGTTTCGAGAAACGGGAACGTCAGTCGCTGTTTCGACATTCGCAGGCGGGCGGTAGAGCCCGAACATTCGCAGGACATTTTGCCAAACCGTCGTCTTTTGGCTGCTTTTCGATAGGAAAGCTGAATTGTGTTCCAGATCCATCGTTTTGACAACACGACGGAGCAGCCCGGGCCCTTCTAAAATCTGAAGCTGCGTGGCAAAATATGCCGCGTCATTCCCGGGATTGAGAACGACTGCACCCGTAGATTTTCCTCCCGTCGCCGGATTTGACTCGTTGTTTACCTGGATCCGGACGGAGGCTGAGTAGTAGTCCGGTTGCTGGGCTACATAGACTATTACGGCTGCCGTACTAACTAAGGTAATTAACGCGATCATCAACCAGTACTTGCGAAGTATCGCAAGCACCGCGAAAAGCTGTTGCCGTTCGGAGGGCTCCGGAGATCCGCTGTAATAGCTCGAATCGACGTAATCGTCATAAGGCTCAGCGAAGATCAATTCGTCGTGAGCCTGCCCGTTCGGTCTTCTTGTTATCGAGTTGTTGTTCTGCATTTTCTACGGAATAACCCTTACCGGTAACTGCGTAATTGTTGGTACGATCGTTTTAAGTAAGTCCCCAAAAAACTTTTTCGCGCCTGTGGGCCCCGGCACATCAACGATATCGTTGGGCAGGAGCAGAATGTCATCACGTTTTCTCTGATTGATCTCCTTTACGTTGGCGATCATCTCCTCGCGGTTGATAGTTCCGGTCACCAGCCGTCGGATCTTTACCTTATCAAGCTGGGCTCCCGACGTCGTACCGCCTGCCATCGCGATGGCCTGAGTCAGCGTCACGGGTTCCTTCAGGTTGATCGCCATGCTTGACCTAACGTTTCCTAGAATATAGGCGGTGATCTGTGCTGCGTCGGACACGCGAATGATATCGCCGGGAGTTATGACCGGATTTGCCTCTTCTCCACCCTTGAACGCGTCTGAAAGATCCACCGACACCAGCTCGTCCTCTCCATCTTCAGGAACAACAAATTTTGTTCCTTCGCATCGCGGACGGCGGGAATTCCGAAGTATCTCCACCGTACGTCCGGCATTTGCGCTTGTTCCGTTTACAAAAGTAAGCAGCTCAACTAAACGTATCGACCGCTGCAGCTGAAACCTGCCTGGCGAATTGACTGCGCCGAGGACAGCTACGGGATTGGAGTTAAACTCACGAACGGCTACGTTTACGTACGGATCGACCATTAGCTTTAGATACTTCTCTTTAACTGCATCAGCCAATTGGCGTTCTGTCAGACAAGCGGCCGGCATATCTGCGTCCATCATTGCAAGCTGAACTGTTCCGAGATTACTGACTCTCACGCCAGTCCGCGAGAGGATATCGTTCTTACTTACAATTACGTCGATCACATCGCCCGGTCCGATCTTGTAATTCTCCTGGACAACCGCCGTACCCGCAGTCTGCCCGCCTGCGACGATCCCGATTGATAAAACCGACAAGAGGACTGCAATAACTTTTGTTGACGCAAATTTCCTATTTCGCATAACTCAAAATTTCCTTTAGTAAAAAAGCTATCGAAATGCACTGCGGCGTGATGCCAATGCTTCGCGTAGGTGATTCGGACATTTTAAGTTCAACACTGTATTGCTAATTACGACGTTATATTCTTCGTTTTGCCGAATGAATTGCCCTCTTAAGGGAGCGTCACTTAATTTGATCACTACACTTTCTCTTACCCACTGCCAAAATTCGGCCTGAGTTGTCCAGTATTCCTTTCCGTCGTGGCACATGACCAGGGCATTCTTCTTTTTCCTCTTCCGGAGAAGCTTTCTTTCTTCTTTTTCCTTCTTCTTCTTTTCGTTATTCATTGCACACCTCTGCTCATATGTACCGTAAAAGATCGGACATCAAAACCCGTGAGGGAAACCTGAATACAGGCAGTTCTGTTTTGTCTTGGGCCGCGTCATCGCGAGTTCTGGCCCGAATCAATTACACTATTTTTCAACTTCCCTGATCAGGATGTCCTGACAACTTTTCACTCCATCAAAAAAACAAGGGTAACGTCGAACTGTCGGCCACGGCGTTCTTAATGCTACGGAAACCGGACTCGACAGTTCGCAACATCAGGCGTTAAGACCCTGGGACAAATCCCTTGATCGGCCATTCCCATTTCCATTCCCGTTCCCATTTCCGTTCTTGGTCCCGTTAACGTGCGGCAAAACAGCTAGTCCGTTCTTGAACGCATAGATCACGAGCTCCAAACGGCCCTTAATGTCGAGCTTGTTAAAAACTGAGGTCAAGTGATGACGGACAGTGTTTTCCGTGATAAACAGTGAATCGGCAATATCTCTGGTCTTCATACCAACACAGAGAAGTTTGACTACTTCTTTTTCCCGATCTGTCAACGTCGTCGCCAGGTTTGTTTTCGGAAACTCCCTGAGCATTTGGCTTTCGCCGATCAATTGCCTAATAGTTTCGCCCATCATGGTCCTGTCAAACCACAATTCACCTTCGTGGATCTTTTCGATGGCTTTAAAGAGGATCTCGGTCTTGTCTTCCTTTAAAACGAGGCCGCTAATTCCGAGCTGTAAACATTTCTTGTAGATCTCAACATCATGCTCACCGATCAATACCAGCACGGGCGGGGTCATGTTTCGAAACAACGGGAGAACCTCCCATGCCCGGGCGTCAGGTAGATCGGCCAAAACGAGGTCCGGACTTTCAACCTTAATGATATCTGCGGCTGCATCGAATCTATCCGCTTCTCCAATGACGCGGAGTCGATTGTCGGTCTCGATCAGCATTCTCAATGCGCTTCGAAAAATTGAGTAATCACCAATCAGGAGTATCTTAATTATAGAATTGGTCATACGTTGTCACTTCCTTGGGACGCCAAGCCACCTAGCCCCAACCGCTTTAAGCGTTGAGAATGGGCACATTTCCTAAGTTCTCGACGAGGATAGGGTTTATCGACGTCAGGGCAAATACCAAGCAGCTTGTAAGCGAAATCGTCGCGGCTGCACTACATATGTTCTCGGACCACTCTTGGCCAAAAGTTCGAATTCCCGGTTGATTCCAAAAATACGCGAGAAACATCTACACGGAACTAGGTCTTTCACAGTCACGCTAATGCTCCTCAGTTGGGAGGGCTGAAGCAGGCTAAAAGCACCTTGGTTTTATGTATGCTATGAATTTAACCCGTCACATCTTGTCGACACATCGGATAATTCGCTATTTTTTGTTGGATGAATGTTCTAGTCCAGTTGTTAAGCACTACAACATTTGTATAGTGCAGAAATATCACTTTTGTTGTATAACTACATATGTTTGGGTCTGCATGCTGCAGCGGCTTATGCAAAGTTGTTGTAAACGTCGCCTAAACGAAATCGTCCTCGGTGACCTATTGAGCTTAGATTAATTGACGTAACTAATATGTTAAGTAGACTTATCGGCCTCGAAATGCGTCAAAACAATGTCGACCCCCTTCAGGTCTTATGTTTAAGTACTTGCCCTGATGTATGACGGGAGCAGAACGGAAATCGAAGGAGATTACTTGGTATTTACTGATCACGGCTTCGGACACCTGTGGTTTGGTGCCACTGACCGTGATTATATGAACCCTGGCGGCACACCATAATTGTGCTATTAAATTGATGCTTAATAGTGTATACTGGCAGGGAGGTTTCGGCCTCCGATTCTAATAGCGGTCGATCCGTGCTGCCGACTGCGATCTCCTTCAAGAAAATATTGTAATGATCCAAGATAGTCCAAATTTGGTGAAAGAGCCTATTCGCGTGCTTGTTGTCGCTAAACACCCGATGGTTCAAGAGGGCTTTAAACTCCTTATTGAGTCGAGTCGCGAGATAGTTGTCGCCGCCACAAGATCTTTCGATGATAGTTTCGATCAAGCCGAGATAGCCCCCGGTCCTGATGTGGTGGTGGTCTTTTTAGGTAAGCACGACCGAGTTGAGGTGATAACTGATCTGTTGACGGTTTGGCCCGACCTTCGCGTGGTCGTGACGGCTGCGAGCGAGAATTTGGATCTGCAAGCGACGGCCCTCGAACTCGGCGCGGTCGGGATCGTCCATGAGGAACAAAACCCGAATCTCCTGATAGAAGCGATACGACAGACTTTTGCCGGCGAGACGTGGTTGAATCAGGTGCTGCTCAACAAGATCTTGCAGAGGAACCGAAATGGCAATAGTTCTAACGGTAAGAGATCAGACAAATTTGATGCGGATCTCGGAATCGAAGCGTTGACGAATCGCGAGTTCGAAGTGCTTGATCTGATCGGCAACGGACTTAAAAACAAACAGATCGCCGAACGGCTCTTGATCAGTGAACCAACCGTGAGATGTCATTTAAGCTCAATATACGGAAAGCTGGGAGTTGATGATAGATTGAACTTGGTTATCAAGGCATACCAGCGCGGCCTCCTTGATGTATCCCAACCAACCGACGAAACTGATCACGTGATCGACGATCTCGAACGCATCTGAAGGTATTGCGTATTGGTTTCCGTCTACGAGTGCCTGTCAATCACTATTTATTGCCTTTGGTTTTCTGTTCAAGATCCTCTTACGTTCTCAACGTCACCGGTGATCAGACCGCGAGGTTAATTGAACGTTAGCACACCTAGCTTCAACATCTTTTCTAACGCATATCGAGATTCTTAGGAATCCACCTCTTTATCCGTTTAATATAGGTTAAGTACCGAGATTGAACCGCAAATCTCTTTATTCCACATTCCCATTATCTGACCCTGCAATTCCGGAAACGACGCTGATGACCAGCAAGTATTTCGGAATCAAAGATCTGCGCTCTGGCGAACACGCGGACGCCGGTTTTCGGTAACGTGTCTGATCAACGCTTCCCTTCAAAGGTGGCTTCGCTTCGCGCAACTGACGGAGATCCGCTGTCGAAAAAAGCATTCATATGCGCGAAGTCGACAAAGACAGAACTTGGTTAGCGTACACAGCATACTTGTACCAACGAAAAAAAATCTTTGAACTACAAAACAACTATGGTATAGTGCGCAAAACGCAACCTGAACTGTTAAGACGAAGCGGTTTGATACGAAATTCCTGCCTTCGGACGACACGTGTCGGACGATTCATCGGTTCGTGACCACAATGCGGGTACAACGTGCCGGCTGTGGAATTTCGGAAAGATTGGTTCTTTCGTAATGCAGATCAGCGAATTGGAGGTACGTTATCATGCTTGGAAGGATGCTGGTTCTTCTCGCGGTTATTGCGCTTGGTTGGTTGTCGATTTTGCCCCAAGCCCCGCAAAATGAGAAAAATAGTTCCGAATACAACTCTGCTGTTAACAAAGCGAAAAAGCCGAAGGCCATTGCAGAATCGTTTGAAGGCCGGGTAATTTCGGTCGAGGACGGAGATACGTTCTCAGTTCGCCGACCCGATCAATCAGTAGTTACGGTTAGTATTCTCGCTATCGATGCTCCCGAATTCAAACAGGAAAGCTTTAAGAAATCGAAGAAGGCTCTCTCTGACCTTATTTTGAACAAAAACGTGAATGTAAACGCGAGTATCAAAGACACTCCTGACCATTTTATTGGATCCGTGTTTGTCGATGGTCAGGATGTAGGGCTTTTGCAGCTGGAAAAGGGAATGGCCTGGCAGTATCAGCAGTTTGCGATTGATCAAAACGCAAAGGTGCGAAAACAATACTCAGATGCGCAGGCCAAGGCTCAATCTGAAGGAGCTGGGATCTGGGACGATAAAAAGCCCATTCCGCCCTGGGTGTTTCGCGGGGAACAAGCGAATCCGATTCCCCAAAGTATCGAGGTCCCGGTAACGCGAGCTTCCGTTGCTCCGCCGCCGGGCAGAAAATTCATCCTCGGGCCAAGGGGCGGCTGTTATTACCTTGCCGATGATGGCCATAAGGTTTACGTAAAGGACAAATCGCTTTGTGCGGCGGCGGAGACTGCGACCAAACAATGATCGCGGGATGTAAATTGTGGAAAAGATCTGCCCCGAATGTCATAAAAAAATAGACGAACAGTTGTTGGTATGCAACTGCGGGTATCTTTTTCTGCATGATGTCGATGTACGTAGTTCCGACGAATTGAAGACGATACGATCGCATGAAAGAAACGGTAAACTGAAGAAATTCGGTGTGATCGGAGGTTTCGCAGTCATTTCGCTAGGGTTGGTGTTTTATTGGGTTCGTGGCGCGGATCTTCTCCCGAAAAATGACACGCAGGAAAAAGTGCCGGAAGTTGCGGCTCAGACAGCTCCTGCGCCGAATCTAATTACACCGGCAATAAACGAAGCACCGCCGCACGATATTGCCTACACCGTTACGTCAGTATTGACGGGCGACATGATAAATGTGTTGGGAAGCGATAACCAACAGCGTATGGTTAGGATATTTGGGATAGTTTCGCCAAAACTCGATGAGAGCTTTGGCAAAGAGTCCAAGGACTTCCTTTCCCGGCAACTCCTTGGAAAAACTGTTACTCTCATTTCGAAAAGGACGACTCCTGATGGTCTGCTTTTCGCCGAAGTATACAGGGACGGCATAAATATCGGTATTGAAGTGATCAAATCGGGCCTTGCACGCGTCGCGGGCGATAAGGCATTGCAGATCGATCCCAACGCCTTACGTTCTTATTCGCTTGCTGAGTTTATTGCAAAAAGCGGCAGATTTGGCCTGTGGACAGACGGTACTGTTGTCATGGAACCAAATGTGGCCAATGACGGGTACGTTTCCGCACAGTCCGATCCGTCACGGCCCGCTGGAAGAATAACAAGAACCAGGCTCTCCGGTCTCAGATCAGTTTTTGATTCTGCGTACGATTCGCCTGGCGCAGGTACCGACGAGCCTTCGGTGATCCTCGAACCCCAGCCTATCCCGGAACAAAAAGTTGCGCCCGAAAAACCGAATGTTGAAAGGAAGGCAGATGTCCCGGCCGCGGGGAATACTAGTAAGGAAACTCCGAAAGTAAAGGCAAATTCACCCGCGACGACCAATTCGGGTCGATCTTACACTTTGGGTCCACGAGGGGGTTGTTTTTACCTTAGCGCCGGCGGCAGCCGGGTCTATGTAGATCGCAGCCTTTGCAATTAGAAGTGGTTCGGGCGGATCCGTGACTAAGTTGCGATTTAACCGATCAAATGGTCAAATTCGTTGCAAAAATAGTATCGATGCTGGTAATAGCCGTTCCCGCTGTGTATTCCCAGGTTTGTGATCCCGCGGTTTCGAAATTCGCTGATCGTGATCCACCTCGTCTTGAATCCCTCAAAGAAATCGTAAAAATAATTCACGGCAAGGTTGTTTTCGTAATTGACGGCGATTCGATAACGGTCCTTGCCGATGACGGTACGCCCTATCCGGTAAGGGTTTACGGAATCGATGCACCTGATTTGAGACAGCCGTTTGGGCTGCAGTCAGCGGACCGTTTGGGCGCTGAACTAATGGGAAAGGACGTTACTCTTATTTCCCACCATGTCGATCAAAGTGGTCGTTATTATTGCGAAGTATTCTTGCAGGGAGAGGACGTCGGTCTCGGCCAAGTAGTTCGTGGTATGGCATGGGTCAGTGATTCTGAACGATGCAGCGAGCGGTTTGATAGGCATTCATTGTACGCAAGTACGGAAACGAACGCCAAGACCGAAAAGCGTGGTTTGTGGCAAGATCCGAACCCGCTTCCGCCATGGTCCTTTCAACGAGAGGAGCCTGCAAGATCCACAGTCGCATCCGGTGCAATACCGGCTAGTCCTAGCGCGGCTCAGAACCAAATTCTCGCGGGCGAACCACGTTCGCCGAATCTTTCTAACACGGCGAACCCGAAGGACCGGAAGTACTTTCTCGGCCCACGCGGAGGTTGCTACTACATAAATGAAAGGAACGTTCGCGTTTACATGGGGGACAAGAGTCTCTGCGAAAAATGATAAGTAACAAGTCTGATCAAGCTAACCAACTCCAGTTACCAAGTCTTAATTGAATTCAGCAGCTCGCAATATCAGATCTTCAATTCCGGGTTCCTTCGGATTTCGAGGTTTTCCCGGGTGGATTATCGATACTTGGCAGCCTTCGGCGGCTTCGACCAACTGACGATAGGTGCCTGCTTCAGGGTCGGCGATATAAGCCTGCTTCTCTGCGTTGTACGCGAACATCCGCGGGTTGAGGTTGGTGCATTCGTTGCAGGTGGTGCAGCGGGCAGTTTCGATATACGGATCGTCGCCATGATCTTCTGCGGCGGGTTCGAGGATAGTCGCAACAGTGGCGGACACGGGTTCCGATGCTACAGCAATTTCGGGCTGCGGGATCTCGGTCAATAGGGAGATCGAGGCCGTTTCTGCCGGTCGCGAACTTGGTTCTTGAGCCAGCGCACGAGCCACGTGCGAATTGTGGATACCGCCCAGTTCCTGCAGGCTGTGCCACATTGTCAGGCATCGCCGTGTTTCGCTGAGCAGCCGGTCATCGACTATCGCCCGCCGGACGCAGCCGTCAGGATCAACCAGCGTCACCACCGGCACCCTGCTTGGCATGCCGTTTACGACGCTCAGTAGTGCTTGCGGAATCGGGATCAGATCCTCGTTATATTCTGAGGGCGGCACCATTGCGAAATGCCCGAAAAACCGGTCGTCCATTGACATAAAATCTGCCAATGTAACCGCCAGGTTCTCAGATCCCGCCTGCAACGAATCGTCTTCGTACAAAAAGTCATGTACGGGCCAATCATCGTCGAGGCTCGGATTATCGCTGACCGCAAGCCGGCTGGCCCAATCTGAACCAGCAGACGGGTTATATACAATGGCCGGAAATACCCGCGACTCAACGGCCGCGGCCGCAACCAAATAAGGCGGCACGTCGGAGTTGTGGCCGCTGGCGCCAGAGAAGATACTGAAGAGAACGGGCCCGTCGTATGAAAGCGCCCGCAACAGCGACTCGCGCATCTGGAATAATTGCGACGCACTCGACTGAAATACGAAAACATCGGTCAATCCGATCGCGGTGTCGACCAATTGGCGGGCCCTGATCCCTAAGGCGACATGTCCTTCGGCGACCTTTGATGGCTGGAGAACGTCGTCAGTCCTGACGAGGACCTTGATTGGCAGTCCCGCCGCGAGAAACTCGACCATTTGTGCCGTCTCGGCGGCGTCGAGCGTTTCCGCTTCGGTGCAGACAAGGTAGTCCGGGAGTTCGGCGAGCTCATCGGAATCGAGGCCGTTTGCTCCGAACCCGTTAAACAGAACGTTGTGAACAGATTCGCGATATTCGCCCTTCGCCTCGAGATCGGCAATTGCGAGTGTTTTTAATAATTTTACGGCCTCATCGTGCCGCTCTTGGTACGCTTCGAGAGCGTCTGAACATTTGAAAAAAGTGAAGGTGTGAGGTTCGTTCGGGCCGTTGCCGATCGGATAAAACCTTTGGCTTTCCAAAACGGCGATAAGGCCTTCGATCCTTGTCCGCCGTTCGCCCGACAGACCGAAACTTGGCTTTGCTTCGACAAGGATCCGGGACATCGCATCGAAATCGAAGCTGGAAGCGAATGACGATCCGACGCCTGCCCTCAGCCGATCAGGTGCGCGGCCCACGGCTGAGCCGACCACGTCGGCATCGAGAATATCGCGAAGCTTTTTGAGCAGCCGCTCCGCTTTCTCCCGAAACGACTTTGCCTTGCCGGCCTGGACTGCGTACCACGCGTGGTAGATGACCCGAGACGGAAGCTCCGCATCTGCATCGACCAATGTTCCGCAGGCATCAAAAACATTCCAGAGAGTTTGGGCCGAATCTTTTATCTGAGGATCGCCGCCGATCGCGAACTTCGCAGCTGCGTCATTCCACATTTTTTCGAGATCGCCGGAACCTTTGACAGCAAGCTGTTTTCTCAACTCCATCTCCAATTCGTAGCCGTGGCGGGCGATGCGGTCCCGATCCGTATTGTCGGCTAGCGACTCGACTGCATCGTCAACGAGACCGCTGAGAGACAAGACCGCGCGGTCGGGCGAACTGCCTGCGTTGAGTATCAACGGAAAGTCGTAACGCAGCGTACTGAGGTCCCTGACACGGGCAAAAAGTGCCGGGCGATAGGATCTGTCAAGCGGCTGCAGTTTCGAACCTTCGCGGCGGCCCGTAAGATAAAAGGCGATCTGGTCTTGGAAATTCGCTTGCATCTTTTCTTCCTATGCGTTCTTCCTATGCGGGAATCGCTCCCTCCGGCCAAACAGTGAATTTATCCAGCTCAGCTTCGAGTCCGCGTTTGACCATCTCGGTCGTCCGTAGCCGGGCGTCATGTCTAATGTCCTCGTAACAGGGAACGTTTTCATCGCGGTACAGGATGCCGACCGGGATCGGGTCATCGCCCGAGGCGATCTCGCGGGCCCTGTTCATATTTGCGGGATCGTGTTCTTCCATCTTGGTGTAGACCTTTGCAAGTGACGGACTGATCTCCAGGCCGTTCACGTGATGGAGTAAGAGGACACGCTGAGGATCATGCATCCAGGGATCCATCTGTTTTGGAAGCCACTCAGGGCAACGCTGCACGATCCGAACAAATGAAAATCCTTTGTGGTGGTAAGCAGCCGAGATGACCTGATAAAGCACCTCTGGAATCCAATCGACGACCTGAGCGACGAACGAGACGTTCGAAATTCCGAGCGTGACCGTCAGCGGATTCAGGGCTTCAAGATACGATCCCCGCGGCGTCGTATTGCTTTTGGTCCCGATCGGCGATGTAGGCGAAGCCTGTTTCTTTGTTAGCCCGTAGATCTGGTTGTCATGGAGCATCATTGTCAGATCCATGTTGTACCTAACAGCGTGGATCCAATGGGCCGCACCGATGCTGCAGCAATCCCCGTCGCCGGTATTTACAAAGACATCCAGTTCCGGTCGAGCCAATTTCACACCTTCCGCGACGGGAAGTGCTCGGCCGTGTATGCCGTGAAAGCCGTATGTATTCATGTAATGCGGCAGACGGCTCGAACAGCCGATGCCCGACACGAAGACCGTCTTTTCCGGCAGCAGGCCCTCGTCACGGCAAAGACGCTGGACGGCGGTCAGGATCGCGTTGTCTCCGCATCCCGTACACCATCGAGGGACGCCTTTCTGATAGTCCTCGATCTCGTGATGTTCATCGTACATCCGGAGCAAGCACTCGGTTGCGCTTACGGATTGAGTCGCAGCTTTCATGAAAGTGCCTCCAGAATTACGCGGCGGACCGTATTCGGTTTGAGCGGCGTGCCGCGGCATTCGCTCCAGCAATCAATGTCGAATAGATATCTCGACCGCAGCAGCATTGCCAGTGCCGAATATCGGCGGTTGGTCTCGTCGATGATCTCGTCATTCGGATCATCGCTCCAATTGTTTTCGATCGTGATCATCTTTTTAAATCCGGCGAGTATCTCCTTGATCCCCGGCGGCATCGGTTGAATGAAAGTTAGGTGGAGCGAGGATACTCGACGACCCTCTTCGCGAAGTTCTTCGACAGCTTCTTCGATTGCTCCTTTGGTGCTTCCCCAACCGATCACCAAAAGGTCGCCCGTCGGATCGCCAAAGACCGTCGGCGGCAGCAATGTCTTCTGCAGGGCGGCAAGCTTCAGGCTTCGGGCCCGCATTCCCTGCTGATTGATCTCGGCATCGTACGCGACATGGCTGTTTACGTCGTGCGCCAGTCCGGTCAGTGTGTGCATTCCACCGGGCTGTCCCGGAATGAATCGGCGAGCCAATCCGGTCTTCGGATCCCAGTCGTATGGTTTTGCTCCTGCCGGAGCAGCACTCTGATCGATCGGCGGTGCCATCCATGCCTCGTCGAACGACGGCCGTGTAAATGGCTGCTGCGACGTCGCGAGATTTGCATCCGAGAGGATCACAACCACCATATTGAATGTCTCAGCGATCTTGCGGGCGGTAATCACGGAGTAAAAGCACTCTTCGATAGTTCCCGGAGCGATGACGACCTTTGGTGCGTCGCCATGGCTGCCGAAGATCGTCGTCATCAGGTCGCCCTGCTCGGTCTTGGTTGGCTGTCCGGTGCTCGGACCGCCGCGCATGACGTTCACAACGACGAGTGGTATCTCGCCCATGACCGCTAGTCCGATCGCCTCCTGTTTTAGCGAATATCCGGGCCCCGACGTGATCGTGACAGTGCATTTACCAGCGTATGAGGCACCTATCGCAAAGGCACACGCCGCTATCTCATCCTCGGCCTGATGGACAACGCCGCCGACGTTCTCAAAAGCATCGCTGAGATAATGCGACGCGGAGGTCGCCGGCGTTATCGGATACATCGCACAGATCTCCATGCCCGATGCGAGCACGCCGAGAGCCAGTGCGGTATTTCCGTTCACGACGATTTGAGGTTCCGCCGTTTTCGCCGCCGGTATCTCGTATTTGAAGTCCAGGTTGGCGTCGGCCCACGCGAAGCCTGCCTCGAGCAATTCAATATTTGTATTGATGACCTTTGCTGATTTTTTGCCGAATGTTAGGGCGACCTGTTCACGTGCGACTTGCAGGTCGAGGCTGTAACAACTGCAGAGCATGCCAAGCGCGAACATGTTTTTCCCTCTTCGGGAATCTGCGACAAGCTTGTGGCATTCCTCCTCCATTGGGATCTCGTAAACACGAAATCCGGCGGCAACGAGCTGTTCGTACGTCTCAACATATGACTTTTTGATACTTGGGTTTTCGTCATCCCGCCACATCGATTCAAGCAAAATAGTGCAGCCGGGCTTCAGTTCTTTTGCCCGCACCCGTCCGAGCAAGACCTGTTCGTTGAATGCGACGACCAGATCGGTCTCGTTGCCGCCGTTGGTGACACGTTTTTCTCCGATACGGATCCGGTTGCCGCTCGCCCCGGCAACGCTCCGTGCCGGTGGGCGGATCTCAGCCGGAATGATCTCGACCGTCCACACACCGTGGCCCATACGAGCGACGATCGAGCCGAACGATTGGCCGCATTTCTGTGCGCCCTCGCCCGAGTCGCTGATGATCTCTACGATGTGCTCCTTCAGCCTCGCCGAGACGCGATTAGCGCTATTGCCGTTAGCGGCAGGCTTATTTGTTTTAATGCTGTCGTCAGGTGCCATATTACGCCGCCCTTACCCTTGTAAAATTGTGTTCGCGAACGTCAATTCCGAACAGCGTGTCGGAGCGCACCGCACGTCCGACGTCGCGAATTCCCAGATACGCTTTCATCCCTCGTGCGGCCTTGCGGCCCGCTCCCATCGCTTCGATCACGGTAGCCGCACCGGTAACTATGTCTCCGCCGGCGAAAACGCCCGCCATCGAGGTCATAAGGTTCTCGTCAGTTTGAATGTAGCCCCACTTGTTAAGCTTCAGTTTCGAAGTCTGGCCGATGATGGGGTTGGCGTTCGTGCCGATCGCGAAAACCACCTGATCCGTCTCGATCTCAAATTCGCTTCCCGGAACGGCCATAGGCCGCCGGCGTCCCGAATCGTCGGGTTCTCCGAGTTCCATCCGTATGCAGCGCATTGCGTAAACAGATCCTTCGCCGTCGTCCATTATCTCCACCGGATTGCTCAGCCAGTGAAATTCGATACCCTCTTGTTCAGCGTGATGAACCTCTTCGGCACGCGCCGGTGCCTCCGTCTTTGAACGGCGATAAACGCACGTGACATTTTCAGCACCGAGCCGTTTGCTGACTCGGAGTGCGTCCATTGCCGTGTTTCCTGCGCCGACGACGACCACACGTTTGCCAAGCGGGAGCGGAGTGTCGACATTTGGAAAATCGCGGGCCTTCATCAGATTGC
>CAZVDM010000069.1:0-1240 GCA_964625555.1 uncultured Chloracidobacterium sp.
CTTCGGCGAAGACGTTTTCGATGATGTAGCCGCAGGTGCGTCGGATCTGCATTAGTTCGTCGACGGTGGCGAGGACGAAGGCGCGTTTGCCCACTTTGCCGCCTTGGGCGGACGATTGAGCGGAGGACGCTGCGTCGGCTTTGGCAGCTACGAATGAGTCGAAACGTCTGTGAGGTACGTATTCCATTGGAAGATCTCCTAAGAGGTTATGGTTTTAGCTCAAAATGCGAGATTCCCGAATATCATACACCCGATATTGCATCTGTCAACGACGGAGTGCGGACACTCCTGTCCGAGAGGCTGCAGTTAGCGCGCTCTGTTGGAAGAAACGGGGTTATGTTAGGACGGGTGTAGCTGTTTCTAACCTGCTGTTTCCAACAGATCTCGCGGCGTTATGATGTCGATTCCGTGAAAAGGACTCAGAACCAGTAGATCTTTATCGCCGGTTACTAATACGTTCGCATTACCGCTCACGGCCAGATCAAGCAGCTTATCGTCTTTTGGGTCGCGGCAGAATGTGAAAGTTTCGTTGATCTCGACCATTTCGGCTACCTTTAAGAAGCTGACCATGAACCGCATTCTCTCGTCGTGGGTGACGTAAGCGTCGAACCTTGGGCGGTTTAGAACATCGGCCAACTCAAACAATACCGGAATCGAAACCAAGACCGTGCCGCTGTCGAGTACCGTATCAAAGGCCTAGCGCGGAACGCCGGCCAAAAGGGCTGCGCTGACAAGTACGTTGTTGTCGAGGACTGCTCGCACCTGTTTGTTATTAGTCGGCCAGCAGCGAATCTAGGATGTCCGGTGTCATTCCGCGGCTCTTGGCGTTTCGGGCAATTTCGTCCATCGTTCGTTTCAACGAATCGACATCGGCTTCGGCATAATGTTTTAGCCAATTCCCAAATAAGGCCTGCAATTTTTGCTTATCATTCTGCGGAGCGTCGTTGTAAAAACGAGCCACGTCGGACTCGACCTCTAATGCAATAGTTTCCGTCAGCATATGACCTCCTCGAGTATCGCTTCACTGCGCGGCCCTTTCTTTTCGATTATACAACGAATCTCGTCTCACGACATCGAAACCTGCACGCCGAACCATATTGGCCTAATCGCAGCGTCATGTTCATTTTGTAACTTCTTAGCGTAAGCGTTTCTGCGCCCTTGGGTTTCCCCGGTTGCTATCGCTCGCGGTTCTGCCGCCTGAGACCAGTTGGGCGAGGAAGAGAAACCGGCGGTGAGGTTG
>CAZVDM010000069.1:1340-17523 GCA_964625555.1 uncultured Chloracidobacterium sp.
TGGTCGAAGAGGGCGGCGTAGCGGAACAGGCGGCGGACGTCGGCCGGAAGTGCCGATATGACGGCCTCTTGAGCCTCGCGTTCCTGTGCTTCGGCCGAGGTCTCGTTGTCGAAGAACGACTCGAAGAACGGACGCGGTTCGGGGAAAACGACGCGGCGGACATCCTTTTCTGCCGGCAGCTCGGCAAGCTGTTTGGCGATATCGATCGCTTTTTCGAGGCCGCCGAATTCGTCGATAAGGCCGTTTGCTTTGGCCTGAGTTCCGGTCCAGACACGGCCCTGGCCGAGCGTATTAGCCTCTTCTGTGGTCTTGTTACGGCCCTTGGCGACCTTTGGTATGAAGTTGTCGTAATAGACGGCGTTTGCCTGTTCGACCATCTTCGCGCGTTCCTCGGGCGTCCATTTTTCGGTCTCGCGAAAGATACCCGCGTTCTTGCCGCGCATTGTGTATTGGTTTGTGACGCCGAGCCAGGTGTAGAGGCCCTTGATCACCGGTTTGCCCATGAACATACCGATCGAACCCGTGACGGTCGAGGGTTCGGCGACGATCTTGTTGGCGTTGCAGGCGATGTAATAGCCGCCCGACGCAGCGACATCGGACATCGAAACGACGACCGGCTTTTTGGCCTTGGCGTTCTCTAACGCGTACCACATCAGGTCCGAAGCGAGCGCCGAGCCGCCCGGCGAATCGACCCGGAGCACGATCGCTTTGATCGATTTGTCGGCCGCGGCATCGTTGACGGCGGCGACGATCGTGTCCGATCCGACCATCTGGCCGTTGATCACGCCGTTGCTCGAACGGCCCGAATTTATTGCCCCGGAAGCGTAAATGACGGCGACCTTTTCGCCCTTATTCAGCCCGAGCGAATCCGATGGTATCTCACGATATTTGCCGCCGCTGATCGTTCGCAGCTTTGTATCTTCCTTGTAACCGAGCCGGTTTTTGAGCTCGGTGTCGACCTGTTCGCGGTACATCGCGTCGTCGATCAGGCCTTGCGATTTCGCCTGAACGGCCGTGTACGGAGCCGCGTCGACCATCGCTTTGACATCCTCGACGGATTTCTTTCGCGATTCAGCGATGGCGTTCGTGAAGCGGCCGTAATACTCGTCGAGCAGTGCATTTACGACCTCTTTTTGGCCCTCGCCCATTTCGGTCTTGGTGTACTGATCAGGCGCGTTCTTGTATTTCGGGCCGATCTGGATGACGTCGGTCTCGACGCCGAGTTTGTCGAGCGAGCCTTTGAAGAACATCGCTTCGGCCGCAAAACCATTGACGTAAAGGCTGCCCGAGGGCGGCACGAAGATCTTTTCGGCGGCCGACGCGATGTAGTATTCGCGGTTCATGCCGAGCTCCATGTAGGCGTAAACGGGCTTGCCCGAGGTGCGCAGATCGGCGATCGCGTCGCGCAGTTCATCCGCCTTGCCCCAGCCGATGCCCGGGAAATTGATATCAAGCAAAACAGCGCCGATGCGGTTGTCGACCTTTGCCTTGCGGATCTGCGTCAAAAGGCTCGTGAACGATTGCGTCTGGCTCACGCCAAATGCCTTGGCGAGCGGCTCTTCGGGCACGTAATCAGGCAGATCGCCGGAAATATTGAGCACGAGCACGCTGTTCTCAGGAACGCTCGGCCGCCCGATCGAATCCGCCAGCAGAGCGACCGCGATGATTCCGACAAGCACAAATACGACCAGAACGCCGCCGATGATGAGTAGAGTTTTTGAGGTCTTTGACATTTTAATTTGCTAATTGGATCGACTGAAATTGAACCGATCCTATTGGTATTGATTACGCAAAATGACGGGCAAAGGTTTAATAATTTACGGTCGAAGAGGCAGCTAATATTCTATCCGACAGGCCGTCCCAAAGCCAACTCAGCGCCAGTCTTCAACCATCTAGGCTATTACTCGAATAGCGCCGGAGCCTTTGGTGTCTTTGGGGCGATGCGTTATATTCAGGCTTTATGGCTAAGAAGGGTTCGATACTCATCTGCGATGATGAAGAGATAATGCGCGACGTGCTAGAGACGATCCTCTCTGGTGCTGGCTATAAGGTCGATCTAGCCAAAACGGGCGAAGAAGCGATCGAGGTGTATTCGCAAAGATCATATGATCTTGTACTGATGGATGTCTCGATGCCGGGCATCGGCGGCCTGACTGCGCTTGAGGAGTTGATCAAGCTAGATTCTGAGGCGATGGTGCTGATGGTCACAGCCTACGCGACATTTGATACGGCAATCTCAGCTTGGGAAAAAGGGGCGGCGGGTGTGATACGTAAACCGTTCCAAAATGACCAGATACTAGCCTTTGTTGCGCGCGGCATCAGAAACCGAAAGAAAGAGGAAGAACGCCGTACGCTCCGGCAGGCGATGGCTAAATCGGTCAAGCGGGATGGTTTTATTGGCCGTTCGGAGATCATGGAGGATGTATTTCGCCTTGTCGAACGTGTCGCTCCGGCCCGTTCAACTGTTCTCATCACTGGCGAAAGCGGCACCGGAAAAGAACTTGTTGCTAAAGCGATCCACGAGGCAAGCCCGCGAACAGACAATCCGTTTGTCGTCGTGAACTGCTCGAACATTCCGTCCGAATTGCTCGAGTCTGAGTTGTTCGGACACACAAAAGGCGCATTTACGGGAGCCGTGGCGTCGAAAAAAGGCCTGTTCGAGGTTGCCGATACCGGCTCGATATTTCTTGACGAGATCGGAGATCTGAGGCCGGAACTGCAGGTTCGGCTTTTGCGTGTGATCCAGGAACGCGAATTTACGCCGCTTGGCGATACGACGCCGGCAAAGGTTGACGTCCGAATAATTGCGGCGACCAATGTCGATCTGAAGGAGGCGGTACGCAGCGGACAATTTCGCGAAGATCTTTATTACAGGCTATCGGTCGTGCCGATCGAGCTGCCCGCATTGCGAAACCGCCGCGAGGATATACTACCTCTGACGCAGCACTTTATCTCTAAGTACAACGAAGAAAACAGCCGTGAAATCGCGGAGAATGTTTCGCCTGAGGTGCTTTCACTTCTCGAAAATTATAATTATCCGGGAAATGTCCGTGAGCTAGAGAATATTATCGAAAGAGCTGTCGTGATTGCCCAGACTGACGAGATCACTGTCGAATGTCTCCGTCCTGAGGTGCGAGACCCAAACCTTGCTTTCGATATGATGAAGAGCACGGAGGGTTCGTCGAGTGAGCTGGATATCGCTCGAGGCGTGAACTTTTACGACGAGGTCAAAAAGTTTGAGATCGACCTCATCCGCCGTGCGCTTGAGCAGACCGGAGGCCATCAATCGCGTGCCGCGAGGCTGCTTGGATTGAATGCAACAACGTTGAATTCGAAGATCAAGACACATAATATTCCAACTCGAAATTAAACCTATTGGTGGTTTAGCGGGTTAGGTACGCCGATCTGTCCGATTGACCAAACGAGCCAAATATTCAAAATTTTGTACAATTCTTCAAACTTGCGTATCATCCGTGCGCTTTAAGCGAAACTAACCCATAGCCGCTGTGCTTTCTCGAATTCAAGGGATGCAACTCATTTGATGAACGTTCGTTGGGCGGCAAAGACCGATAGATCCGTTGTAAACCATTGATTAAACAGAGGTTGCTGTAGTTTTCTGCACTCTTTTAGGTTTTATGGATCGCATCTTTTAGGCGGCCTGGTCGTGCTGCCGTATTACCTCCGTGAGGCATTTGTGCTATCAGTACGATTTTCGGCCGGGCGTTTCGAAATTGGGTATGAAACTTGCGTTCGTCAGTTACAAACGTCTTAAATTCGTGTATACAAATAGTTAAATATTTCTTACGGGATTATCCTGATTGCTCTTATAGTTGTTCAATTTTGGTACTTACAAGCTCAGGAGGAAATGTATGAAAAAGCTAGCTTTTAGCTTTGTATTCTTGTTTCTGGCGGCCCTAGGCCAGATCACGGTACAAGCTCAAACGACCGGTTCTATCGCCGGGACAGTAACGGACACACAGGGAGCAGTTGTTCCCGGTGCCGCCGTTGCTATCAAGGGCGAGGCAGGTCAACAATATAACGCGACCACGAATGCCGATGGCGTGTACCGGGTACCCGGTGTTCAGGCCGGTACGTTTTTGTATACGGTCACGATAACTGCTGCAAACTTCAAAACTGCGGTTATCAAGAACGTAAAGGTCGATACCGCCACGCCGGCAACGGTAAATGCTGCCCTCGAGGCCGGCAAGATCGAAGAGACGGTTGTAGTTACATCGGGCGGTGAGGTTCTCCAAACGGAGACGGCAACCGTCGGAACAACGATCTCCGGTCGACAGATTCTCGAGACGCCGATCCAATCACGAGACGCGTTGGATTTGGTTACTCTATTACCCGGAACTTCGACGACCGGCGTCGTGCGAACATCATCTATTAATGGTTTGCCAAAGAGTGCGTTGACCATTCAGATCGATGGCGTAGACGTACAAGACAACTTCCTTAAGTCGTCAGATGGATTCTTCACATTCATTCGCCCTCGCATCGACGCGATCGATGAGGTGACCGTTTCGACAGCTTCGCCCGGCTCTGAAAGCAGCGGCGACGGCGCGGTAGCTATCCGTTTTCAAACCCGACGCGGAACCGATGAATATCGCGGCAGCACTTTTTGGCAGCACCGTGACGAAGGCTTGAATGCGACGAACTTCCAGAATAATTATCTGAACCAAGCAAGAAGCAAGTTGCGGTTGAACCAGTTTGGCGGAAGCTTTAGCGGCCCGATCCCTTTCTTAAATTTTGGTGAAGGCGTGCCTTGGCTCTCTAAAGGCAAAGGCAAGCGTTATTTCTTTGTGAATTATGAACGCTTCCATCTGAATGAAACATCCCCGATTCGCACTCGCCAAGTACTTACGGCCGAAGCTCAAGCCGGTACGTTCCGTTATGGAACCGGTGGAGCAAACACAGTTAACCTCTTCACTATCGCGAATGGTGCGGGGCTGCCGAACACGATCGATCCGACCGTGCAGGCGATGCTCAATCTTATCAGAACGGGCACCGGTATTACCGGGAACTTTCAACAACTTGGTACTGGCAACATCTGGTTCCGACAACCATTCACATTTTCTAACGCAGGTGAGCAAAGACGTCGTTTCCTAGTGGTGCGTACTGATTTCAACATCACGAAAGACCATGCACTTGACGTTATTTATAACGACCAGCCGTTCCGTTCAAACGTCGACTTTTTGAACAGCGTTGACCCTGCTTTTCCGGGTATCCCGAATGCCGGTACCCAGCAATCGGATCGCCGATCACTCTCGATCGGTTTCAGGTCGAATTTTGGCGGGAATTTTGTCAACCAGTTTAGATACGCTCAACTTTCCGGTTGGTTGAAAGGTGCGTCAAACTTTGATCTTGTTGGTGGGCCGGAGTATTTTCAGAATCTGATGATGGGATATGCGGTGTCCCTCGCAAATGCAGGCCTGACAAACCCGACCATTCGTAACGCCTCGAGTTCGCGATCGTCGCCAACAATGGATTTCACCGACACGCTGACATGGGTCAGGGGTGATCACACGATCAGCGTTGGCGGGCAATTCAAACGGATCGAGACCATCTCTGATTCGCTTGGTTTGATCGCTCCGACGGTAACTTTGGGCGTAGCGACGGGCGATCCAGTATTAACTGCATTTACGGCTACGACATTGCCAGGTGCTACCGCGGCGGAGATAGCCAACGCACAAAACCTCTATGCAGTTCTCTCAGGACGCATCTCAGGTTTTGGGTCCAATGCGGTGCTCGGCCCAGACGGCCGATATGCACTCAACGGACCTCGTCACTTTGAGATCATGGAAAATACCAACGGACTGTTTGCACAGGATTCGTGGCGTATTCGTCCGAATTTGACACTTAGTTATGGAATCCGTTGGCAGCCGCAAACGGGCGCGAAGCTAATGACGGCAAACTACTCGGTTCTGACCAATCCCGAAATGGTTTACGACGTTTCCGGAAATGGAAACTTGTTTACACCGGGGACATTGACCGGAGCAATACCGACGTTCCGTGCAACCACCATTGGCGAAAAAGCGTTTAGAGACGATTGGAACAACTGGGCGCCGAGCGTTGGTGTCGTATGGAGCCCCGACTTTGAAAAGGGCGTTCTTGGATTCATGTTCGGCAAGAATGGCACGAGCGTATTCCGCGGCGGATTTTCTCGGGCATTCATTCGTGAAGGTACGTTGATCGTTGAAAACAGCGTTGGGCAGAACCCTGGCGGACAGTTTTCAGTTGGCCGCTCAACGGCGCTTGGAAATCTAACTGTCGGAACCCTACTCCGTACTCCCGGCAACCCCATGTTGACGGCGCCTGCATTTAACGCCACACCGGTTTATCCGCGTGCGGCAACTGCGGCGGATGCTGTCTTGGCGTTCGCTCCTGATTTTCATTCAGGATATGTTGATTCGTGGAGCTTCGGATTCCAGCGACAACTCGGCCGCGACACAGTCGTCGAGGTCCGCTATGTTGGCAACCGAGGTAAAGAAATGCAGAACCAGTACAGTCTCAATGAAATAAACGCAATTGAGAACGGATTTGGTGCTGAATTTGCCCTGGCGCAGCAAAACTTCCTCGCGAACATAGCTGCTGGCCGCGGAAATTCATTTGCTTATTTTGGAGCCGGTACCGGGACATCACCGTTACCGATCTTGGTGTCGTATTTAACCGCGCAGCCCGCTGGTTGCGGTGCGGCCGGTACGTGTCCCAATCCGAATCTCCCGGCTAGCTATACCGCTAACTTTTCGAGTTCGACATATTTCAACCAATTGAATCCGGCCGCCCCAAATGTCCTTGGTCTTGCTTCGTCGCTTTATACCAACTCGACATTAAGAACGAATGGCACCAATGCCGGACGGCCAGCAAACTTCATCATGAACTGTCCGACGACACTCGGCTTCTGTTTCCAATTCGACAACACGGAGAGAAGCTGGTTTGATTCGGCGGTGATCGAAGTTAGACGTAGAATGTCGGCCGGACTTCGTTTCCAGGCAAGCTATACGTTTGGAAAGGCATTTTCTAATGCATATGCTTCGGCGGGCACCTCTTTCTTCGGAATTGGCGCCGGTGACCAAAGCAACGCTTCAAACGTAACGCTTCGCAACCGTAGTCTCGACAAGACATTTGCTCAGATCGACATGCGTCACTCATTCAAGTTTGACGCTACTTGGGACCTTCCGTTCGGCAAGGGCAGAACATTCCTCTCGAATGCAAACTGGTTTGTTGACGGAGTATTAGGCGGATGGACATTGACGCCAACACTTCGCTGGCAGAGCGGGGCGCCGATAATGATGGAGAATATTCAACTTGTTGGCATGACCGGCAAACAGCTGCAAAAGGCTGTTGGCGTCTACTATAACCAGGTTATTAATGGCGTAACGGTTCCGGTGAGCTATCTGCCGACGGACATCATAACGAACACGATCCGCGCATTTACGGTTGCAACCCCGACGGCTGCGAACCCAAGCGGCTATCCAACAGGTGGAACTCCGACAGGACAATTTATTGCACCTGCGGGTTACGGTAACTGTCAGCAGAGGTCGTTGGGAACATGCGGATTCCGTAAATTCGTGCTTTATGGACCGGGTTTCTTCAAACTCGACTCATCGGTCGGTAAACGATTTAAGATCGGTGAAAAGCGAAATGTCGAATTCAGGATGACAGTGTTTGACGTTCTTAATCGGACCAACTGGCGATTGGGCGGCTGGACCGGAAACGTGAACAACATCACGGCGTTCACGGGTACATTTGGCCAAATGGCAGGCGGTTGGGCTTATGCGGATCCAAACGGTTCGAATGATCCGGGCGGCCGTATCACTGACTTCCTTATTCGTCTGAACTTCTGATCCTGGTATTTTGAATGATCAGTTTGGGCGTTGCCGATATTTCGGCAACGCCCTTTTTTGTTTACCTCAACAAGTTTGCTAGATTATCGTTTAACGATGGATGTTTCGACCGCTCACTCCCTATATATCAGCCCGCTCGGTGCGGGAGACCTTATCGACCGCGCGGTACGGTTTTACCGCAAGAATTTTTTAACCTTTATAATGATCGCGGCGCCGCCTGTGATCGTCGGCACGCTAATATCGGTCGGGTGGACAGTTCTGGGACGTCAGCTGTTTGCAGTTAATCTAGATCCGCGATCGGCCGACACCGCGCTTTATTATGTTTTTGTTTGGTTCGGAAATGCCGTGATCTGGATGGCCGAGACCATTGCGACGCTGGTTGTCATGGGCGGAGCATCTCGTAATTTTGTCAGACATTTGTTGTTCGGAGAACCAATAACTTTTCGGGAAACCTACGACAACACACGAAAGCGGTTCTTTGCCCTTGTCGGTGCCTCGTCGTTGATAACAATACTTTTGTCAGTCATTGGGACGATCTTCTTTTATTTTGGGTTGATGGTGACCGGGTTGTTGATCATCCTTATAATCGGTATTTTTAGCTCGGTACCGATAATTGCAACAGTTCTCTCGATCGTGGTTGGGATCCTTGGATCGGCCGGTACGATCTGGCTCTTTTTTCTTATCGCATCGCGCTTTGCGTACATACCTCAAATAATGCTGGTCGAGGGACAGAGCGTGATGTCGGCGGTTTCACGTAGTGCCAGCTTGGCGAGCGGTAACGTACGGCGACTGGTTGCGCTATTTGTATTCACATTGGTTGCCACATATTCGGCTTTAGCCATCCTTTACGTTCCGCTTGCATGGTACGCGTGGGGAGCCGGTGTTGAGGTGATGACCTTCAGTGCGGACCTGATTCCGGCATGGTACGAGATCTCGTACAATCTGATTTGGCAGATCAGTTTGATATTGCTATCGCCTGTTTGGACGATCGGACTCTGTTTGCTCTATGTTGACGAACGCGTACGCAGTGAGGGCTACGATATCGAGTTGATGGCGGCCCGCCGGCTCGGCGAGATACCAACGGTTCCGGTGGACTATGTAAACCCTCTGCAGCCCGCGATCAGCGTTTCACATCGTGCTGAACCATTGCCGGCGGTAGGTCCAGTCGTATCGAAAAGACCATCTCACTCAACGTTGGGGCTCGAATAGAAATGAGTATTCTGAATAGCGAGCATCGAATGAAACGTACAGGATGGCGGCTCACACCGTTATTGCTTACTCTTGTTTTTGCGTTCGCGGCCTTCGGCGGCGGACTCGAGGATTACCGAACAAGAGTGGATCTTGCGCAGAAAGATGTCGACGACTTGATCGCGGAGGTCTCAAATATCAAGATCGGCAGCGGCAGCACCGAACGTATTTCGGTGATCGCAAAACGGCTTCGTGAGAGGCTGCCATCCGGCGAAAAGATCGACGTGCAGGGCGGCATAATTGAGAGCGACACCGGTTGGATCGCTGTCGAACTCGACGATTTCGATCGCCGCATTAATCTCTCCGATAAGCAAGCGGTCCTCGTCGGCATCAAAGAAAGACTCGCGTCGATTGACTATCGAATTGAAGAACTTGAAATGGCGGCGGCCGCAGAGCGTTCGAAGGACGAGGATAAGCAAAAACTCGCCGAGATTTTAAAGCGGCAAGAGTATCAAAAGCCAGAGCCGCCAAAGGAGAGCCTAATTCAGCGTTGGTGGCGAGAATTCATGGAATGGCTCAACAGCGCGTTTCCGCGGCCCAAGGTCGCACCGTCGAGCGGCGGCAGCCTCTCATCGCTCTCATTCGTTCTGCAAATACTGCTGTACGTGCTTTTGGCTGCTGCGATAGGGTTTCTTATATATCGTTTTGTACCTTTCTTTGCGAACCGATTGGGACGAAAGACAAAAGTGAAGAAAGGCGACCGCGTCATACTTGGCGAACGTATTGCAGCCGATGCGTCGGCGCACGACTTGTTCACGGAGGCCGACGATCTCGCCCGCAGCGGCAACCTGCGGCTCGCGATCCGAAAGGGCTATATCGCTTTGCTATGTGAACTCTCCGACCGCAAGTTGATCGGGCTGGCTCGCCACAAGACAAACCGCGACTATTTGAAAGACGTGCGAAAGCGGCCCCAACTTTTTGAAAATATGTCCGGTATGACGAACGCGTTTGAACGTCATTGGTATGGATTTCAGCGTATCGAAGCCGGCGAATGGGAAGATTTTCGAGCTACATATCAGCGTGCCGTTAGCGAATCCGGCCGGCAATAAGATCCCGATATAAGTGAAACAGAAGATCCTCATAATTCTCGCTATATTCCTGGTCGGTGCGATACTCATCGGACTGAACGCCGCTTCATACACGCAAAAGCCAAAAGAGGTCGACAGCGAACTGCAGCCTAATCGCTCGACCTTCAATTCCGGGCCGACGGGCACTCAGGCCTACTATTCACTGCTGGCCGAGACTGGCAGAAAGGTGTTTCGCTGGCAGGAGTCGACCGACGCACTTACGGCTGCGGGAAAGCAAAAGCCAAAAGTGTTTGTGGTGATCGGCCGGCTGCGACGTGAGTTTACCGATACCGAATCGGCCCAACTGATGCGTTGGGTGTCCGATGGCGGACGCCTTGTTCTTGTTGACCGAGCACCGCCTGACGAACTTATCAAGACAAGTGCGAATTGGGATCTCAGTCTGAAGGACCCTGATTTCACAAAACTGCTCACGGTAGACACGACAGATCAGACCCAGATGACACTAGGTGTTGCGGCTGTCCGGCCCGGACAACCGACGGTTTTGACTGCCAATGTGAATTCGATCCAACCATCGGTTTTGGCTGCCGATGTTACCTTTCACCGGATAACAGATTGGGCGATACGCAGTGCGAACCCGAGTTACGATGGGAATGAATCGCCGCCGGCCTCCAATTCTAACCGGGATGTTTCAGCCGTCAACACCGCGAACGAAGATCTGGAGTTTGGTGAGGCACCAGTTGCGCATTTTGTGGCCGGCTCAAAGAATATAGTCGTCGACGTGCCATATGGCGCGGGCACGATCGTACTTGTTACCGATCCGTTTATCGTGTCGAACGGCGGTATATCCCTAGTAGATAATTCTCAGCTTGCCATCAATCTAGTAGCAACTTCGGACGGGACGATCGCATTTGACGAATTTCACCAGGGATTCGGTTCAAACAATAATCGCTTCATTCAGTTCTTCTCGGGCACGCCTGTTGTTGCTATCTTTTTTCAATGCGTCGCTCTCGTGGGCCTTATATTCTATTCTCAAAGCCGCCGGTTTGCTCGGCCGGTCCCGGAATTCGAACAGGACAGGCTTTCTAAGCTTGAGTATGTCTCGGCCATGGCCGAAATGCAGCAGCGAACACGTTCGTTTGATTTGGCGATCGAGAATATATACCGGGATTTTCGCCGTCGGGCGTCGCGGCTATTGGGATTGGACAACCAATCCGTAACTGCGCGGATACTAGCCGCCGCTATCGCTGATCGAGCCTCACTGGACTCACGCATGGTCGAGAAGACGCTCAATGAGTGCGAAGAGATCGTATTCGGTGAACCGACCAATAAACGCGAAGTGCTTGCGCTAACCAAGAAGATTCGCGAGTTTGAGGAAGCTTTGGGATTGCGTCGGCGGCCGAGGATCTAAACGATGTCGTCTAACGAACTCATCTTGCTGATCTTGGTGTTCCTCGCGACGAGCTTTGTGGGCGTTGTTACGGGGAGCAATTCGCTTATCGCCGTGCCGGTAATGTTCCAGTTCGGCGTCGATCCAAAAGTAGCGGTCGCCACCAATATGTTCGGCCTGGTATTTATGTCGATCGGCGGAACGATCCCGTTTATGAAAAAGGGAACGATCGTCATGCGAAAGGTCTCGCCGCTTCTTGTATTGACGTTGATCAGTTCTGCGATCGGTGCCGGGCTCGTCGGTCTCATATCAAATGCGAGCATCAAACTGATAGTGTCGGTAGCGATGATCCTGGTCGCTGTATTCATACTGGTCAAACGCGACGCGGGCGTCGATGAGCTCGTACAAATATCCAGGAGGTCGCTTATCGTCACATTCGTCCTGACATTCCTGCTTGGTATATACGGCGGCATCTTCAGCGGCGGTTATGTAACGGTCCTGACCGCAGTGCTGGTCGCATTTTTCGGTATGCAGTTCACCGAGGCGGTGGCGTCGACCAAGCTGATCAACGTAGTCTCGTCAACGATTGCCACGCTCGTTTTCATGTGGCAAGGTCTAGTAGATTATTCGCTCGGTATCATTCTCGGCGTGACCATGTTCGTTGGGGCCTATATCGGGGCCCATTACGCTACCAGGCTGAATGATGTTTGGCTAAAGCGAATATTCTTAACGACCGTTTTTGTATTAGCGATCAAGACCCTTTACGATTTTATCTAACAGATGTTAAATACCACACCCTCAACAGTTGCACATATCCGGAATGAACTTTCCAAGACGATCGTCGGTCAGGACGATGCGATCGAACAGATCCTGGTGGCAGTGCTTGCCGAAGGCCACGCTTTGATCGAAGGCGTGCCCGGTACGGCTAAGACACTGATCATCAAGACGATCGCCAAGATCATTGGCGCCGGATTTTCAAGGATCCAGTTTACGCCCGATCTGATGCCGTCAGACATCACGGGCACAAACGTCTTTAACATGCAGACGTCCGAGTTTAGCCTTCGGCAGGGGCCGATCTTTACGGACATTTTGCTCGCCGACGAGATCAACCGGACGCCGCCGAAAACGCAGGCCGCTCTGCTCGAAGCGATGGAAGAACGCCAGACGACCATCGACGGCGAACGCTATCCGCTGTCGCCGATCTTTACTGTGCTCGCGACGGAAAACCCGATCGAATACGAGGGCACATATCCGCTGCCCGAGGCACAACTTGACCGGTTTTTGCTAAAGATCCTGATCGATTACCCGCAGGAAACCGAAGAGCAGGAAATCGTCGCGCGTTGGGATGCAGGCTTTAACTCGCGGCATCTCGAACAGGTCGAACTCACTCCGATCTCGGACCCGACCGCGATCCACATCTGCCGTAACGAGGTCCGTACGATGAGAATGGAGCCGGGCGTGCAGAAATACATCGTCGATATCGTGCGAAAGACCCGCTCGCATCCGTCGATATTGTACGGAGCAAGTCCGCGTGCTTCGGTCGCCTTACTGCTTTGCTCAAAAGCACTTGCGGCGATCCGCGGCCGTGATTTTCCTACGCCGGACGACATTCGCGACGTTTCGTTGCCGGTAATGCGTCATCGCCTCGCTTTGCGTGCGGAAGCCGAACTCGATGGGGCAACAACTGACGCCGTGATCGCGGATATTATCAAGACTGTCGAAGTTCCAAGATGATCCGTCGCCGATCCACTCTTTTCATCATTTTTGCGATCCTGACGATAGCGGGAACCGTATGTTCTCAAAACCCTAGGATCCCGGAATGGATCCAAAAGGAAAAGTTCTTGCGGGCCTGCGAAACGGCGGATATCGAGGCGGTGAAGGCCTATCTCAAACAAGGCATTTCGCCGGATACACGCGATATGTTTGGCCAGCCTGCGATCCTCAGAGCGGTGCGCGGGTTTGACGTCTTTCGCAATACGCCCGAGGTGATCAGGCTGCTTTTGACGGCAGGTGCCGATATCAACGCAACGAACGAGTTTGGCTCGACCGCTTTGTTTGGGACGGTCCGTATGCCCGAGACAGCGATGAACCCGCAGGCCCTGCTCCTCCGTTCGGGTGCCGACGTCAACAAGAAGGACAAATACGGAAAGACCTACGCCGAGCGAAAGTACTACGACGACCACGAATCGACCGAAGACGATGATCTTGCCTGGAGGCTGCTGCTCGAAGATGATATTAATTGGACGGCCCCTTGGGAGATCATCCAGAAAATGCCTCGGCATTCCAACTCCGCTACGGCTATGATGGCTGCATCCTATTACGGGATAGTATTCGGACGAACGCCGGATCGCTACAAGGCCGAATGGCAGCTCGAGGTCGATAAGAATGGTGAAACTTATCTTTTCTATTTCGCGAGCCGTCCCACGCTGTACACCGACGAACTTTTCAGCCTTGATCCACAAGCCGTCAACCGTGTGAGTAAAAGCGGGGACACTGCCTTGATGCGTGCCGTAAGATTTGACAACGGCTGGCTGGTCAAGAAATTGATGTTGGCCGGGGCCGAAGTCGATCGTCGCGATCTCGACGCAAAGAACGCACTCGAATACGCCGCTGAATACGACTATTTTGATTCCACGCTGCTGCTGTTGGGCAAGGCGTTCCCAAATCTCATCAACAAGCAAGGCCGGACGGCGCTGATGGTCGCGGCGGCGAATGGAAGCGTCAATACGATGAGAGCTTACTCGTTCGCATTGCAATTTGCCGCACGAACTCCGGCCGAAGCAGTCAAACTGCGTGGAGCAGAACGAAAAGAGATGCTTGAGTTAGCGGCTCGATTTCGAAGGATCGATCTAAATGTCAAAGATCAAAATGGCATGACGGCTTTGATGCTGGCGGCCGAAGCCGGCCATACCGAAATAGTCAAGACCTTCATAATGCTGAAGGCAAACACAAAACTCACCAACAAGTCCGGCGAAACCGCCATCGAGATCGCCAAAGCCAAGGGCCACACAGAAATAGTCAAATTACTCACCGCCCGACGGTGAACCGCCGTCGCCCGCGGAGCCGGATTGACCGGTCTTAACCGCAGGTTTGTCTTTTGGCTTATCCGTCGTTTTTGGTGTCTTTGGTAAAGGTGTCGCCATTGGTTTCGGAGTCGAAATCGGTACCGGCGTCGGCTGCACAGCGGTGTTTCCGCCTGGGGTTTTCGGCGTCGGAGTCGGCCTTACATCCGTGCTTGTATTCGCCGGGATCGGGACGAGAATGATGCCGCCTTCGTTCGGCATGAATTGGCTCGGGCTGTTTGGGTCGATCGTTACGACCTGGCCTCCGGGCTGTGTGTAGGCCGGCACAGGTGCACCGATCGCCGGAGCGCCGATCGGCGGGGCGCCGCCGTTTGCCCAGGGGTTGTAACCGTCGCCGCCGGGCATCGTGCCGGGCGGGACCATCTCGCTGTTAGAGTTCAGCATCAACGAAGCGTCAGTGTCCCCGATCATCTTTATCAGCCCATCTTCCTGGGCGCCTGTCGCAGGATTAATGGGCTGGACCGGAAGACTGTTAGCGTCAACCGTTAACGCTGCCGTCGTCGGGTCGGTCTTCTTGCCCATTGTAAAATAGATCAACGCCCCGCCCAGCAAAACAATTCCGGCGAGAACGATAAAAGCCGTTTGCCAGATATTCTGTCCGGCGGCTGCCGCCTTGGTGCCGCCGATCTCAGCCGAGACGCGTTCGAGATCTTCGTTGAGATCGGCCATCGACTGGTAGCGGTTGGCGGCATCACGGGCCAATGCGCTCAGGATGATCGGTTCGAGCTGAGAATGGAGGTCAGGCCGAAACGCCGATATCGGGAGCGGCGGTTCGTTCTGTTTGGCGAGAACGTCAGATGCCGTCTTTCCGTCAAAAGGGACCTCGCCCGCGAGCATTTCGTAGAGGATGACACCGACCGAAAAAATGTCGCTTCGTTCGTCCGCGACGGGGAAATTGGTGCATTGTTCGGGTGCAAGATAGCGCGGATCGGCGTCACGCGGCACGTTCATGTTGTCCGAGCCGAAGCCGAGTACTTTAACGGTCTCAATCCCATTCACATCTTCGATAAAGATATTGGACGGCGCGAGCGTGCCGTGGATCGCCCGCTGAGCGTGAGCGGCGACTGCTGCAGCGGCAACTTGCTTGATGAGATTTACAACACGAGACAGATCAAAAGCTGCATCGCCGGCCAAAATGCTCTTTACCGTCTCGCCCGAGACCGGCTCATATATCGCATATACGATGCCTTTCGAATCGGTGCCGAAATCGGTCAGGTTCAGAATATTCGGATGCTCCAATGCGGCGGCTGTCCTGGCCTCATCCAAAAATCGCTTTGCCCAGCGGGCATCGATCGCAAGAGCGGGTGACAGTATCCGAACGGTGATGGGCTTGCCCGAAATGTCATGTTTGCCCAAGTAGAGATCGCCCGAGTCGCTCTCGCGCAGAAGGCTCTCGATGCGATATTTGTCGGCTATAAGTTTTCCAGTCAGATCGTTATCCATTTCTATTTAGAACGCTCAAAACCGCGTCAGGTTGCAACTAAAAGCATAGAACTATGCTTACTTAACTTCAAGAACATTCTGCTTAGACAGATTCTCCTTAACAAGTATGCATAAGTATGAAGAATTCTTAACTGTCCCGCGTGTCCA
>CAZVDM010000070.1:0-17462 GCA_964625555.1 uncultured Chloracidobacterium sp.
GCGATTTCGCCTTCATCGAACTTTGTCAAACCAAGAGTTCGACGGACGTTGAGAAAGTAGTTGCGTTTGTCTGCCAACCATTCCGGTGACGGCAGATCAGTAATTCGGTCGAGCAATAGCGAGACCAGGTCGTACGCCGGCGAACCGATCCGCGCATCCTGATGATCGATGATCCGCATTTTATCCTGCGTATCGAGCATCAGGTTCGCGGCATGGAAATCGCGATGACAGAGAACCGTCGCGAACGATTCGAGATCGCTCGCCAATTCGGCAAATTCGGAGGACAATTTCGCATCGTCATCAGGTGAAAGCGGTTGATTCTTGTATGTGCCGAAATAATGTTCCTTGAAAAAGTCCAGCTCCCAAAGGAGCTTTTGAGCGTCGAATTTGAGGGTCGAAGCTACGGATCTCATTTCAAACGCCATTGTCGTTGCTGTCTGTATGCGTGCGATGAGCGAGATCGCTTCGCGTAGGAGCCGTGAATCTTCTTTGCCTTCTTCGGCGTTTAGAACGTCTCGAAGTACACGATCACCGAGATCTTCCAGTACGATCACACCCAATTCGCCGTCGACATCAAATATCTCGGCGACCGGCAGATGTGCCGCCAGAAACAAGTTCGTCACGTCAATATAATTTTGGCTGGCGGGATCGAAAGGCTCTGGATACACGCAGGCGATCGCAACGCTGCCTTTCCAATCGATGCGAAAGTACTCGCGCGTCGAGGCATCGGCCGTCAACGAATCAAATTCGGGCGAACTGCCGCGGGAATCGAGAAATCGCTGGAGTCGAGTTTTGATCGAAGTCATAGCTAACTTTCGTCGGGAACGATCATGAGAAAGTGTGTTAGTTCAGCGGCACGATATAGTTCTCGCCTTGGATATAACCTCTAAGGGCCTTTTCCGGGATCTCTGAACAATTTCGGACCATATCGGCTCGTACGATGGCAACATTCTCAAAGTGCTCGCCCGGCTCGATCTTAACGCCGTCCGCAATGATCGTACGATATAGCGTCACCCCGTCGCCGATAGTTACGTCGTCCCAAATCACAGAGTCCTTGACGTTCGCAGCCCCAGACATCGTGCAATTCCGTCCAAAATGAACGTCGCCGCTGTGCATCATCGCGAGGCTAATATCTAAGTAACGCGGAATTGTCGACAGTTCGAACCAACTCGCATCGGTCAAATGAGCCGCGATCTTCTCGCCGTTTCTCAATGCAGGGTTATAGAATGTCGGCACAATGTCTGAATAGACGCCTCGCGGGATGTACTCGAAAACACGCGGCTCCATTATATGGATACCGGTAAACATCGGCGGCGAATAGGGCTCGTGTATAGTATCGCGGATCTCTTCTTCGGTAAACGGCCGCGCAAAATCGCCAAAGCCGGTCACAAAACCGTCATCGGTTTCAACGATGGTAAACTTCTCTCGCTTCACATTTGGTTTCAGGACCATTGTGGCGACCGCACCTGAACGACGGTGAGTTTCGAGTGCGGCTGCAATGTCGATGTCAGTGATGATCTTGCCGTTCACGATCAGGAACGTGTCGCTCTCGAGGAATTCGCGGGCGTTATCCAATGCCCCTGCGGTGCCGAGTATTTTGGGTACTTCACGCGTATAGTCAATATGTACGCCGAAAGCACTGCCGTCCCCAAGAGCCTCGATCACTGAATCGGGCTGATGGTGCAGATTTACAACGGTTTCGGTAATACCGTACCGGGCAAGATATTCAGCGACATAACCGACCAATGGCTTTCCCAAAAAGGGAATCGCCGGCTTTGTACGGTCGATCGTCAGAGGGAATAGCCGCGTTCCGAATCCGGCCGCGAGGATCATAGCTTTCATAAGTGTTCGGCCATAGATCTTTCGCCGGCCACATTTACTCTACCGTGAGGCGCTCGAATCTTCAACCCTGCCCCTTCATGTAAAAAGAGGCCGCGATCGCTCACGGCCTCTAGTCCATTTATCGCCACTACATTGACTTAGTGGTTATTGAATTCAGCCACAGGATAGTCGCCATTTGCACCAATTGCGAAAGTGGTGACCGCATTCGTGCCGGTGGTATTGACCCAGAACGCCGAGCCGTTGGGGCTAGCACTCGGACGCCATATAGCGGCATCGGTTTTGCCGTCGCCGTTGTAGTCACCCTGTGTAATGAAGTCGGTCGCTGACGCTCCAAATGTGATGTAGTTGATCGAGCTGTTAAGGCTTGACAGATAATGCCATTGTATCGAACCCCCAACTCCTCGGACCGTCGCAATATCAGTCTTACCGTCGCCATCCCAGTCTCCCGGAACGATAACATCTGTCGGCGTGCCAAAGATCGTAACAGGAAGTACTGTTCCGGTCGACAACCTTGTCCAGAAGCCAGCCTGGCCTCCACCAGCATTCCGCTGAATACAGAAATCAGCACTGCCATTTCCGTCATAGTCACCAGGTGCAGGGAAATCACCATTCTGTCCCCAAGGAACATAGTTCACAGCGCCACCGGCCGTCGTTCGGTAGAACCAAGTGCTCTGAGCTCCTGCAGTAGCACCTGCACGATAAACCGCGAGATCAGCTTTATTATCGTTGTTATAGTCATCAACGACAGTAGGATCGTCACCCGTCTGGCCGAACGCCTCGACCCGGGCCGTCGACGTTGCACTGTTCAAAATGTAGAAAGACGCAACCGTCGCTGCACCAGAACGCCAAACGGCGATATCATCTTTGTCATCGCCGTCGAAATCTTCAGAAATGAAGAAATCTGTTGCTAATCCCCAAGCCGATGCCTGAGTTGCTCCGCCGCCGTTGACGTTCCAGAACCAAGTGATCTGGCCGGTCGGTCCGCCGCCGGTGTTGCGTACAACCACCCAGTCGGTCTTGCCATCGCCGCTGAAGTCAACCGGAGCGTCGCCCGGTGTCAGGACCATTCCCGGTGTGTAGCTAAACGTATCGATTCCGATAAAATTCGAGTTGTCGCCGGTCGGACCGCCCATTTCTACGAAATAGCGGAATGCGATGCGGCCGCTTGTAGGGCCAGCGAGGCCTGAGATCGTGATCGTAAATTCTGTCCAGATTTCAGGATAGATACCGCCCGTGTCATACATAGGGTTGATGTCCAGAAGCAGATTGGTGAAGTCGCCTAGTCCGGTTGGACCGGTCCCGACGTTCGTGCTTGTTCCCGCTGTCGAAAGACGTACTTGAAGTCGATCAGGGAAGGGGTTGGCAGTTGTTGTACGCGTCCAGAATTTGTAAACGTCACCATTGTTCATCGTACGGTTTGGAGCGATCAGCCAGTTGCTGATTGTGTTCGTTCCAGTCGTATTGTTAAAGTTTGCGCCGATATAAGAGTTTGTCGCACCAGCTTGCGCAGGGAAAACAGCTGTGTTTCCTTGAAACCAAGCTGTAGAACCAACCGGCACACTATTATTTTGAGTCGTCCATCCCGCAACCGGAACGGTCGCAAAATCTTCGCTAAACGCCTGTGCATGTGACTCGGTCACGCCAAGCGTAAACAAAAATCCCACAAGAGCGAGCAGCGAAATGCTGCTGTATTTTTTCAGTAAAACCATGGTTAATCAGATTCCTCCGGAGTAATTTAGAAAAATATCATTCAGGCAGAACGTCCAGAACCACGAGTTCTAAACGGTTGCAAACGAGAAGCAATTTTTCAATTTCAGTATTGTGACGTTTGAAGCGTACACCTAATTAAAGCTAAGTGTCAATATAATATCGGCACAATATCTGGATAAATGCTATTTTTTTGAGGTATTTAACTAGCTCGTGAGATACCGGCCTACCGTACTCAAACAGAGATCGAGGGAAACTAGGGTCAACTCTAAGAATTCTGCGATTTTCTATAACAATATGCATTGCTAATACCACCATCTGTTGGCGGACATTCGACAATACTTTCCGACTGAATTAATGTTTAGCGTATTCTTCGCAACCGAATAAACGAAAGCACTTTACGATGAAAACGTATCCAAAGAATGATCGGAAAGAGATATTTGGCTGGCTGACGTACGACTGGGCAAACTCAGTATTTTCGACGACCGTACTCGGCGTGCTAATTGGTGACTACATCACCACGCTAGCACAATCAGCCGTTGGCGAAAACGGTGTCGTGATCAGTTTGGGCGGATACGACCTCGTTACCGCCAAGTCCGTGTTTACTTATACTATCGGGCTTTCTGTCTTTCTTCAGATCTTCTTTTTACCGGTCCTTGGCGCTATCGCGGATTATACGCACCTCAAGAAAACATTCATGATGTTCTTTTGTTTTCTTGGTGCTATCGCATGCTGCCTGCTGTTCTTTATCGAGGGTAACCTCTATCTTCTCGGGTGCGCTTTCGTCATGATCTCGAATCTTGGTTTTGGGGCGGCACTCGTATTTTACAACTCATTCCTTCCCGACATTACAACGGAAGACAATCGTGACCGCGTTTCCAGCTGGGGTTTTGCCGCCGGATATCTAAGCGGAGGTCTCGTGCTCGGCGCAAATTTGATCTTTTTGAAGAATGCCGAGTCGATCGGGATCACGATGGAGTTTGCCGTGCGCATCTGCCTACTAGCTTCAGGCATTTGGTGGGCAGGCTTTTCCATTATTAGTTTCCTGCTTTTGAAGTCGCGACAGCCGTTGCGTGCCGTCCCGGAAGGTCAGCATTATGTTGTCGCCGGGCTCAGGGAACTGAAGTCAACTGTTAACGAGCTACTCAAACTAAAACAGACCCTCAAGTTTCTGATCGCTTACTTACTCTATAATGACGGCATCCAAACGGTGATCACCGCTTCCTCCGTTTTTCTTTCCCAAGAGCTGTTTGTCGCCCGAGGCATTCCGACGGATCGGACAGTTCTCGTTATCGCGTTTCTTATTGCTCAAATTGTCGCGTTTGTGGGAGCCATGGTGTTTGAACGTATCGCGCACTTTACAAGCACAAAAACAGCGATCATAACCTCACTCGTCATCTGGTCATTCATCGTTATCTATGCCTACGGATTCCTGAGTACTGTAACCCAGGCTTATGTTATGAGCGGATTGATCGGTTTTGTGCTCGGCGGTTCGCAGGCATTATCGAGATCGCTGTTCTCGCAAATGATCCCGGCAGGCCGTGAAAGTGCGTTTTTCGGATTCTATGAGATCTCGGAGCGCGGAACGTCGTGGATCGGCCCGATCATCTTTGGACTTGTCGCCCAATTGACAAACTCATACCGCCCGGCGATCCTCGCCTTGATCGTATTCTTTGTCGGCGGCAGCATCATACTATTCTTCACAAATACGGAACAGGCGATCAGGGACGCAGGAAATCAGGTTCCGGGCGACAGTCCGGGGACGTAAGCAATTTGCCATTAAAAGACGGTTGGATATAATGTTGGCAGGCACACTAATCCAATTCTGATTTCCGATAGCAACTATATGCCCGAACACTCTCAGGAAAGAATAATTACCATTTTTGGCGGTTCGAAATGCAAGGAAGACTCGGACGAGTATCGCGAAGCGAAAGACCTTGGCGGTCGTCTCGCCGAAGCAGGATTCACAATCTGTACCGGCGGCTATCTTGGCATAATGGAAGCCGCTTCCCGAGGCGCACGTGAGAAGGGCGGACGAGTTTTAGGTATTGTAATGAATCAGTTCAAATCCGAACCGAACCGCTACCTGACCGACAAAGTCGCGACTGATCATTTTTATGATCGTTTGCAGAACTTGATCACGCGCAGCGTGGGATTTGTTGCGTTTCGGGGCGGCATGGGAACCGTGACCGAGATTTCGCTTGTTTGGAATAAACTGCAAACTCGCGTCCTCGGAAGCCGGCCGCTTGTACTCGTTGGCGATTGCTGGCCACCGATCGTTGCCGCATGTCAAAGCACTCTGGTAGTAAGCGATACTGACGTTAAATTTCTTGATTTTGCAAAAGATGCCGGCGAGGCGGCGGAAATAATATTAAGAAAGTCTCAAGGAGTCATTATATGAAATGTCCAAAGTGCGATATGAGTTTAATGGACGGTGCGAAATTTTGCGGATCGTGCGGCTTCACGATCCCCGTAGAACCTCCGATACCGGTTGCCTCGCCACTGCCTTCCTTTCAACAGGACACGGCACCCGTCCAGCACGCAAATAGGCCGGGAGGCGCATTCCATTTTGACTCGGATGGCCGTGGGGCGGGACGAGGTTACACATGGGCCATTGAGCATCAAGGCGCATTTGCACTTGCAGTCGTAAATTTGCAGTCCGAGCAAGCGATCTGTGCTGAGGCCGGGGCGATGGTGTCAATGTCGGCAAATGTTGACCTGCACTCGGAATTGAAAGGCGGCGTTTTCGGTGCATTGAAACGCGCTGTCGGGGGCGAATCGGCGTTTGTTTCGACATTCACTTCAAAGGGTGGTCCCGGAGAAGTGACTTTTGCCCCCGGCGCACCTGGCGATGTCGCCGGCATTGAAATACAGAATCAGGCTTTTTGTGTCCAGTCGAGTTCATACCTCGCCGGTGATGTTTCTTTGGTTATCGATACAAAATTTGGCGGGGCCAAATCATTTTTTGGCGGCGAAGGACTTTTCGTTTTACATGTTTCCGGCACCGGTCTGCTACTCGTGTCGTCATTTGGTTCGATCCATCGAAAAGTCCTTCGGCCGGGCGAGCAATATGTCGTCGATACCGGGCACCTTGTTGCCTGGGAGGCTCAAATGCAGTACAACCTGCGTAAGGCGGCAAAGAGCGGCTACTTCCGCAGTTTCCTGAGCGGTGAGGGCATGGTAGCAGAATTCACCGGCCCCGGCGAGATACTGATACAAACGCGTAACCTCGCGGCATTTGCAGGACTCCTGAAACCGTTCTTTCCATCGCAGGGCGGCAGCGGCGGAGGATTTAGCTTCGGAAGTTCATAACACGAGCTGGATCCGAAGACAATTTCCGCAAAGCACAATTTGAAAGAATCGGTGTCACATACAGCAGTAAGAAATGGTCCCGAAACGCGGATCAGCGCCCGTGTAGTCTCGCGAGGAATTGCGATTGGTAAAGCTGTATGTCTTTTTGGAAGCAACCGGCAATTCTTTCGTGTTGAGCTGCCTGCGGATAAGATCGATGCCGAACTCGACAGGCTTGATGCGGCCGTTGGTACTGCAATCGAACAGCTTGAGAACATGACATTCGGGGGAGGTTCGGCCGTTCCGGATGCCGTTTCCGACATTCTTGACGTCCATTTACTTTTGATTCGTGAATCATCGCTTATTGCCAGCGTTAGAGAAGCGATCATGGCGGAATCTGTCAATGCGGAGTGGGCAGTCAGGCTCGTTGCCGATGACTATCTGAATCGCTATCGTGCCGTGAAAGATGAACATTTGAGGGAAAAAGCCGTAGATTTGGAAGATGTCGTCGTACGGGTCTTAAATGCTCTTGCAGGAGATGAGTCGGTCCGGAACCTTCCCCACAATTCGATCATCGTGGCATCTGAGATCAGGCCGTCGACTTTGCTTGAGTTCGTCGGCAACCAACCATCAGCTCTCGTTTCCGAACGTGGCGGTTGGACCTCTCACGTTTTTATTATGGCCCGGGAACTAGGCATTCCGGCACTTGCCGGTATCAGTAAACTCACACGCCGGATCAAGACAGGCGATTTGGTCGGTGTCGACGCTATTAGTGGAGAAGTGGTCGTCCGACCAAAGAAATCGACCATATCGGAACTTTCCGCGCAACTTTTGAAGATCAACCGTACTGATCTTGGAAACGCGGATTGTGTAGGCCAGGTCAGCACTATCGATGGCGTTAAGATAAGAATTGCGGCGAATGTGGATAAACCCGAAGCCTGTAGACGTGCCATCGAAATTGGAGTAAACGGCATCGGACTTTTACGGTCTGAGTATCTCTTCGATCATCTCAATGGGCTGCCCAAAGAAGAAAGCCAAACGGCCGCCTACCGAAAGATCGCTGAGATCGCGGGAATCGCCGGGGTCAGAATCCGAACATTTGATCTGGGCGTCGAGCAAACGACCGTACGGGCGGATGTTCGAGAGAAGAATCCTGCTTTGGGTCTACGGGCCATACGGCTCAGTCTGACCCAGGAACGGCAGTTTCGGATTCAGATCCGAGCGATCTTGCGTTCCTCTTATAACGCACAAGTTAGCATCGTGCTTCCGCTTGTTTCCGGTGTTGAAGACATCAAACGTTCACTATCGATCGTGAAAGAAGAGTGGATTGATCTTACTGAGCATGATATTCCGTGCGGTCAACCCGAACTCGGGGTCATGATAGAGTTGCCGTCAGCGGTTTTCTCGATCAATGAGATACTTCGACATGTCGATTTTGTCTGCCTGGGGACAAACGATCTTGTCCAGTACCTCGTCGGCGTGGATCGCGACAACGAATCTGTCGCGGAATGGTATCAAACGCTTCATCCGGCAGTTATTAAAGCGGTACAATTCGTATTGAACGCTGCCGATGAGGCAAACATTCCTGGTGTCGTATGCGGTGAAATGGCCGGTTCGCCATTCTATACTCCGCTTCTGATAGGTCTCGGCGCCCGCGATCTTAGTATGAATCTCCACTCGATCGAAGCCGTACGCAGGCTTATTGGGGGCATTTCGTATGGCGAAACACTTCGATTGGTCGAAATGGTGAAAACTGCCGAAACCGCTCCGGAAGTTCAAAGTAAGCTCCTTAGTTTTTACCGCGAACGCTGGCCTGATCTATTTCCACCGGAAATTTTGGATTAGAATGCGTCACGGGAAGACATAAATAATTCAAAAAAATAGAAACAAAGAGCCTTTGGGATTTTACTTAGTCATGGCCGAAGGCGAGAGCGACATTACTGAGATCATTGATTGAGTTTTTTGTAACAAGTATTTTGTTGTTCAACATATTTTGTTATACTTTTGAAGCCGTGCTATGAGGCACGCCGGGCAATCGCTGTTTGCTTTTCGCAAAGAGAGGAAAGTCCGAACACCGTAGGGCAGCGAGCCGGATAACGTCCGGGAATGCGGCGAAAGCCGTATGACGACAAGTGCAACAGAGAGAAAACCAGCCTGCAAGGGTGATGGGTGAAACGGTGAGGTAAGAGCTCACCGGCGTGTGATGGTAACATTCGCGGCCAGGTAAACTCCTCGTGGTGCAAGATCAAATAGGGAATCGCGTTATTTGTGCGGCCCGTGCAACGTTCCTTCGGGGACCGCAGATTCCGGGTAGATCGCTTGAGCCGTCGGGTAACCGCCGGCCTAGATGAATGATTGCCATTTGCCGGAAGGCAGATACAAAATTCGGCTTACAGGCGTGCCTCATAGCTTTCGGCACTACTATCGCGGTCAAAAATTAAGGAGACCCCTCTATATATGGCAAACCGAAAAGGTGTTTTTATTGGAGCTTATGTTCCAAATGAATTGAAAGAATCGCTGCGAAGACGAGCCGCCGGCGAACACCGAACGCTTTCGCAAGAGATCACGCGGATTTTGGTCGAAGCCGTTCATGGTAAGGGCTTGCCGGCCGGCAGCGTTGACCGCCGCGAAAGCACCGTCGTGCCTCGTCGTCGAGCCACCGATCCGCCTATCCGCCGCCGAGCCGAAGATCTTCCGTATATAGCTCCTGACGGAAAGAAATAGTTCTCTCAGCATTACAATTTTACGGCGTCGCCTTTGTGTTTTGGGCGACGCTTTTCTATTGACACTGGGATTTTGGTAAACTATCGCCAATGAACGCAAAGATACTCACGGTTGGCATTTTAGCCGCTCTAGCCGGGCTGACAGGCGGATTTCTACTGGCAAACGGACTCAATCGATCTACGATTAATGCCCTCAAGACCCAGCTCGATCAACGAAAGCCGATGTCCAACAACGCCAACTCACAACCGGGCGAAATGAATGTCGATCCGGAGGAGATCAAGGCAAAGATCGCTGAGGCTGATGCGAATCCCACTGATCTAGCGTTCCAGAAGAATCTGGGCCGCGGTCTATACCGTTTTGCAACCATTAAAAAGGATGCTGAACTACTTGAAGAGGCGAAGCGCATTCTAATACGGGCAAATTCGATCGATCCGAAGGATTATGATGTTCTTGTGGATCTTGGTAATGCCCATTTTGACACTGGCTATTTCAAGAAAGATTCGAACAGTTTCAGACTTGCGCGCGAGACATATGAAAAGGCACTAACGGTACGACCAAATGACGCGGACGTTCGTACCGATCTTGCGTTGACGTTCTATGTTGATGAGCCCGCCGATCTTCGAAAAGCGTCGGACGAATTCCAGAAAGCTCTAAAAGTCAACCCAAAGCAGGAACGCGCTCTTCAGTTTCTGACATCTACATTTATTAGGCAGTCGGATTGGACGACGGCTCAGTCAACGCTTGAGCAGCTAAAAGCAGCAAATGCCAAGAACGACTCGATCGCCGATCTCACAACACAGATCGAAACTAAGACGTACAAACCTCAACCATGAGAGAAGCTCTAATCGTACTGGCAGTTTTGCTGATATTATTGGCGCTAACGGCGTTCAAGTACCGAAAGCAGATCAAAACCGTCATCGGCGTAAGCCGAATGATCCGCAATGCGGCTACCGGAAATTCTACTCAACAATCTCGGATCGAGGAACCGGTCAACTCCGGGAAACTCGTTAACTGCACAAAGTGCGGAACTTGGGTACCGGAGGAACGGGCAATAAAGTTCGGGGCATCGACATATTTCTGTACCGATGCCTGTCTGCAAAATTCTATCAGATCGGTCTAGACGAACCTGTCCAGGTACCAGGCGATAATCTTGTCACCAAACAAAATTGCGATGATCGAACCGATACCCAAGAAGATCCCGAAGGGAATTTGAGTCTGCAGGTCCTTATCCTTTTGCCGGGCAATGACGGCGATCCCTGCGACAGCCCCGGTAAATGCTCCGATAAAGATCGTGAGGATCGTCAAACGCCAGCCGAGCAGAGCACCTAATCCTAACAGCAGCTTGACATCTCCCAAACCCATCGCATCTACACCTCTGAGCGCTTTCCAGATCGCCCCAACTAGCCATAGTGACCCTCCGCCAACCAAGGCACCGAATATTGCCCCGGAAAGCGAAACGGCCCATGCCGGCCAGGTGTTTAAATATGAGATCGGCGCGAATGTCGTGTCGCTAAAATAATTCTCGTCGAAAACGATCGGATAGACCAAACGTATGACCAAAGCGATAACGAACAATGGATATGTGATTACATTCGGCAATATCATGTGTCCGGCGTCAATAAAAATTAGCGCGATAATCGTCGAAACGAACGCGAGAGCGACGGGCAGATACGCTGTCAGCCCGATCTGCATGTAGACGATCAGGAAAACCAACCCGGTCAACGCCTCGATCGCAGGATATCTCCAAGAGATCGGCTCTTTGCAGTCTTTGCATTTACCGCCAAGCATCAGCCAACCGAGGATGGGCACGTTGTGATAGAACCTGATAGATGCCTTACAATTCGGGCACGCGGATGGCGGCAGCAGCGACAGTTCGTTCGGCACACGATGTATGACTACATTGAGAAAACTGCCGATACACGTGCCAAGTACGAACACGAAAACGTATCCGACCCATTCCGGAATGCCAAGTAATGCTTCGAGAGAAGCCAATAGTAAGATGTGCATGTGTTTTGTCACAACCGCCCGCGTTAGTAGACGGCATTTTGGGTTAAAAGATTAACGTGTTGATCGTGGCTAGAAACCGCCGACTTTATGATAATTTGTTTCCGTTCAAAAGAAAATGGAAATCTATTGAAATTTACAGGCAATCGCCCGATAGAGTTTGGCATCAGAGTCGCTAATGAATGCCATAAGCAAACTGAAAGGATTTGTCTATTTTGCCGAAAGCGCGTAGTATCACTAAAATTTTGCAACACTGCCTTTCGGAATTATTTAATAAATTTGCTTTCACCTTTGCTGCCTGTCAGCCCAAAATACCCTTGTATAGGTTCTGAGAGCTATAGCAGAACAGCATAGACTTCTGATGGAGAGAATGGAGATAAATGATGAATAACTACAAGAAACTGAAACTAATCCTCTTGGCCATTTTGGCATTCGCGGTCCTGACAACCGCCTGTGACGACCAACAGGTATTAGAGGCCAACAAATTGGTTGATTCCGCCAATAAGAAGATGAACGACGCAAAACCTCTCGTAACTGCAGCGGGCGATAGGTTTGGAAAGATTAGCGATGACATCAAGGATTTTGAAGCGTCGAAAAAGGCCCATGACGGCGAGCTTAAAGAACTGGCAAAGAGCTACGACCGGATTCTCGAACTCTACAAAGGCGCAACCGCGGATTTCACTCAAGCGGCAAAGCTGAGCAAAGACGAGACGTTTAAGTCTTATTACGAAATGAGCGCCAAAGACGTCGAGAACACCGCAGCCTTGATCACTCAAAATAAACTACTGACTCAGGCGTTTGCCGACAGCAAGACAATTGACGAATACAGCAAAAAGATAGACGAAATCAAAACAAAAAATGATGCTCTAAAGAAAGAAGGCGACGATATTGCCGCCAAATTAAAGAAACTCGAGGAAGCGGTAAACGCAAAGAATAAATAAGATGAAGACGATCGTTTACATAATTATCCTGACGAGCATTCTCGGAATATCCGCGATCGCTCAAACCGCCAAATCCAAAGCCACGACTTTGCCCGCGGACATCGCCGATTGGAGCGGCGAGGATTCGGATAAGCTCTTGAACAACGATGCTATAAAGTCCCGTCTGAAAAAACTATTGCGGAGCGCCGGCTATGCTTCGTTTATGGAATCGTTCGAAACTTTAACACCTATAACCATGGAAGGCGATGTTCTCTTTGCCAGTGGATGTTTGATCCATGCATGCACGCATTTGGAATCGGCGATCGCTATCGATGTAAAGGCCAATACCATCCACGCCGCGATATTCAATGACGAGAGGGAAACGCTCTATTTCAATGAACGCGGTAGTAAGACGCCAAGATCGATCGTCGATTGGGCAAAGAACCTGGACGACATCAAAACTAATAAATGAGCCGCCTCGGGGAACATCGGATAATTATGAGATCAACTGTTTTAGTATTCCTGCTCACGCTGTTCGTCTGGACAACAGCAAATGCTCAGGAATTTAATAACAAGACGAAAGAATACGTGCTTGTCTCGCAAACCGAGGCAAGGACCGAGACCGTGCGAACGCATCGACGAGTGCTCTGTGACTATCAGCCGTCCGGGCTTTGGGTTCGGCGTGGCGAGAGGTTCACTGTCAAGGTCACTGAGCTTGATCCGAACTACAAACTCTCGACGATGATCGGTTTCAAGCCGATGTGGGAAAAGCGCAACGGCACGCAGGAGAACGAACTTAAGGAAGGCTCCAACACCGTAACGGCCGGAAACGACGGCATCCTGTCATTCATCTTCGTCAAGCGAACCGGTTTCGACACCGATCCAACAACGGTCGATGTCAAGGTAACGGGCGGCAAGGCAATTCCGTTTTACATAGTTGGCGAGACTGAAGATGAGGTATGGGAAAAGGCCATCAAAACGATGGAAGACACCTATGTGCAGCTTGTCTCTGACAAAGCCCTCGTCACGCTTCCTTCGCGGGATTATGTCAAGCACCCGATCGCAGATGTCGAGGCGATGTTCGAAACGATCCACAAGATGATCGACCTTGACGATCAGCTGGCGGGTTTTGACAACTCTTCGCCTGAGAACATGAAAACCCGCAATCGCATCAACTATCTGGTTGACGTTTATACTCCGGCACCCGAATCGGATAAATACTATGCATACGCAGCCGAATATTTTATCGGGATGAAGCGCGACAATTTCACCGCTCTCACCGAAGATCTCGGCACCGAATGGGGCTATTGGCACGAGACCGGGCACACTTACCAGCAGCGAAGTTGGATGTTTAACGCGATCGTTGAGGTGCAGGTCAATATGTTCTCGCTTTACGTGCAGGAAAAGTTCGGCCTGCCGTCCAAGCTCAACGATAAGGAGGGCCGGAACCCCGTCTCATCCTTTGAAATGGCCCGCCGCTATATCGCCAATCCAAATAAGAATTACATGGTCATCAATCCGGCGGAATACGGCGAGTTCTTTACCAAGCTCGTGATGTTTCATCAGCTCAAGTCGGTCTACGGCTGGGAAGCATTCACCCGTTTGCAAAAGGAGTTTCGCAAACAGCCGTTGATCTATAACCCCAGAGAGACCGACGCGGACAAAGCTAATAAGTTTGTCCAAATGATGTGCTTCATCACGAAAAACGATCTAGTCCCGTTCTTTAGAAAGTGGGGCCTCAACATCGACGCCGCGACGACGCAAAAAATCAAAGCAATGAAACTACCGCTTCCAAAGACCGATCCGTCCACTATTTTCAAATAACAATATGAAGAAAACCATCTACATCACGCTCGCGATGATCGCGTTCACATTTGCGGCCGCCGAAACTTCGCTCGCATGCAGCTGCATCGCACCGACCGGCAAGATCAAGACCCAGGTGACGAACGCCTACAAAGATTCCGCCGCTATTTTCACGGGCAAGGTCATCTCTATGGAGAAGACATCGGACGGAAATTACTGGATCGTGAAACTTACTGTACAAACCACGTGGAAGGGAACCGGCGCGTCGGTGATAACGATCAAGACGGCCCTGGACAGTGCGATGTGCGGTTACAACTTTGAGGACGGCAAAGAATATCTTGTTTACGCTCACGGGACGGCCGCGGACCTAAACGTCGATAATTGTTCGCGGACCGCTTCGATGTCTGAGAATGCCGATGTAAAATACCTCGCAAAACTAAAAAGGAAATACGCGCCAAAGGATTAGCCGGAGGAAAACAACAACAAGATGAAACGAACAGTTGCGACAATATCTATGTTCTTTTTGGTTGCAGGAATTGCCGCCGCCCAAAAGCCGTCAGCTAAGACCAGCTTTAAGGACACACGTGACGGGCAGGTTTACGGCATTAAGAAGCTCGGGAACCTGACGTGGATGAAAGAGAACCTTCGCTATGATATGCGGGACGATTCTATCTGCTTCGACGATGACGACGAAGCATGTGAGGAACTCGGGATGCTCTATACATTCAACGGTGCGATCAATGCGTGTCCTGCCGGTTGGCGTTTGCCGACGGATAATGACTGGATGGACCTTGAGAAAGCTCTCGGGATGCCGCAGAACCAATTGATGGTCGAAGGTTACAGTTCGGCGAGAGGATATCGCGAAGGCCTCATGTTGCAGGTCGGCGGAAATTCCGGCCTTGAGTTCAAGATCTCGGGTTTTGCGACGTTCAACAAGGGTGAGGCGAAATTTGACGGGATCGAAGGCGACCGTCCGCGTTCTTATTTCTGGACCGCGACGGCCCGCATGGTCAACAAAAAGCGAAACGTCTACCGCCGCCGCATCGAGGCAAACAACGGCATGATCTACCGCTTTACCAATCCCGAGGCTGGCTACGCCGTTTCGGTTCGTTGTGTGCAGTAATTATTTGTAATTCAGTTGAGAAGCAAAATGAACAGAATCGCTAAATCTACGCTAATTGCCGGTGCGGTGTTTCTTTTGATCGCCGCAGGCTCTGTGTGGATGCCGTCGTCAGTCGGTGCATTTGCATCGAATGCAGTTCCAACTGCAACGCCGGAACGGCCGCTGACCGAGGAAGAGCTTTCGGGTTTGCTCGACGAACTCAAGGAAGGGCTGACCGATCTTGTCGGCGATGAAAACGCGGCAACCGCTATCGCAGAAAAATGGGACGCCCGCGAAGATCTCGCCGGCAAGACGCGCAAGCAGGTGCTAGGGATTTTATTCAACGACCTTCGCACTGTTGTCACGGATAAAGGCGTTCAAAACAGTGTCTGGGCGGCGTGGAACCAAGCTCCTTCGCCGGAACCAACCGACACCGACACTCCAACGCAGGGAAGTTCCGGTGCGGCACTTCAGCAGTACATCGAAAGCCTCAGCTACGACGCGAACCGTCTGTTATCGGTTCAGCCCACGGGAAACCAGCCGATATTTGAGAAGGTGCTAAGCCGCGATGAACAGCGCAGGCCCGGAAGCGGCACCATCACCAAATGTTCCCGCTCGACGAAAAGCCTGAGCCGAAACTTCACCGACATTGCGATCCTGCAGCCGACACGCGGAGCGATCTTTCCCGGATCGCTCGTCATCGCCGACCGTGGCCTGAAAGAAGGAGGCCCGCGTGCGATCACGCTTGCACGTGCTCCGGTCAATTTACGCGTCGATCTGCCCGGAGCCGAGAATGACGGCGGCTTCACGGTCGAACAGCCAAACGAAGCCAACGTTCGAAATGCGGTCACTTCGGCACTTGGCGGTTGGAATGGTTCCGACAGCTACCGCGAAGGCCATGTTGACAGTTCGCGTTCCGGCAGCAATGTCTCCGTCGCTTACAGCCGCGAACAGCTCGCCCTCGGGCTTGGGTTTGATTCGAATTGGGCACAAGGGCCGGTCTCGGCTTTGATAAATGCGAGCAGCAACGCCGAAAGCACCGTCGCCGCTCTCATGGTCAAACAGGTCTTTTACACGGTCTCGGCCGACGCTCCCGAAACGCCCGCCGGCTTTTTTGCGGACGGAGTAACCGCCGAGCAGGCACGAGCCGCGTTTTCGTCGGCAAGCGTTCCGGCGTATGTCAGCAGCGTCAGCTACGGACGGATGATGATGTTTATGATCAAGACCGAGAAACGCATCTCCGAGTACGAGGCCGAGGCCGCCTTAAAATACGCCGCCGGCCTTGCGAATGTAAACGCCACGGAGAAAGCCGCATACGACAATATTCTCGCCGCGTCCGAGATCACAGCTTCGACGTTTGGCGTCGGCGGACAAGTGACTACCCAAACAATAAGAGCGGCGGATGTCGTGCGTTGGATAAAAGACAAAACTATGTCCTACTCCAAGACAAACGCGGGCGTTCCCGTCAGCTATACGGTCAATTTCCTCAAGGACAACGCCGCCGCCCGTGTCGGCACGGCAATCCAATACTCAGCCGAAGATTGCCGCGTCCTCCCAAATTACTGGATCGAGATTCGTCAAAACGGTGCTTACATGGCAGATTTCACCGTTACCTGGGATGAGCCCGGTGCTCCCGGACGAAAGCAAGAGGGAAGATACTCGGCCGGAAACAAAATGCAGGTCAACTTTCCCGGCGACGCGACAAACATCCGCATGCACCTTAGGACGATGTCCGACTGGCTGATAGTGAACAAAGAGCTCCAGCCGAACGAACTGAACAAGATCTATCAGACCGGCGGACACGCGACGGGCCCGAATTTTAGTGTAGTGCAGAATTGATACCGGCATAAACAAAACGGCCGCGAGCCTGACGCTTCGCGGCCTTTTCTTCGTTTAGAGTGACGCGTTCACGCGTGATCTTCGCGGCTTAAGCCGCAACTCTTAGCGCTACGGATTGACAGTCACGAAAGTCGGATCTGACGGTTGGCCGTAGTCGGCGTTGGATTTTCTTAGCTGGACTCGGACCTGAAATTGTTCGACATCGCCCGGAGTTGTCGGGGTGATGGTGA
>CAZVDM010000071.1:0-17337 GCA_964625555.1 uncultured Chloracidobacterium sp.
TTTCGCCGAGAATGTCGATCTCGATGAGCTTTTCGTAGGGTGCAAAAATATCGAGGTGTTCCATAAAAAATACTTGTTGCAAATCGGCTTAGTTCGCTGGTTTCAGGCTAGATTATCTTATCTAAAAGGTGTAATTTTGAACAATGTCGATAGTATTGTATACCAAACCGGACTGTCCGTATTGCCAAAAGGCGCGTGACCATTATGATGCTCACGGCATCGAATTTATTGAATACGACGCTCAAAACGACAAACAGCGTCAGGATGAAATGCTCGAGTATTCCGGCGGCGACCTGACCGTTCCTTGTCTCGTGATCGACGGTTCGTATGTCGGCTCCGGATGGGGCGACCCGCCCCGCGGCTGAACGATCCACCTTGATTGAACGGCAGTTTGCCGTTCCTGACAAAGTGTGGAGTGCGGATTGCGGAATGCGGAATTTTCGATATAGACTGTATCTTCTTTTTTGACCGGACGTCGTGGCGGTTGCGGAACTATTTCCGCACTCTGAATTCCACACTCCGTATTTTTATGGTTGGTTCGCAAATTAACCAATACAAGATCCTCGAAAAGATCGGCTCGGGCGGCCAGGGAACTGTATACAAGGCCCTCGACACCAAGCTCAACCGCCAGGCCGTCATTAAGGTTCTCCCGCCTGAATTGACCCAAAAAACCGCAAATTTCAAGCGTTTTGAACGCGAAGCCCAGCTCTGCTCACAGCTCGATCACCCGAACATTTGCACGATCTACGATTTTCACAGCGATGACGGCGTATTTTACATCGCGATGCAATATGTCGAGGGCAAGAATGTTCGCCAGCTCGTCGCCGGCCGGCCGCTTGAGCTGAAAAGTGCTCTGTCCATCGCCATCCAAGTCACCGATGCACTCGCCTACGCCCATTCCAAGAACATAATCCACCGCGACATCAAGGCCGGGAACATAATGGTCACGGATGCGGGCCAGGTGAAGATACTCGATTTTGGCCTCGCCAAGCTTCTCGAGGATGAACACGCGTCCATAAATGAAGGCTACGACCGAACCGAGATCACTGAGCTTGGCATCCCTTATGGCACGGCGACCTATGCGGCACCTGAGCAGGCAAAAGGCGAACGGGCAGATCATCGAAGCGATATCTTTTCGACAGGCGTTTTGATATACGAAATGCTGACCGGCATTTGGGCGTTTCAAGGCAAGACGGTCATCGATGTGCGGCATCAGGTTCTGTATGGCAAGCCAAAATTGCTCGCCGATCAGCGCAAAGAGCCGCTGCCGCCTCAACTGCAGGCCATCGTCGACAAAGCCCTGGCAAAGGATCCGAAGGACCGTTATCAGAAGATCGCAACGATGCGCGATGAACTGCGTGCGGTGCTGCAGCAGGTTGCCGGTGCGCAAATCATGCCCGGCGACACGTTTGCACCGGGCCATGCCGACGGCAGCACTGTAAAACGAGTGTTGAATTGGTTCACCGGCAAATCGGTGCCGGAAGCAAGTTCGATCGGCAGCGTGCCGCAAATGACCAGCCAGCCATCTTTTTCGCCCGATATTTCGATGACGGCGACGGGAATCGAAAAGAAGAGCGTCGCGATACTTCCCTTCCAAAATATGAGCGGCGATCCGGCCTCGGCATTTTACGAGTTCGCACTCGCTGATTCAGTCATCACCGAACTTGCACAGATCCGCTCGATCATCGTCCGGCCCAGCAGCGTGATCGCAAAATATCAGGGTAAAGCAGTCGATCCGCGCGAAGCGGGACGCGAACTACGCGTACATGCCGTACTTTCTGCCGGATTTTTACGCGCGGGTGAAAAGCTTCGTGTGACAGCTCAATTGCTCGACGTGGTCAGCGGCGACATTCTGTGGAGTGACCGCATCGATGCGGAGGGGACCGATATTCTCGCCCTCCAAGACGGTATCGCTACCAAGATCCTTGAAGGCCTGCGATTGGAACTCACCGACATCGAAGCCGAGAAACTGGGCAAACGCGCCACAGACAACGCCGAGGCTTGGGAGGAATACCTTCGCGGCCGCGACAATTTCGGGCGCTTCATTTTCCGCACGATCGACGCCGACGATTGCGACGCAGCGATGGCAAATTTCAAACGTGCGATCGAGCTCGACCCGCATTTTGCTCTTGCTTACAGCGGTCTCGGGGCCTGTTACGCCAACCGCGTTTTCAAAGGCCTGGGCGAACCCGAAGATTACACTTACGCCGAAGCCGCCTTTAGCAAAGCGTTCTTCTACGATCAAAACGTCGTCGAGGCCCGCGTTCTGATGGTCATGATCTACATGGCGCGCGGCGAGAAAAAGAAGGCCCGGAGCGAGATCGAACTTCTGCAAAAGCAATTCCCCAACGACGCTGCTCTGTATTTTGTAAAAGGCGTTATGCACCGGCTCGACGGCGAGTACGAGGAATCGCTCAAGTCGTTCGAGAAATTAACACGTTTGGACCCGGCGGCCCGTGCGGTCGCGGCGTATAACCGTGCCCGCATATTCATTTACTTGCGCGAATTTGACCGGGCCAACGAGGAACTCGACAAAGGATTTAAGGTCGAGCCCAACCACCCGATGCTCAAGATATTCCGCTCGGGCGTGCTCTATTATCAGGGCAAACATGACGAATCGCTTGCGATGATCGCCGGCGTTCTTAAGGATAATCCGCGAATGGACGGCATCAAACCGCTCTACGCGCTCTTTCTCGCCGGCAGCGGACATATTGACGAAGCAAAGGCACAGCTCACGGACGACGCTCTCGCCCTGGCGCGTGCCGACCACGACATGGCATATTGGGTCGGTTCGACGTACGCTGTTCTGGGTGACAAAGACCTCGCGTTCAAATGGCTGAATAAAGCCATCCGCCTCGGTAACCAGAACAGACCCCATTTCGAAAACGACATCAACCTCGCTACCATCCGCGACGACGAACGCTGGGCCGAACTCCTCGAAAAACTGAAGACCAGTGACTAAGTCAGATCAATCCGAAAGAGTATACGAAAAGCGCGAAAAGGATTAGAGTTCTTATTTCGCGCCTTTTGTTTGTTTCGCGGTTGAAAATGCTTCGGCGCATTCCCTATCTTTCACGCGTCCGCTTCTCAAATACAAACTCATTACAACCTAATCCAACTCCGCCGGTGGTTATCTTCGTGAGCGTAAATCCGCGTTGCTTGTAGAATTCAAAGATCTGATCGACCGTCGCGACCTCGTATGGAAAGCCGCCGACCCAATCGATGATGTCGTACCAGCGGTTCATGCCGCGGCCGTTCTTGTATTGTGTCCACGAGTGGACATAACTCATCGGTTTGAGCGTGAAGATGCTCGCAATGAACTTCTTAACTTCGTCAGGAAGCGTCACCATAACGGCGAATACGGTCTTTAAGAGACCGGGAAGACTGCAATATGTATTCTTGATCCAGTGCCAGCGGCGTGCCTGGCTGCCGGTGTCGTTGTAGATCGCTATGAAAAGCCTGCCGCCTTCGGTGGTTGGGATGACGGCGTTTTCTAATGCACGCCACATCTCGCCGGTGTGATGAAGCACGCCCCACGAATACACGATATCGAATTTGCCTAACGACGTGAGATAGTCCGCGTCGAGGGCCGAACCCTGTTCAACACGCCAGTTCGGATCATTGGCAAAATAGCGGTTCCGCAATTCCTGCGTACACGCGAAGGAATTGCTGTCAAAATCGAACGAATGAACGCGGGCACCTAGTTTCCTGGCCGCCAGCGAAAACAGCCCGCTGCCCGAACCGATGTCGAGAAACGACTTGCCTTCGAGCGTCTCCACCTCGAGCATTGATTTGAGTGATTCGACAGCCGTCGAGATCCGTTCGTCGTTGAGGACCGAAAGGAACGCGCTCCAGTTCTTTCCAAATTCGAACCGTTCGCCGCGAGCAACTTCGCGGCTGTGCTGTTCTGCGATGTTTAAATTGTTGGTGATCGTGGCACTCATCGTTAGTGTAAGGGGCAAACCTTCCTTAGTAATATGCGTAATACACCACCCATTTCACATATTCACCGGCTACCATCTGCCAGCCTCGCGGTTTGAGCCACCAATAATTCGGATTCGGCGTCCGATCGCTCATTCCGGCATGTTCGATGCCGATCGTGACGGCTTTGTCGGCGAGTATTCGGTCGAACGTCCATAACGCACGCCGCGAATGGTAAACCGATGTCACGACGACGACCGACTTGATCGAATAGGTATCAAGATCTTTCGCGAGTTCCTTTGCTTCTTCGTCGGTACCGGTGACAAGTCCGGTCAGAACGGTGATCGCTTCGGCGGGAACGCCGGCGGAGATCAACTCGCGTTGCTCAAGTTCGACGTAAGGAATATTGGTCTGCTCTTTCTGCGACCATCCGCCGCGTTCGCCGTCGTTTGTTATCAAGATCCGCGGCGCAACACCGCGATCGTAGAGTTCGGCGGCCTTTCGCGTTCGTTCTTTATAGACATATGAGCCGCTCAAAACTATGATCGCGTCCGCTTTTTCGAGCGGCCTTTCAACGATCAAACGCGTCGCGAGCCAGGGAGCAATCAGAACCCAAACCGCAGCGAGAACAGCAATGATGATCAGTAAATACAAGGCTCGCCTCATCTGCGCGTCTCCGCGATCAAACTGCGTAATTCGTTCACTTTCGCGTCCCAGCTTTCATGAGCGATCGCGTCGCTGACGCCCTCGCGCGGTTTCGGATTTGCCAGAGCCTGCTCGATCTTGGCGATAAAATCGGCGTGATCGGTCCCGACCAGGCAATCGGCGAGTACATGGACCTCAGGGATATCGGTCGAAACGACCGGAAGCCCGGCGGCCAGGTATTCGCGCACCTTGAGCGGATTAGCGGCGAGCGTCAGTTCGTTGATCGCAAACGGATTGAGAGCCACGTCAAACGCTTTGCAATACGCGGGCAGCTCGGAATAAGGCTTACGGCCGAGAAAATGGACGTTCGGCACTTCGTCGAGTATCTTGATCTTTTGCTCGGCATCGACCGCGATCTTTCCGATCAGCACGACCGAGCCGCCGCTGAAATGCTCCGCCGTCTTCTTGATCAGTTCATAGTCGACCCAGTCCGCCAAAAGGCCGTGAAATCCGATGATCGGCCTAGGCAGATCAGATACTTCGGCCGGGATCTTCAGATCCGGATCAAGTGCGGTGCGAAAATGCCGCCAGTCAGTGCCGTGGCGAATGAGATGTGTATTCGGATTAAAATGCTTTTTCTTGTCGAGCAGATTTTCCGCCGAAACGACTACGAGATCGGCTCGCTTGAACAGCGCGTCTTCGATCTCTTTTAGTCCGTTCGAAGCGCCGGTGAATGCTGTATATTCGTCAACGCAATAGTAGATCAGCTCTCTTTCGCCCAGACGACCCGCGATCATTCCGGCCGCCGGATTGAAAACCATGTTGACGACGTTGGAAAATTTGAGGTCTCGCATCGCCTTTTTGACCTGTCGGGCGAGAAAACTCTGGTTTATTTTGAGTATCGACGTGTTGCCGTATGAGGGAAACGCAAGCGGATTGAGAACAAAGATATTCGGTTCGACCTCGCGGACCGGTTCGGCAAAAGCCTTAAGTTTTTTCACGATCCGCGACATGTCTTTCGAAGACGTGGTCGGCATTCGGTTCGCGATGGCGTTGATCCAGAGAATGCGGTTGTCTTTCGAGAGAACTCGCATAAGATGCGTTTTCGAGAGCGGATCGCCGGTCCAGTCGTGCGAAAAGCACAATATATCGCGGCCGCGAAGTTCCCTTTTCGCGGCGTCACTGATCTCGGCAATTTGTACTTTTGCGGCCATCTATCTTGCGAGGATATTGCGGATGCCGTTTCGAACGTTCGACGGCAAACGGCGGTATGCCTGAGCACCAACTTCACGTGCGTTTTCGCGCAGATCGTGCATTTTGAAAAAGCTCAGATCGCGGTGATATCTGTAAGTTTGCAACACCTCTCCGCCGAAACGCCGGAGGAAAAGGTGCGAACCGCCCATACTGAAATGCGAAAATCCGCCCTCGCACGCCCATTTTATCGCATGCCAGCCGATCAGGTCGTTGGGCCGCAGTTTTTGATATTCGGCCATCGAAAAATTCGCCGCATATTCGACCACGCCGTTTGGGCAAAACCGGTAAAAACTGCCGGCGACAACCTTGCCGTCAGTTTTTGCAATAAATACGCGGCGGTTTTCGGTCTGCGAAATGGCAGTTTTCATCTGTTCAAAGCTGTCGGGCGAATTTCCTTTCCGTTCGTTCCAGTCGCAGTGAATTCGATAGATCTCGGCGAGTTCCTGGTCTGTCTCAAGTTCTTTTACCTCGACGAGACCCTGCTTGACCGCCTTGCGTATCTCGTTTCGACGCGTTTGCGAAAATTTCGCAAAGATCGCGTCCGCGCCGTCTGCCAGATCGAGCATCACGACCGAAGTCGTCTCATTGCTTGGCCGCATCTGCAACGAATGATCAGCAAATTGGGGCATTGGTTCCCACGAATATATCTCCACCAGTTTCGCCGGCTCACTAATTTGAGTGATGCCTTCGACCAATGCCGCGACCGCCTGTGATCGATCTATACCCTTTCGAAACACCATCTGCGGGCGTGAGAACATTCCAGAAATGACACGCTCGCCGTCAACTACACCAGTCAAAACTGCCGCGACCTCACGATCATCATTTTCCACCAATACAGCAAACCGCGGCCCGCGAATATACGGATCAGTGAAAAAATTCGGCGTCACATAATGTGTCGCAAACGGGGCGGCGAGCGCGAACGCATTCCAGCGGTCAGCGAGTTCTCCGTTAGGCATCGATGTCAGGATGATATGTTTCATTTCGGCGATTCGCCGTCGATAAAGCGGCGCTGCCATATCTCAAAATTGACCAGCGACCAAATCCGCTCATCGTGATCTTCGCCGGCGTTGTGTTTGGCGACCAGATTTCGGACAAACTCAGGGTCGAATATTCCGCGTTCAGCAGCTCGCGGCCCGAGCACAAATTCGTCAACAATATGTTTGAATGGCCCGCGAAACCAATTCCCAACGGGCACCGGAAAGCCCATTTTTGGTCGATCGAGTATCTCGGCCGGCAAGATGCCCTTCATCGCCTCGCGAAGTATCCACTTTGTCGTGTTGCCGCGAAGCTTCATCTCACGCGGCATACGTGCCGTGAACTCCACAAGTTTATGATCGAGAAACGGCACTCGGCTCTCGATCGACGCTGCCATCGACATCTGGTCCTGTTTCATTAGCAGTTCGTGAAGATAGGTTTTAGTGTCGGCGTAAAGCAATTTATCCAAAACATCCTCAGCATCGCACTTCTCGAGCCAGGCATTCTGACGAACGTATGGATTCCTATTTTCGAATTTTTCGGATGTTTTGCGGTTAAACAGCTTCTTTTGCATCGCCTTCGGAAACACGCAGAAGTTATCGAAAAATAGATTTTCAATGTCGGCTTCGCGAGACAAAAATGTGCGGTTCAGCTTCCGATTGATCACGCCCGGCAGTGTTGCAACGCCGCCGCGGACCGCATCGCGCAGGAAAGCCGGTGTAACGCTTTCGTACTTTTCGCCGTAATTTAGCAATTGCAGGGCCTTGGCGTAGCGGCCGTAGCCCGCCATGATCTCGTCCGCACCTTCGCCCGTGAGCACGACCTTTACGTGTTCCGCAGCAAGTTTCGAGACAAAATAGAGCGGAACCGACGCGAGGAATCCGATAGGCTCATCTTCGTGCCAAACGAGATCCGGCAACGCTTCGAAGAACTGTTTGGGCGTGATCGTGATCTCGTGATGATCGGTACCGAATGTTTTTGCCACCAGCCGTGCGTATTCGAGTTCGTTGGCGTCGCGTTCGTTAAAGGCGACCGAAAATGTCTTGATCGGTTCCTTCACCATCGTCGACATCATTGCCGCGATCGCGCTCGAATCGATGCCGCCCGACAGGAACATTCCTAACGGCACATCTGCCATCAGACGAAGTTCGACGGACTTACGAAAAAGCTCGCGCCATTCGTCGATGTATTCCGCATCGCTGCGGGCCCCGTGTTTCGGCTCGAAACTGAGATCCCAGAATTCGCGGATGTCGAGTCTGCCGTCGCTCCAAACAAGCGTGTGCCCGGGCAAAAGCCGTTTGATGCCGGCGTAAAGTGTCTCGTCACCGGAAGTGCCATGATTGGCGAACTGGTCCGGCAAAGCGTTGAAATTGATCTCGGCTCTCACGGCACCGGCTTCGAGCAGAGCTTTTATTTCAGACGCGAAATAAAGACTGCCTTCACTGTCGTGAACATAATACAGCGGCTTCACACCCAGACGGTCGCGGGCTATGAACAGCTCTTGCTTTCGAGCGTCCCAGATCGCAAATGCAAACATTCCGCGCAGATATTCAACGCAATCACGGCCGTATTTTTCGTACAGATGCAGGATCGTTTCGGTATCGCTGAGATTTTGAAATTCGTAGCCAGCCGCGATCAGGCCTTCTCGATGATCAGCATGGTTGTAAACCTCGCCGTTGTACACGATAGCTACGGAGCGGTCCGAATTGAACATTGGCTGAGCGCCGTGAGCGACATCAACTATACTCAATCGCCGATGACCAAGACCGATATTCTTATCGACAAAAATACCGCCGTCATCCGGCCCGCGATGATGCAGAATATCCCGCATTCCGGTCAAGACCACCGACGAGACTTCCCGACCGGAACGCGTAGTAAATGCTATGCCGTTGATACCGCACATAAGAGTGATAGAAAGTGTGAATTGACGCGAATTTGCAGATTTGGCGTGCGTCCGCGCGAGGCTGTTTATAGATTAACGATTTTGTAAGTTATTTGCGAGATATTTTCCCCGGATACCGCGGATTTGAGGCGGTTTTAGGCGTTTATTAAACCAAATATTGTGAAAGCTGGATACATAATGACAGAAAGTGTGATGAATGTGCGGCCTCGTGCGAACCGTACGGAGACAAAGACAGGAGCAAGGCTCTGGCCCGTTGTCGCTGCTGCGATCATTTTCGCTGCAGCTGGAACCTTAGGGTATGACTTCTACTCAGGATCGCTCGGCATCGTCGGCCCTAATTTCGACGTCGTTCAAACATCCGCAGGTAAGATCATCAAAGTGCCGCCCGGTGGAAACATTCAGGCAGCGATCGCCCGGGCCGAAAGCGGCGACATCGTCGAACTCCAGGCCGGAGCGACGTATTACGGCGAGATCAAACTGCCGAAAAAAGCGCTGACCGACTATGTAACGATCCGATCTTCGGCCGCGTCAGATCTTCCTGAGGACAAACGCGTAGGCCCTGATCAAGCCGCATCGATGGCCAAAATACTGACGCGCGACGGCAACCCGGCTTTGTCTGCCGCAAACGGAGCTCATCATTACCGATTTGTCGGTATCGAATTTGCACCTTCGAGCAACTCGTACGTCTACAATCTTGTCCTGTTCGGCAACGGCGAGGCGGCTGCTGGTCTGCCGCACGATCTCGAGATCGACCGGTCGTACCTGCATACGTTCAAATCAGCAGTCGCACGACGCGGTATTGCTCTCAATAGCGCAACAACAACGATCAAAAACAGCTATATCGAGGGATTTGGATTTCCGGGCGAAGAGACGCAAGGGATCTGCGGTTGGTCCGGCACGCGTAACGTACGTATTATCAACAATTACATCGAGGGCGGAGCTGAGAACATAATGTTCGGCGGTTCCGATCCCGATTCGGACGACCTGACGCCGACCGACATCGAGATCCGCGGCAATCACCTCAATAAGCCGGCTCAATGGAACCCGAAAGCGACACTGAAGACGCTCTTCGAACTGAAGAATGCCAAACGCGTTCGGTTCATCGGCAACTACATCGAAAACAACTGGAAGGGCTCGGCGTTTCGGATCACGGTACGAAATCAGGACGGCAGTGCAGCATTTTCAACCATCGAAGATGTCGTCATCCGCGACAACATCATCAAAAACTCAGGCGACGGCATCAACATCCTCGGCCGTGACGATGGCCACGCCAGCGGTACGCTAAGGAATCTGACGATCGAAAACAACCTGTTTATAAATATCGCGGGCGGAAATGGCTTCGACGGCAGCGGTTATCTGATCCAGGTCGCGGACGGCGAGAACATCACGATCGCTAACAATACTGCTTTCAACACCGGAAACATAGTTACATTCTATGGCGACATGCCGAAGAACTTCGTCTTTCGCGATAACATCACCGGCCACGGCAACTACGGCATCCACGGTCCTGTGGATTTGCGTTCGCCGGCCTTGAAAGCGATGTTTCAAAACAATTTGTTTATGAATCTCAATCGAGTCGGCTCAGGCGACTACGCATTCCCGGACGGAAACAAGATCGTCAGCGGTATCGCGGACGTCGGTTTTGCGAACACTTCGTCAGGCGACTATCGACTTTCGCAAAATAGCCGTTACAAAGGCAAAGGACAAGGCGGAAAGGATCTCGGCAGCGATCTGCCGCCGCGAAATAAATAGTATTGATCTAGATCAGTTCTTTGTATAGCTCAACGACGGCCGCGATATTCTCGCTCCCGTCTTTTTGTGTCCGTGCAGCTGTTTTGCCTCTCGTTAAGACCCTTTTGACCGCCTCAGCCAATCCGTTGCGGTCACCGGTCTCGATCAACTCAACGCCCTCAGGCCGCATTCCATTGTCGGTCGCGATCACCGCCGTGCCAAGATGCAAAGCCTCGCGTACCGAGATCGCATCTCCATCAAACAATGTGGTCCGGAGCAGAACGTCAGCATCCTTGATCAGATGCAGCGTCACTTCGTGTTCTACATTGCCCGCAAGGCAGATGTTTTTAGCAAGGCCGCTTTCGTCGATCGCCGCGACAACCTCCGCCCGCATCGAGCCGTCACCTACCAGCATCAAACCTGCTTTCGGATGATCGGTCACTATTTTGTTCATGGCGGCGATCTGAAACAGCGGATCGTAATCGGCCTCGAGCCCGCCGACCGCCAAGAGAACCGGCGAATGGCTTACCCGGAATTCGATCAAATTTTCCGGGACCGTTGTGGACGGATCGGGAAAATGGAGTAAATACGGCGGTATGATCCGAGTCTTTTCGGGTGAAACACCAAACCGGCGGTAAACGCCAGCGATCGCGTCGTTAACTGCTATCAGACGCGAAAAGCGTCTGAAGATCATTCCGCGGATCGAATTTCGTTTCGCCGACCTCGCCTCGCTTGTTCGCGGATATGCGCCGGAATGTACGGTCAGAACGCTCTTATTTCGGCCGAATACCGAACAAACAAATGCCAGGGCGAACACACGGGCACTCAGGTCGCCGCCCACATGCAGGTGCAGCACGTCGAATCTCAACGCCCGTATTTGCTTGATCAACGCCAAAGCAGAACCCGGATGGTAAACATCCGCCTCGTCATTGGTTTCGCTGCTTTTGGTCGTCGCGATGATAGAACATTTATTCCCACCGTGCCGCAGTTCGTCTCGAATGGAAAGCATATTTCGGCTCACACCTCCAACCGGCGGCGGATATGGGCCGAGTTGTAAGACGTGCATTGACATTAATTCTCGACGCTCGCGAGAAGATCATCGTAGAGTTTTAGAGTCGCCGTGAGTTGTGCGTTTTGTGAAAATCTTTCGGTAACGACACGTTTGCCTTCGGCACCAAATCTCGCGGCTTTGTGACCGTCTCCGAGCAATTCGATCAACTTGGCTGCGAGCGCCGGATCATCGCCGGATGGTATCAAATAGCCGGTTTCTCCATCAACGATCGCCTCTGCGGCACCGCCGACGTTGGTCGCAATGACCGCTTTGCCGGCTGCCATATACTCGAGAATGGAGTTGGCAAAACCTTCGGCAGTCGATGTCAGAACGCAAATGTCCGAGATATCAAGCAGGGCCGGTACGTCGGAACATCGCCCGATGAAATGAGCATTACCGTTCAATCCAAGCTCCGTGGCCATAGACTTCAGGTCCGATTCGAGTTCGCCCTCGCCGGCAATTACAAAATGAGCGTCAGGAATCTTCGCAGTTACGATCTTCGCTGCCCTGAGCAGGTTGGGGACATTTTTTACAGCGTGACGAAGATTGGCAACAAGCGTCACAAAACGAATGGTCTCGTCCGTCGGCAAGCGGAAACTTTCGAGTGTCCGAAGCTTGTCATTATCCGAATTGGAGAACCGTGAAAAATCCAGGCCGTTGTAAATAACTCTTATCTTCTCAGGCTCGATCGAGTTTTGGGTCAAATGATCGCGAACGGCCGCCGCGTTTACCACGATCGCGTCCGCCCTGCCGAACGCCAGCCTTTCGACGAAGTCCTGAGCTGCTGTTCGCATTTTGCCGGTCTCGCGCTTTGAAGCTACACGAACGGGTACGCCCGCAAGCGTCGCCGCTGCCATTCCGAATATATTTGCGTAAAAACAATGCGTGTGAACCAAATCGATCTTATTTTCGCGCAAATAGGCGGCACATCTTCGCACTTGTTTTATGAAATTGAGGTTGTAGAAGGACGTGAGTTTGTACTCTTCGATCTCAGGCAATTCAAGACTATTGATCTCGTCGAGCAGTACACCTTCTTTATTCAGCGTGGCCAAAAAAACGTCATAGCTTGCCTCTGACTTAATGAGACGTGTCAGCGATACCGCCTGGCGCTCCGAACCGCCTTGGTGAAAGCTGCCGATAAATTGTAATACGCGTTTCTTCAAATGATATTGTGCGGTCGATCAAGCCGGACCGCGCCGATCTCCCCGTCGTATCTAATGCAAAGGTCGCTGCCAAACCGGCGGATGGCGGCAGATCCGTGAATCTCGCTGCCATCGAAGATCTCCTCCGTGCCGATCGAAAAGCGGCTGCCGGCGATCAGCACATATTCCTCAGGGACCGTCTCACCGTCCGCGATCCGTGCCCATGACAGACGATAATTCGTATCAAACAGTTCCGTTCGAATGGTTTCGCCGTCACCTGCAACCAGAACATCCGTGTAGCCGCGGTATTTTACCGCGAATGCCCGGCCGCCCGCGACCGGCAATTCCATCACTTCAGGCTTCGCATCGCCGGAGGCTGCCGGAATGATGAACGTGAAGAACTCCTGTGTTCCGCGGCCTTTGAGTGTAAACCTTAGCAGCGGAGCATTGATCTTATTTCCGTATTCGTTCGATATCCAACTCTCGTTCTGCTGCCATCGGCCGCCGTCGCCGAACGAGAAAATACGGTGGTCATCGCCGCCCGCAAAATCGCCTTCGATATCGGTCCCGATCTTGCGGTCGACAGCAAAATGAAAATTGAGAGCATGTTCATGATCGCCGCCCGTGCGAACCAGATCGCGAATGATCCAGTAATCGTTCTTGAGAAAGAGAATACTGCGGGTTTGCACCGCCCCGTCCGGCACCTCACTAAAGCCTTTCGCCGTCCCTTCGAAATGATCAAAACGCCGGTCTGTGATGCACGCGCCCTGAGTTGCCTCCGCTCGCGATCTCCAGTGAAAGATGCGGCCCGGAGTGGATGACGAATGCCCGTCGATCGTCACGGTATTATGGGCTCCTGTCGAGCGAAACAGATCGCGCATTTCCTGCGAAGCGTGATACGAATATGTCCCGGGATCGACAAGCAGCGACCGTCCATGAAGTGCGGTATCGATCGCGAGCGTGTCTGCATGCCCATGGGCTCCCGACATTGCACCGACCTCGCCGCAATCGACCACCATGAAATTGTCCGAGTCCGTCCAGCCGTCGCGCATGACAAAATAGCCGCCGGACGGGAAATTTTTGCTAGTCACCGCGGGTTCTTTTGCCTTGAGATCGTCGTATTTCGCTGCTTCATCGGCGCCCAAAAGCCAAAAGACCTCATCCTTCGCTTGCCCGGCCATATATTTCAGGTCGCCGCGGCCGAGCATTGCTGCACCGGCGGCGAGCGTTCCGCGGAAATCGTCCGGGTTTGCATCAGTAAGCGGCAGCATCCGACCGCCATCGTCGTCACCGATCATCGGCGTGGTCCCGTCCGGACGCGTGATATGCATCATGAATGTAAAGGCCGACTGCAGCCTCTCATCCATGACGGCATTGCGGCGGTCGTAGTTATTGTCATTTGAAAGCGATCGAAGTATCGCAAACTGTGTATAAAAATCTACCGAATATCGCTGGTACCACGTGCTCTGTTCAAAATAGACTCCGTCCGAATGAAACTGCCGGGAAACCTCGTCGAGCAAAATATCCTGTCCAAGCTTTCGCCACTGTCTCGACCGCGAAAGGAACGGAAGCTGCGTGCCGAGATAATACAATCCGAGGGCTTCGCCGGTGAGATGCGTATTCGGGCTGTAGTATTTTGAGAGATATTTCTCAATGTGACGGCCGTGCAGATGCAGCACCTTGATGGCCTTCATGAATAATTCCGGTGTGAATGCATCAGAATGCCGGAAGAATTGAAATGCCCAGATCCACGACATTGCCCGGAACGAGACCTCAAGGCTGCTCGACCAATTTATGCCGATTCCCGGAGGGTTTTGCTCGATCCAAGATTCGAGGTGGCTTACAAACGTCTCGGCAAACCGCTCGTCTCCTGTCAAAAGATACGCGACGCCGAGCGTGAAGAAATGTTGGTGGCGATTTAGCTCCCAAACGATCTTTTTGTCGCCGGTCTCACTGCTGTCGAGTTCGTCGAACTCCTTCCAATGTTTTGCCGGCGAGCGCAAGCCCGAAACCGGTTCGAGATGCCAGTCAACTTCGGTCCCAACGTACAAGTTCTTGTAGCCCAGCAAGTCAAATCGGCCCGCGATTATCAATTCCGCCTTTTCGACAAAATGCCTGCATGAGATGTCGCCGACATTCTTGCGGTACGCACCGGCGGTGTCCCCGACAAACGATCTGAAAAAGCGCTCATCCGCATTCTTATAAAACTTTTGCCATAGGCTCTCGGCAATGATCGGTGAACGGCCGAACTGCGACGCATCGACCAGCCGTTTGAATTCTTCGTCGTTCGGTAAACGCGGGCCCAGACCGATCGTCTCGCCATATGCGGAAACAGCTTGGCCACTGCGCGAAAACAGCTCACCGATGCTGCGCCCGCGGAGCTTTTTGAAATCTGCCATTCGAGTTGTTGTCGAACCAACTGTCATACGTTCTGCATCATCAACTTTAATCGATGATCTCTGTGATCATTAGGGCTACCCGACTTGCCGTCAATCGCAGCCAGTACCATGTTAAAGGCCTCTCGTGCCGAAGCGAAATGGACCGTTTGCCTCCCCGTCCTTACCGACTCGTCAATCAAACTTCCGAAGAATCGCCTCGCGTCCTCACCTATACATGCCGACTGATCGCGATCGAAAAAGCCGTGGCAGTAGAGTTTGACGAAGATCCAATCCGACTTTCCCGCGACCGTAATGTTCGTCGAGGTCCATCGTCTGTGCCGCGACGGCGACGTCCCCATATTTGACGTCAGCGAACCATCCTCGATCCGCGGCACCGGCAACCCGCCTTTTAGCCGCGTATAGTCAAACGTCAGCGGCCCGGTAAATATAAGTGGCAATTGAGGTATTTTTCCATTTACCGCAACCCGCCGGCCATGTGAGTGCGGGACGGCACTATCGGGATCTCCGCCATATTCGTATATCCGATTGATGACAGCGACCTGCGTTTCGTCGGGTGCGGACGGAAGCGTGAAATCGGCATAGCAGCCGGTATCGCGTAAGATCGCCATCTCGTTGTCGACGCCGCAATACTTGCCGCCGGCCGAATTCGCCAACGCGAGGTTTCCGTGGACAAACGCATACATTGGATCGCCCCGCCCGTCCAAACGGGACAGGCATCCATGTTTGCCGGCAAGCGTGTCGCGAAAGTCGATAAGGATGTTTCGCAAATTTTCAGCATTGTCGGGCTGATCGACACCATGATGCAGATGTACCTCGACCTCGCCCAAACCTTCTGCCTGCATCTCGGACATTATTTCAAGAATCTCCGGATGATATTGTTCCGCCGGATAGAAATTGGTATGCCGAAACTTGGTCCCGTCCGCGTCGCGAACGGCTTCACCTGTCTCACGTGCCATCTTGTGATACGCTTTCAGCCTCTCGATCTGCGTCTTGTGGTCGAGCACCCCACCGTTGCTCCAGCCCGGCTCAAAATGGTTGGCGATCGTAAAGATGACGTGCTTGTGTTCGAACGCGGTCTGCTCAAGCAGCGATGCGGCCCGCGACCACGGATAACGGACGAGCCATGGCAGGTTTGCTCCGAGTTTTTCAATGAATGTCGGTTCTTTTCGCACCATTATCTGAACGCTAGCTTTGCGTTTCCGCAACCGGCGGCGTTTGCCTGCCGGGGATCACCCTTCGCAGGACGTCCTTTACCGACCGCTTTTCGTCTTCCTCTATCACGCCCCAAAGGCTCGCACCGAGCAAATAGATCGGCAAATAGACCAGCCCGCAGATCAACAAAACGAGGCCGCCGCCGACGAAATTGAGTATGCTCAACTTTGTAGTTGAAAATGCGGATTCGGCAAATCTTTCGCCGAGATTCAGTAGTTCGACGTGAATATTCTCGTAAACAAAATACGTGACGACACCGGCAGCGACACTTAGAACCGCGGTCTTTGCGACGTTCTTCAACAGCGGCAAATGCCTCCAACCAAGGCCGAGCTTTTTGATGATCATCGTCTCGGCAACGAATTTTTCGATCAGAATGGCGCCGATCGCGACCGTTATCATCATCGTCAGACTGAAGGTGGCCAATCCGAAATAAAGCACCGCGATCAGAGCGGTCAGAATCAGTATTCGCGTCAGCAGGAACAGCCGGCCGAGTTCCTTGTACGAACGCAATATCGGATCGGTAATGATCACCATGAAAGGCAGCATCGTGATATTTATGACAAAAATATCCGCGCTCGCGGCGTACTCTTGCGTAAACAGCGTGATGATGAACGTCTTCGCGGTGATCATCAAAAAAACGTAGATCGGAAAGTAAAACAAAGCCAGTTTCTGCGACGCGCGGGCCGTCAGACGGATCATCTCGTCATGGTCGCCGGCGAGCTGCAGCTTGTTCATTCGCGGTATGAGCACCGACGTTACGGACTCGGACAACATCGCGATCAGCGGCACTTCGAAGCAGCCGTAGGCATAGATCGCGTAGTCTGCCGACGAAAATTTGTGTCCGACAAAATAATTGTGGATGTCATTTTGCGCCATCCAGAATATTCCGGCGAGTCCGAACGGCAACGCGTACCGCATCTGTTCCCAAAAGAAACGCCGGTCAAACTTGAGCCAGAATCCCGGAAACCGCGAACGCAAATACCACAATAGTATGAGCGTCTGCACCACGCCTTGTATCATCGCGGCGTAGACAAAGGATTCGACCGTTGCAAATGCAAATACGGCAGCACCCATCAACAGCGTCTTGCTGAATTGGGCGAGCAC
>CAZVDM010000072.1:0-17227 GCA_964625555.1 uncultured Chloracidobacterium sp.
GGACGACTGTAGGTCACGGAAACCTCCGTCGTGCCAAGCGTTTGCGAAACGGTCGCCTTCTGGCTGCCTCGTGGCACGGGTGGTCGCTGTGCAGAAGCGATCTGCGAGGCAAAAGCAAATGTCGCCAATAGTGCAAGCGTGGTGATCAGGCTGTTCTTCGATATTTTCATAATATTTCTCCAAAAACCGTTCAATGATTTCTAAATTTGAATGCAATTATATTCGTTAGGTCAAGGTCATCCAAGTTTAACTGTAAAGTCCTAAATTGGCGTTGTATGAATTACGTTCCAAGTTCCCAATGGGTTTCGCGTTTTGCCCAAAACCTGTCCGATACGCGTCAGCGACTATACCAATTGGTGACAAACCCCTCGGAAATGTATCAAAGGTGCTTAATGTCGGCCATGGCACGGCGTTCGCACTAACCGACGCGGAGGTATTGCAAGTAATGAATACAACAAAATTAAATCAACTATTAAAGAGCGTCGGTTTGGCTTCGGTCATGGTTTTAGCGTTTGTGGCGTTTTCGGCCACGGGAGCAAGTGCCCAAGACCGTCGTGGAGATCGCAATGATCGATACGAAGATCAGGACCGAAACGGCAATTATAATCAAAACGACGGTTACGGAAACCGCAACCGCGGCAACGACCGTCGCGGCTATCAGGCCGCGATGCAAAAGGGCTACAATCAAGGCCTAAAGCAGGGAATGCGTGATGCCCGAAATCGGCGCGGCAATTCAGGCTACGGCAACGATCCAGGTTATGGTAATAACGGCGGTTACGGCAACTATGGCGGTTACGGAAACCAGGGCGGCGGCCGATTTCAGCAGGCTTACCAACAAGGCTTTCAACGCGGATATCGCGAAGGCCTAAACCGCGGACGCAACAGCCGACGCGGCAATAACAACGGCGGCTTTTTCGGTTTCTAAATACGTCCCAAATTCACAATCTAACGGTGCCCGAACACGACGTGTCCGGGCACTTTTTATTGTTAATCGTCGTCCTCATGTGCTCGTACACGGCCGCTGGCAACGGCTTCGTCGACTACTTTTTTGATGAGGTTGCCCGGAAGCGGGTCGTAGTGTGAGAACTGCATATGATATGAGCCTCTCGCCTGGGTCACGCTGTTAAGCTTCGATTGGTAATCGAGCATTTCCGAAAGCGGAACCTTGGCCTTGATCACTTGTTGCTTACCTCGTACTTCCATTCCGCCGACTCGGCCTCGACGACTGTTGAGGTCTCCCATGATGTCGCCGCTGACTTCCTGCGGCGTAAAGACTTCGACATCCATTATCGGTTCGAGCAGCGTTGGTTTGGCTTTTTCGATCGCCGCACGAAACGCCTTTCGGCCGGCCGCTCGAAAACTATGTTCATCGCTGTCGACGGCGTGATAGCTGCCGTCGATGAGCGTTACCTTAAAATCGATCAGCGGATAACCGGCGACTGCACCGCCGGCGGCGGCCTCAATAATGCCTTTTTCGATCGCGGGGCGGAAATTCTGCGGCACCGAACCGCCGAAGATCTTATCGACCCATTCGAAACCGGCACCGCGTTCGAGCGGTTCGAATATGCATTTGCAATCACCAAACTGGCCGCGTCCGCCCGATTGTTTCTTATGGCGGCCCTGAACCTCGACCTGTGCCGTGATGGTCTCCTTGTATGGAACCTTAGGCGGATGAAGGGTGACCTCGACGTGATACCGCTGTTCCAGTTTCTTGACGACCGTCTCGATATGAAGCTGGCCGCTGCCCGAAAGGATAAATTCCTTTGTCTGCGGATCGCGGTCAAAATGCAGGCTCGGGTCCTCCTCGAGTATCTTGTGCAGTGCGGACGAGATCTTGTCTTCGTCAGCACGCGATTTCGGCTCGATGGCAAATGCGATCGCGGCCTCAGGATATTCGACCTTCGGATAGACGATCGGTTTTGCCTTGTCTGCGAGCGTGTCGCCGGTTTGCGTATCCTTTAGTTTAACGACGGCTATAATGTCACCGGTCGCGGCCTCAGGGACCTTGTCCAGCGTTTTACCCGATATGACGTGCAATGCTCCGAGGCGTTCGGGTACGTCGCGCGTTGTGTTTTGCACGGTAGCGTCCGACGAGATCTTGCCGCTGACGACCTTCATCACATTGATGCGGCCCGCGAAAGGATCGGCGATCGTGCGGAAAACGTAGGCCGAAAACGGTTCGTCGTTGTTGTATTTGCGGTTAATCCGGTCGCCCGTCATTTCGCTGTCTTTGAATCCGTATTCCATCTCGTGCGTCGCCGGATTTGGGGCAAATTCGACAAGATGATCGAGCAGGATCTGTATTCCAACGAGATTTGTTGCCGAGACGGCATAGACCGGACAAAGTTTGCTGGAAGCGATCGCCCGGGCCAGATTTGGAATGATGTCTTCCTCCGGCAGCGTTCCGCTTTCAAAATATTTTTCCATTAGGGCATCGTCGGACTCGGCGACGATCTCGATCAGGCGTTCGCGCGTCGAATCGAGCAGGGCCTTTTCTTCCCCCGGTATGCCGATAGGCTTTGCCTTACCGTCGGCACTGAATTCATATGCTTTCTGATGTACCACATCGATCACACCGCGAAAGCTTCCTTCGCGGCCGATCGGCAGCGTGAATGGGACGATCGAACGAGCGAACGAATCAGCCGCTGTTTCGAGTGCGTGTGTGAAATCAGCGTGTTCTTTGTCGATCTTGTTGATGACCATGAACCGCGGCAGCATAAATTCGTTTGCGTACTGCCATGTCTTTTCGGTCTGCACCTCGATGCCATGTACACCGTCAACTACGACCAATGCACAGTCGGCAACGCGAAGTGCGGGCCGTGCGTGCGAGACGAATGCGGCGTAGCCGGGTGTGTCGATCAGGTTTATCTTGGTGTCGTTGTATTCGAGGTGGGCGAAATTATTGTTGAGCGAAACTTTGCGTTCTATCGAGTCTTCGTCGTAATCGGTTACGGTCGTACCTTCGTCTACCTTTCCCCAGCGGCCCGGCATTCCCGCGGCGTGCATCATCGAACTGACGAGCTGGGTTTTACCCGCGTCGCCGTGTCCAATGACAGCCAAATTCCTGATGTTCTCAGTTGTAAAAGCTTTCATTTTCGGCAAGATCTCCTTATTGTGAAGTACAAAGTTCTAAGTTCAAGGTTCATGGTCCTCAACAGAAACTTTGAACCTTGGACCTTGAACCTTAAACGATTTCTGTTGGCTAATCTTGAATGTAATCAAGACGTAACAGAATGGCAAGAAGCGGAGAGGTCTGAATCGACTATTTCAGCCCTTTACGGACTCGGCGGAATAGGTGGCGGAAACTGCCGATCCGCCTTTCACTCTCAAAACCGCAGGACATGTCAAGTCACACGTTGTCGTTAGAATACCCGTGAATTATCGAAAAACCTGATCATTCAAAGATCCGATACAACGCAAGATCAAAAGACAAGGCTCTCATATAAAGGGAAGCATTTTATACATGTGACAAAAACTGTGCCGGGTCTTGGCTTGATCCAATAGGCAATGCACTGTTCGGGTTCAGCAAAACGCTTGCCTGCAGGTGGCTTTGGAGTATAATTAAGTGAAAATCTATTTCGTTCGCCTGCCCGTAGTTTTTGGAGGATTGGTATGAACTACACACCCACGATCAAGAAGATCGCTGACAATTTGCGGAGACTTTTAATTGCCGTTTCTATGTCGGTGATCGTCTGTACCATTTTTAAGATCGAGGCTCGTGCCGCCTCCGGCGACGTCGATCCGACGTTCAGCACGGCAGCTTTTAGTTTGTTGAATTCCGGTATCGCCGTTACGGTCGCGCAGCCGGACGGTAAATATATCGTTGGCGGAAATTTTACGGTCGCAGGCGGACTTGCACGCTTTGGCTTGGCGCGTTTGAACAATGACGGAACACTCGACGCCTCATTCGATCCGCCGGAGTTCTACGACCAGTCAACGACGCCGAATAGCCTCGGCGGAACGATCAGGACGATCGCTCTGCAGTCGAACGGAAAGATCCTGGTCGGCGGCAGATTCACGGTCCTTGGCTCGAGTTACGAATCGCTCATCCGTTTGAATTCGGACGGTTCTATCGACACGTCGTTCGTTGATATGTCGGTGCAGTTCTTTCCGAACGATGAGATCCGACGGATCATAGTGCTGCCGGATGATACTTTCGTGATCGGCGGCAGTTTCAACGTGAGCAATCAGTCGGTCTCGACCAGCCAGGTCGCCAAATTTGATACTAACGGTAATTTCAATCCTGCATTCCGGATGATCAATTTTGGCGGAACGCTGCGCGACCTCGTGGTACAGCCGGACGGCAAGGTGATCGTATGTGATCTGAACATCCAGAGACAAAATGCGGACGGTTCAACAGATGCCTCATATCCGTCGGTGATCGCGGGCGGAGTGACCCGGATGGTCTTGCGTCCCGACAACAAACTCTTGATCGCCGGCTCGTTTCAGCAGGTGAACGGCTTTGCACAGGGCCGTCTGGCGCTCATCAACAGCGACGCTTCGCTCGATCTGACATTCAATCAAAATGGGATCGGTGCCGTTGGCGGAAATATCAATGATGTGATCCTGACGTCGCAGGGCACGATGTTCGTCGGCGGTACATTCACTCAATTCAATGGCATCGCTCGGAATAAGATCGCCAAATTGAACGTGGATGGATCTCTGGATACGTCGTTTACCTACACACCGCCGAATGCGAACACGGTCATCAGAGATCTCGAATATTTAGGTGACGGGCGGCTCGTGATCTCAGGCGATCAGACGGCGACGGTAAATGATTCGGTCACTCGATTGAACGTTGACGGGTCGATCGACTCGGGCTTCTCCGGCAAGATCGGCCGGAACGAGCGAGTACGCAAGATCGTCCAGGCTCCGGACGGCAAGATCTATATCGCAGGCGAATTTCGCACGGTTCTCGGCGTGACACGTGTCTCGTTGGCGCGGTTAAACGCGAACGGCAGTCTTGATACGACGTTTGTCCCGTATTTTAATAATTCGGGAAATCTGAGGATCGAATCGTTGGCATTACAGAATGACGGGAAGGTCGTCGTTGGATTTTACGGTCTTTTTGGAATGAAGCGTCTGAATACGGACGGTACACAGGACACGAGCTTTGTGTTTCCGCTAAGTCAGTCCGCATCCATTGTCTATGACATCGCTATAACACCGAGCGGCCAGTTCCTGATCGCAGGATTCCTGGGCCAGAATCAATATCTCGTGCGGCTTAACGCAAATGGTTCGTTCGATTCGACCGTCTTGGCGAACCAACCGAACGGCGCTATCAACAAGATCCAATTGTTGTCGGACGGCAGTTTTTTCACCTGCGGCGACTTTACGCAGGTTGGCGTAATTTTCCGAGGCCGAGTTGCAAAATTCAATGCCGACGGAACGTTGAACACGGTTTTTAACCCGCTTGGCGGCGCGAACGCAGGCGTTTTCGCCTGCAAGGTGCAGACGAACGGCAAGCTCGTGATCGGCGGCTATTTTACGTCGATAAACGGCAGTAACCTACAGAAATTTATTGGACGCTTCAACACGAACGGAACGATCGACACCGGATTCGCACAATCGGTGAATAGCCCGTTGGTCAACGGACAGGTTACCTCCGTCGAGATCCAGGCCGACGGAAAAATACTTGTCGGCGGTATATTTGCCGACGTTGGCGGAACGGCAAGGAACAATTTGGCCCGTTTAAACTCGAACGGTTCGCTTGATACGACCTTTGTGGCAAATACGACCGCTCAGGTCTTTGACATCAGTATGCAGGCCGACAACAAGATATTGGTCGGCGGCGATTTCGCCAAGATAAACGGTTCATCGGCGGTTGGAGCGGGGCGTTTGCTGAATACCTTGACGCCGGCACGGACGTTGTTTGATTACGACGGTGACGGCAAGGCGGATGTATCAGTATTCCGGGCGTCGACGAATCAGTGGTACATCCTGCGAAGCACCGATTTTGGCGTGACGCAGACGACATTTGCGATTGCCGGTGACGTGCCGGTTCCGGCTGATTTTGACGGTGACGGCAAGACCGATGTGGCGATATTCCGTCCGTCGAACGGCAATTGGTGGTCGTTGAGCAGCGTCAACGGTCAGCAGATCAATTTCCCGTTTGGAACGGCAGGCGATATTCCTCTGCCGTCCGATTTTGACGGCGACGGACGTGCGGATTATGTCGTATTCCGGCCTTCGACCAATCAATGGCTGAGGGCGAGCAGTGCGAACGGGGTTCAATCGAACAGGACGTTCGGACTCGCCGGCGACAAACCTGTGATCGGCGACTTTGACGGTGACGGCAGATCGGATGTGGCGGTCTATCGTCCTTCGGACGGAAATTGGTGGTGGTGGAGCAGTTTTGACAACGTCCAGCGTGCCACACGTTGGGGCATCTCGACCGACATTCCGGCTCCGGCTGATTACGACGGCGACGGCAAGACCGATTTCGCGGTCTATCGCCCATCGACTGGAGTTTGGTACATCTACAACAGTGCCACGCAGACATCGACGATCGGACCGTTCGGCCTGAACGGAGATAAACCTGTCCCGGCCGATTTCGATGGCGACGGCAAGGCCGACATCGCTGTATTCAGACCGAGCGACGGCATCTGGTATCTGCTTCGAACTACGTCGGGCTTTACCGGATTCAGGTTCGGCATCGCGACCGATACACCGACGCAGAATGCGTTTTTGCAGTAGCTAGCTGAACGACACTGAGAGGGCGGGACGCGGGGACGCAGGGATTTGATTCCCTGCGGCTCGGCGTCTCGCTCTTTCGTTTTCAATTCGTCCGCTTGGGCGATCCGCTTACGCAATCGATTCTGACATGGGAATCGGGTTATGCTATTATTTCGGTTGCAATTGTTACATTTATGAGTGATTTTGATCAGCGGATCGCGGCCCTTGATATGGGCCTTTTTGAGAAGATACCGAGCCAGACCACTGACGCCGACAAGCAGACATTGCTCGCGTGCGAACTTGCCGTTCGTGAATTGAAAAGTGGTTTTAATTATCTTGAGATCGGTTCATATTTAGGCGGCAGCATTCAGCCCTATTTGCTCGACGACAGATGTGCCCGGGTTTATTCGATCGACAAACGCCCCGAATCGCAGCCTGATGCCCGCGGTTACGACTGGGTCTATCAAAACAACTCGACCAAAAGAATGCTGGAGCTTCTCAAGGAAGTTGGCCCGACCGATAAGGTGACAACGATCGACGGTGACACGATCGCGATCAAACCATCGGACGTGACGGACAAGATCGATCTGGCTTTCATCGACGGCGAACATACCGACGAAGCTGTCGTTCGCGATTTCCGATTTTGTCTCGACGTCTTGGCTGAAAATGGAGCGATCATGTTTCACGACGCCCAGATAACCTACAACGGTATCGCGGCTTCGATAGATCATCTCGAGGAAAACGGTCGAAAGTTTCGTGCGTATTCGCTGCCTAATTATGCTTTCGTGATCGAGATCGGGGATTTCCCGATGCATAAGAATGAACGCATACTGGAGCGTCTTGTTGATAATCATCAGAGTTTTCTCGCATCGCTCCAATACAACGATAATTACCGCCGCTTCTCGACGCGTTTCCCGTTCGGATTCATCCGTCGGACACTTATCAAGGCGCGGGGTTCGAATGTAAGTCAGTGACCACGCCATTTCCTTAGTGAAATCGATGCTCATCCGTGTTAACATTTCGGCGCGAGGCGGGAGCGGATCGAAACGCAAAATTTTCAACGGTAAACGTCATATTATCGTTCGGGCATCGAACAGAATGTTCTGTTATGCCCGGATGCGGCAGTATTGACGCAAAGAAAGCGAGGAAAAAATGTCCAAAAAAGTGTCGGCACTACGATCGTTCATCTCATTTTCCCTGATTACAATCGTCCTGTTTTCATTTTCGCCGGTGATGGCTCAAGGTCCTGATCTTGTGCCGATAAGCGATATTACCGGAGGTTCGAGCGTTTTTGTTCTGAGAAGCACAGGACGATCGTCTCGCAAATTCTCGACGGCCAAGACGACACGATCCAAGGCTCAGAGATTGGAAACTGCGAAAAAGATCAAAAAGCAGTTCGACACTATCAATAGAACAACGCCTGTTCGCGTTCGAGCTGCGGTGGTCGATCCGAACAAGATGCCAACGAACATCAAGACGATGGCGCCGGCCAAGGCCTCTGTATTGTTCGCAGGTGTTGGCGAATATTATATCGACAAAAATGACCTTGAAAATTCGCTCAAGTTTTTCCGCGAGTCTGTCGAGCTCGATGACAAGAACATAAAGGCGAAACAGGGCCTGAGCGAAGCACTTGCGGCAAAGGGTAGCGAGCTTTTGGTCTCGGATAAGGCTTCGACGGCAAAGGCGTATTTCCTCGAAGCGGTAAAGATCGACCCAAAGAACTCGGCGGCATACTTCGGTCTCGGCGAGGTTTACACCGAGCTTGATCAGTCGAAGGAAGCAATTAAGAATTTTGAATCCGCCCTGGCGAGCAATCCCAAGTTGACCGAGATATTCGTCCCGCTTGGTATTCTGTATTTCCAGGCCGGCGAGATCGCCAAGGCAGACGACATGTTGACGCGGGCGTTGACGAATTCGACCGAGACGGCTGAAACGCAGCTGTTTTTAGGCTCGATCAGAATGTCGCAAAATCGGAAGCCCGAGGCACTTGCGGCTTTCAACCGTGCGAAGGCGATCGACCCGACAAACGCTGATCCATATTTCCAGATAGGCGAAACTCTGGTCAGATTGGACCGCGAGGCCGAAGCGATTGCGGAATTCAAACAAGCGGTCGCTCTTAAGCCGACGTTTTTTGAGGCGTGGGTCAGTCTGGGCGACGCATATTATGCGACCAAGAATTACCCGGAGGCCGTTAAGGCATACAGCCAGGCAAAACGTGTCAAGAACGACAATGTCGAAGTTCTGGTCGGACTTGGCGACGCGCAGCGAATGTCGAGCGACTTTAACGGAGCAGCCGGCAGTTACAATCTGGCTGCGACATTTATCACGCGAGATCCGAATTTTGACAAGAATGAGGCGGCAGATATCTACAGCAAGATCGGTTACGTGATCGGGCAGCAATGTCAGATAAACATGCGGCAGGCTAAGCCCTGTGCATGGCCGCAAGCAATCAGGGCGCTCGAAAAGTCTGTTGAATACGGCAGCGGAAACACGGCTGATTTTGCCAATCTCGGTTGGGCTTATTACAATGCAGCACGCGTCGACGGATACGAAAAACGCGAATCTGATAAGCAAACAAAACTTGCACTCGCAAAAGCGATGCTGGAAAAAGCGGTCGCTGCGAACCCTGCATATATCGAAGGTCCATGGCTCAATCTTGGCATGGCGCTGACCGATATGGGCGATTATCAGGGTGCGGTTTCGGTGCTGACGAAAGTGGTCAACAAACAACCGAAATGGGTGTTTGCCCTTAATGAACTCGGCATCGCATATCGTCAGCAAAAGAACTATAACGAAGCAATAAACTACTTTAAGAAGGCGGTCGATCGAGATAACAACTTCGCCGCCGCTTATTACAACCTTGGAGAGACCGAATATCGAAACGGGAATACCCCCAATGCCAAGAAGGCGTATGAGAGACTCGTAAAACTCGGTCGCTCGGACCTCGCCGCACAACTTGATCTAATTTCCAACGGTGCTGTTCGGAAATAGAGCGATATTTGTGACCGATCTCGACATCCAGGAAAACATCCGCCTCGCGCCTTACACGACGATGAAGATCGGCGGCAGGGCGCGTTTCTTTGTGAAAGCAACAATGGAAAGGGACGTTGTCAACGCACTGCGTTTTGCGGCTGACCGCGGACTTGAGGTGTTTGTGCTTGGCGGCGGTAGTAACGTCCTGATCTCCGATAACGGGTTCGACGGGTTGGTTCTGCAGATAGCCATGCAGGGAATTGAAAGCGAAGAGGAGCAAGATCGAGTGCTCCTAACGGTTCAGGCGGGCGAGGATTGGGACCGGTTTGTTGAATATTGTGTTAGCAGAGGCCTGGCCGGTATCGAATGCCTCAGCGGTATACCGGGATCTGTCGGCGGCACTCCGGTACAGAATGTCGGTGCCTATGGGCAGGAGGTTTCGCAATCGATATTTTCGGTCAAATGTTTGGACCGGCAAACGATGAAGATTGTCGATCTTGACAACAAGGCGTGTGGATTCTCGTATCGCAAGAGCATTTTCAATTCCGACAAATTCGGCCGTTATATCGTTTTTGGCGTGACATTTGAGCTCAAAAGGAATGGCGAACCAAAGATCGAATATAAAGACCTGCGAGAACATTTTGCCGGAGGAAAGCCAATCTTGAGCGAGGTGCGCGATGCAGTTCTAGCGATACGGCGATCGAAATCAATGGTGATCGATCCGGATGATCCCGATTCGCGTAGCGCGGGTTCATTCTTCAAGAATCCGATAGTTCCGCTCGAAATGTATGAGGCGATCCGTTCGACTTTTCCGGCGGCGCCGAGTTTCGCGTACGGCGAGCGATCTGTTAAGGTCCCGGCCGCATGGCTGATCGAAACGGCAGGGTTCTCAAAGGGTTTTGCCCTCGGAAATGCCGGAATTTCCTCAAAACACACATTGGCGATCATCAACCGTAAGGATGCATCCAGTGCGGAGATCTTGGCACTCAAGGATAAGATCCAGGCCGCCGTCAGAGACAAATTCGGAATCGAACTCCGGCCGGAACCGGTCTTCGTCGGGTTCTGATCCTTAAGCAAAAAAAGGGTTCCTTTCCGTCAATTCTAAGGTATAATTCTATATTAAAATTCGAGGTCCAATTATGAGACGTGCAAATACATTCCTCACATTCTTCGTTTCTTTCACATTGATCTTTTCGCTTTTACCGGCCGCGACGCCTGTACATGGGCAAGACATGATCGCTTCTGAGGGTATCTCCAGCGGAGGCAGCGCATTCGTCTTTCGCGGTTCCAGAAAGCAGCCTCAGGCGAAGATGGGTATCGGATATGCATCCTCCGGCGAGGGAGCCGGCGGTGCCGCGAAAGCGCGAGCAGGGCGGACAAATGCTCAGATCGCTGCCGCCGCTAAAAAGCGAAAGGCCGCTGCGGCTTTGGCGCGGAAAAAGGCCATCATCGCAGCCGCAAACAAGAAGCTGCAGCTTTCGAACACACTGACAGCCAAGGGCGAAAAATCGCTGGATGCAGAACAGAACGACGAGGCGATCACGAGTTTCCGGGCTGCATTGGTCCAGAATCCAAAGAACACTCGGGCGATGAATGGCCTCAGCGATGCTTTGACTGAAAAGGGAATTACCGTTGCTGGCGATACAAATAACGCCGCCGCGATCCCGTTCTTCGAAGAAGCGATCAAGTACGACAAATCGAATGACGTGGCGTTTGCCAAGCTCGGGGCGGTTTATGATTCGGCAGGACAGAAGGACAAAGCCGTTGCGAATTATGAAAAGGCGATCGCGATCAATCCGGAGCTTGCTGCCTTACAGACGACGCTTGGGCTCGCTTATATCGAGAACGGTGAAATTGCCAAGGCAGAAACGGCTCTCAATAAAAGCGTGGCCGGAGGCTCTGATTCGGTCGATACCCGAACATTGAAAGGCCTGATCCTCTTTAAGAAGAACGAGAACCAGCAGGCGATCGCAGCGTTTGACCGCGTACTCGAAATTGATAACCGCAACACTGCCGCAAATTATTATCGGGGTCAGGCTTACGGCCGGCTTGAGCAGAACGACAAATCGATAGCTGCTTACAAAAAGGCACTGGAGATCGAACCTGGATATGCTCCGGCATCATTCGATCTCGGCGTAGCGTATTACAACGCCGGCGATTATAAAAATGCCGCGATATTCTACGAAAATGCAGTTAAGGCCGATCCGAAGAATTATCAGGCCCACGCAAATCTGGCAAGTACTTATCGTCAGCTTGAGCGGTATCCTGAGGCAAATGCCGAATACGCCGTCGCATCGAACGGCATCAAGACGGCTGACCTCTACAGCGAATGGGGCTTTTGCCTTGGCAAAACGAACGAGTGGGACAAAGCGGCCGCACGGCTGCAGACCGCCCGCGAATTGAGCCCGACCGCTATAGACAACTCCAACGTCGGATGGGCTTATTACAATTCGGGTAACGCTAAGGCCGCAAGCAAGAATGAAGCAGGTGCGAAGGCGGATTATGCATTGGGCAAGAGCTTTTTGCAGAAGGCCGTCGAACAAGATCCGAAACTCGACGCCGCTTATTTGAATCTCGGTTCGACACATAACGGGCTCGGAGAATATCAGTTGGCGGTCAGCGTGCTGAATACGGCAGTCGGGCTTCGCAAAGGCTGGACGATCGCACTTAATCAGCTCGGTTTGGGATATCGCGGGCTCAATGATCTGACCAATGCGGTCGCGATCTTTAAGCAGGTGACCGATCTCGACGGAAATAACGTATTTGGCTTATTCAGGCTCGGCGAAGCGTATAATGCAAGCGGCAATAAAAAGGAAGCCAAGAAGATCAATGACAGGCTGAAGAAGCTCGATCCTGCATTGGCCGGAATGCTTAACGACGTTTTTAACGGAAAGATCCCGATGCCCGGATTAGGGAATGTTGGGTTGCCGACCGTGGTGCCAAACATCCCAAAGGTGCCAAAGGTGAATGTCCCGAAGTTTCCGTACTGATCGTTTGAGCTATTGACTGTAATAAATGCGGCCGCGGGGCCGCATTTTTTTTGATTCCGGGACCGTTGCGACTTTCGTGACGCCGATGCGATATTCGGGTTCGAATCTTCGCGGTGAGCCGTTCCAATTGCCGCGTACAAAATGAGGCAGAACGGACCTTGCCATTTAACGATTCGGTGATATTATCATTGCCAGAAATTATCAAAAGATATTTCGACGAGGCCGTCTCAATTAGTTACAGCACCCGCACTGTAAGGTAATAATTTTCCTGCCAACTTTTCTATGTTCCACTAAGCAGCGAGGCATTATGAATGACAAAAGAAAGCCAACGGATAAGGACGCAAGCTCTGAAATCGCGGGCGTTAGCCGCCGGAAATTCTTTGGTGATCTCGGTACTGCGGCGATCGGTGCGGCCGCAGTTGGGGCCGCTGCACCATTTGTAGACGACCATTCGACAGTACAGGCTCAGAGGCGCGGAATCGGCAATACTTTTTATAGCCAGCGAGCACTTGCCAGTTATCAAAATCGCGTTTCGGCCGCCACTGACAATTTCCAGCAAGTCGGACCGCTCTTTAGTCGACCTAACAACGGGGACGAGGAACTGTATCAGAACAGGATAGCGTGTTATTCAAAGGGCCTTCCGCACCAAGCGAATGGTGAAGTCGTAGCCTCTGCTTATTTTCTGATGTTAGATGCGCTGAGGACCGGTGATCCGGCGATGTTCGAGCAGATACCGCTCGGCGGCGTGCGTAAATTGACCAATCCACAAGCCGGCTATGCGTTTGATTCTGAAGGTGCTGATGCTTTTACCTTTGTGCAGCCTCCGGCGCCGGCATTTGCGAGCAAGGAGATCGCAGCTGAGATCGCCGAAAATTACTGGATGGCGTTGCTTCGCGACGTACCGTTTACGGACTATCCGGGAAATGCGGTCGCTCAGGCAGCCGCGGCAGATCTAACCGCGTTTGGAGCGGACTTCAAAGGGCCAAAGAACGGCAGCGGGCAGGTGACGCCTCAGCTTTTGTTCAGAGGGAATACCGCAGGCGACAGTTTAGGACCGTTGATGTCACAGTTTTGGTACAAGGCTTGCAATTTTGGAGCGAATGAGATCAATCAGCGCACCAGAACGACCGTTCCGAATGTAAACTACATGACGGATTTTGCGACCTGGCTTGCCATCCAAAATGGTGCTGCGCCGGCGACCGGAGACGTCTTCGATCCTACGCTCAGATATATGCGAAATGGCCGAGACCTGGGCCAATGGGTACACATTGACGTGCTTTTTCAGGGCTATTTCCAGGCGTTTCTGGTTATTGCAGGAATGGGCGTGCCATTCGATTCCGGAAACCCGTACGCAAGTTCGGTCACGCAGGACGGATTCGGCACATTTGGTGGGCCGCACATAGCGACACTTCTTTGCGAGGTCTCGACGCGGGCACTCAAAGTTGTCTGGAATCAGAAATGGGTCGTTCACCGGCGGCTCAGGCCCGAGGTTTTCGCGGCTCGCGTCGATCGGAAGGCCTACCATGGTGCGGCATATCCGATTCATCCCGAGATCCTGACCTCCTTGAACACTGCCTCGCGACTCGGCGGCTACATGCCGGCCGGGAACGCACTGTTGCCAATGGCATTTCCTGAAGGTTCACCCACACATCCGGCGTATGGTGCGGGCCATGCAACAGTTGCCGGGGCGTGTGTAACGATACTAAAGGCATGGTTCAACGAGTCCTTTGTCATTCCGACACCCGTCGTACCGACAGCCGACGGGACCTCTCTCGCTCCCTATGTGGGCGATACGCTCACAGTAGGCGGCGAGCTCAATAAGATCGCCTCAAACATCGCGTATGGCCGAAACATTGCTGGGGTGCACTGGCGTTCGGATGCAGTGGAATCGCTCAAACTTGGTGAAGCTTTGGCGATCAGCGTACTCAGGGATCAGAAGCGATGCTACAACGAACCGTTCAGCGGATTCAGCGTTACCAAATTTGACGGCACGACTGTAACGGTTTGACGATCGCAAAATTGTCGAAAGTGAAAGGCGCGGTTCGATGAGCCGCGTCTTTTTGCGTATAATCAAGAGTGTAGACAATGCCAAGACGCAACGATATCCACAAAATACTCATCATCGGCTCAGGTCCGATCGTAATAGGCCAGGGCTGTGAATTTGATTATTCCGGAACGCAGGCCTGTCGTGCTCTCAAACAAGAGTGCTTTGAGGTCGTGCTGGTCAATTCAAATCCGGCGACGATCATGACCGATCCGGAAATCGCCGATTCCACGTATATCGAGCCTCTAACGCTCGAAACCGTCACCGCGATCATCGAAAAAGAACGCCCGGATGCTCTCTTACCAACAGTTGGCGGACAAACGGGGCTGAATCTTTCCGTGGAACTCCACGAACAGGGCATCCTCGACAAATTCTGCGTGAAATTGATCGGTGCCAACATCAACGCTATTAAGGTTGGCGAGGACCGCGAACTGTTCAAGGCCGCGATGGACGAGATCGGCATCCAGAGCCCGCGGGGCGGATTTGCCCATACGTGGGAAGAAGCACGCCAGATCGTGGAAACGACCGGTTATCCGGCGATCGTCCGTCCGAGCTTCACACTTGGGGGAACCGGCGGCGGAACCGCGTACAACCCTGAAGAATTCGAAGAGATAGCTCGCGGCGGCCTGGCAGCATCGCCCAATTCGCAGATATTGGTCGAAGAATCGATCCTCGGCTGGAAAGAGTACGAACTAGAGGTCATGCGAGACCTCAATGACAACGTTGTCATCATCTGCTCGATCGAGAATTTCGACCCGATGGGCGTTCATACCGGCGACTCGATCACGGTCGCTCCTGCGCAAACGCTGACAGACCGCGAATATCAGAACCTGCGTGATATGTCGAAGGCCTGCATTCGTAAGGTCGGTGTCGAAACGGGTGGATCGAACATTCAGTTTGCCGTAAATCCGATGAACGGCGAGGTGCGGATAATCGAAATGAACCCCCGCGTATCGAGGTCGTCGGCACTAGCCTCAAAAGCAACGGGATTTCCGATCGCAAAGATCGCCGCAAAACTCGCGGTCGGCTATACTCTCGACGAGATACCGAATGACATAACTAAGAAAACGCCGGCATCTTTTGAACCTACGATCGATTACGTTGTCACAAAGATACCGAAGTGGGCTTTCGAGAAATTTCCCGGTGCCGAAGACGTGCTCGGAACGCAGATGAAATCGGTCGGCGAAGTGATGGCGATCGGCCGCACTTTCAAAGAGAGTCTATTTAAAGGTCTACGTTCACTTGAAGCGGTTAAACCGTTGCGTCTACATGATATTAGCGATGCGGAATTGGAGCGGAAATTGGCCCGCCCAAACTCTCAGCGCTTTTCCTACATCACGTACGCTCTGCAAAATGGAAAGTCGATCCAAGAGATCCATCGGCTCAGCAAGATCGATCCGTGGTTCCTCGACCAGTTGTCTCAAGTCATGGAATTGCAGGCCGAGATCGATTCGAAGCCGTTGGCAGAGATATCGCTCGACACTCTTCGCGCAGCAAAGGAATTTGGACTGTCGGACCGCCGTTTGTTTTATCTGACCGGAAGCTCTGAGAACGAGATTCGCGACTATCGCAAATCGAACGGTATTGCTCCGGTCTATAAACGGGTCGACACATGCGGAGCTGAATTCGAATCGTTCACGCCTTACCTCTATTCAACATATGAACAAGAATGTGAAGCGGGGCCATCTAACCGCAAGAAAATAATGATCTTAGGTTCCGGGCCCAATCGAATCGGACAGGGAATTGAATTCGATTACTGCTGTTGTCACGCAAGCTTTGCTCTGCACGATGCAGATTTTGAGACGATAATGGTCAACTGCAATCCGGAGACCGTATCCACTGATTATGACACCTCGGATCGTTTATATTTTGAACCCCTGACATTTGAAGATGTAATGAACATCGTAGATGTCGAACGGCCTGACGGAGTGATCGTGCAGTTTGGCGGGCAAACACCGCTTAATCTTGCAGATCGTCTGCACGCAGCAGGTGTTCCGATAATTGGTACATCGCCGGATTCGATCGATCTGGCCGAAGACCGAAAGCGCTTTGGAGCGTTGCTTGAGGAACTTAAGATCCCGTGTCCGGAAAATTCGAGTGTTACTTCAGCTGACGAGGCCAAAACTATTGCAAATCAAATAGGTTATCCGATCGTTGTTCGACCGAGTTTTGTGCTCGGCGGTCGGGCGATGGCGATCGTGTATGATGACGAATCATTGGATGAATATATGCGTTCTGCGGTCGATGCTTCGCCGGAAAAGCCGATCTTGATCGACAAGTTCCTTGAGCGAGCCGCCGAGATCGACGTCGATGCCTTGGCGGATGCTGATACGGTTGTGATCGCAGGGATACAGGGCCACATCGAGGAAGCCGGAATTCACTCCGGCGATTCTTCAAGCGTTCTTCCTGCACAAAAGATCGCCGCCGAACATCTCGAGACGATACAGCATTACACACGGCTCCTGGCAAAGGCCCTAAAGGTCGTGGGACTGATGAATATTCAATTCGCGATCCAGGACGACCGCGTATTCGTGATCGAGGTCAA
>CAZVDM010000073.1:0-1405 GCA_964625555.1 uncultured Chloracidobacterium sp.
ACGAAATGGAGAAATATCCGGTGCTGTCGCAAGTCGAGCCTGATTGGTTGAAAAACAGCATTCCCGCATCGGCGCCGGAAACGGGCGAAGATTTTGGCAATATCCTCGGCGACGTCGACAAGCTGATAATGCCCGCTGTCACGCACTGGAACCATCCTAATTTTCACGGCCTGTTTTCGACATCGACCAGCAGCGTCGGTGTTTTCGGCGAAATGTTCACGGCGGCGTTCGATATGAAAGCGATGTTATGGCGGACATCGCCCGCGTCGACCGAACTCGAAGATGTGGTCCTCGACTGGCTGCGTCAGATGATGGCCCTGCCTGGCCATTTCGAAGGCATTATTTACGACACGGCCTCGGTCTCGACGATGCACGCCATCGCCGCCGCCCGCGAAAAGGCCGGATTCCATATCCGTGAACAGGGAATGAGCGGCCGCGGCGACGTTCCGCTGCTGCGTATCTATGCTAGCGAACACGTCCATTCATCGATCGACAAGGGCGTGATAACGCTCGGCCTAGGCCTGAGATCTCTCCGCAAGATCGAATGCAACGAGCGGTTCGAGATGATCCCCGAAAAACTCGCCGAAGCAATAGAACAGGACATCGCGGCAGGCTGCAAGCCGATCTGCGTTATCCCAACCGTCGGCACGACCTCGACTTCAAGCATCGATCCGGTCGATGCCATCGCCGATATCTGCGAAAAATACGGCATCTGGCTCCACGTCGATACGGCGTACGCAGGCTCAACTGCGATCGTGCCCGAGATGCAGCCGCTCTTCAAAGGTTGGGAACGCGCCGATTCGATCGTTGTCAATCCGCACAAATGGCTGTTCACTCCGTTCGACCTGTCGGTGCTTTACTGCAAAGACCTGAGCGAGCTAAAAGAGGCATTTTCGCTCGTCGCCGAATACCTCAAGACCAGCGACGAGCAAACCGTAAAGAACGGAATGGACTACGGCATCCAGCTCGGCCGCCGTTTCCGTGCCCTAAAACTCTGGTTCGTCATCCGCTATTTCGGCCGCGAAGGCCTTATCGCACGTCTCCGTGAACACTGCCGCCTGGCACGGCTTTTTGCGTCATGGGTCGAAGAAAGCGAAAACTGGGAACTCCTCGCTCCGGTGCCGTTCGCCTTGGTGTGTTTTCGAGCTTGTCCGACCGGCGTCGATGATCTCAACGCCCTGAACGAGCAGATCATGAACAACATCAACGCTTCAGGCGAAGCATATTTATCGCACACGAAGCTGAATGGAAATTACACGCTCCGTTTATCGGTGGGCAGTATCCGTGTCGAAGAACGGCATCTAAAAAAGGTCTGGAATATTTTGAATGAAAGGCTCAACGCATGAGCCCTATTGTATGAAAAAACTCCTGCTCATTACACTGATTGCAGTCGCGGCAAACATCG
>CAZVDM010000073.1:1505-3780 GCA_964625555.1 uncultured Chloracidobacterium sp.
GAATAAACGCATCATTCTCGACATCGGTGGTGAATGGTGCGGCTGGTGCGTTTACATGGACAAGTTCTTTTACCAAAACCCGAAGCTAGATAAACTGCGCAACGACAATTATGTCTGGATCAAGGTAAATATGAGCGAAGAAAACGAAAATCCGGCCTTTCTCTCCGCCTACCCGACGATCAATGGTTATCCGCACCTCTACGTTCTCGAAGCCGATGGCAAACTGCTCCATTCGCAAGACACCTCACCGCTCGAAGCCGGAAAAGGTTACGATCTCGCAAAATTCACCGCGTTTCTAAAAGCGTGGGTGCCGAAAAGGGTTGAATCAAAGCCCTAAAAATCGCCCTTTTCCACTTCGGCCCAGATCTTATGCCCGTGGGTTTCCTTCAGGAATATGGTTCCGACCACGAGCGTGATTCCCGCTATTATCATTGGATAGTAGAGCCCGGCATAAATGTCGCCCGTCTGCGCAATTATCGAAACTCCGATCAGAGGCAGCAGGCCGCCAAAAACTCCGTTCCCGATATGATACGGCAGTGAAAGAGCCGTATATCGTATCTTCGCCGGAAACGCCTCGACCAGATACGCGGCGATCGGCCCGTAAACCATCGTCACCCAAATGACCTGTATAAATACAAGCAGGATCAGTATCCACGCAGTCGTGTTAGTGATCAGATTTCCGAAGGATGAATAAACAAGTACCTTTGGTGCCGGAACTAAAGCACCTTCGGCATTTCGTGTGAGCGGAGTGAGTGACTTTTCGCCGGTCGCCGGATTTGTTTGTGACGAAGCGGTTTCGATATTCGACCCCGAGGACGATTGCATGGCGTGGTAGATCGGCAGATACGTTAGCATCGCGAGCAGTAGACCGGCCATTATTATCCATTTACGGCCGATTCGATCGCTCAACGCTCCAAACACAACAAACAACGGCATTCCGAGCAGCAGAGCGACAGCAATAATGTAATTCGCCGAGGTCGCATCGACATTCAATATCTTTTGCAGATAGAACAACGCGTAAAATTGCCCTGTGTACCAAACCACGCCTTGTCCGGCGGTTGCACCGAAGAGAGAGATAAGTACGATCTTGAGATTGTCCCATTTTGTAAATGCCTCGATCAAAGGGTTTGCCGAAGTCATACCGGACGATTTTACCTGCTCGAAAATCGGCGATTCCTTCATCCTGAGGCGAATATAGAGGGAAACTCCCACGAGAAATATCGAGATCAAAAATGGTATCCGCCATCCGCTGATGCCGTCCGCCTTTCCGGCAAATTGCTCGGGCGACATCATGTTTTGCACGGTCAAAATTACCGCAAGCGATAGAAACAGGCCGAGCGTGGCTGTGATCTGGATGAACGAAGTGTAAAACCCGCGTCGATTATCCGGCACATGTTCGGCCACATAGACGGCCGCACCGCCATATTCACCGCCCAGTGCGAGGCCTTGCAGAACGCGTATCAGCAGCAAAATGATCGGGGCCGCCATGCCGATCTGCGAATACGTCGGCAAAAATCCGATCACTGCCGTCGCTCCGCCCATGATCAAAAGCGTTACAAGAAAGGCATATTTCCGTCCGACCAGATCACCAATACGTCCAAAAAACAAGGCTCCGAACGGCCTTACGACAAACCCGACCGCGAATGTCGCGAGATATGCGATGTACGCAAACGTATCGTTCCCCGGCGGATAAAACAGCGGTGCGATAATTCCGGCAAGGCTGCCAAAAATGTAAAAATCGTACCATTCGATCATCGTGCCGACGGCCGACGCACCGATCACTTTCCAGATCATTCCCTTCGTGATCTGATCGTTGTAAAACGCTCCGAGATCGCTTGTTGTTTCGCTCATATTGATTTGAGGTATTAAAACAGTTTACCGCCGCAGATTCAAAAGGTAATACCAATATCGAGGTGTGATATCGTTGAGAATAATGAAATTTGTAAAAGAAAGTGTGATCAACGCAAGGCCTGAACGGGTCTTCGCATTCCACGAACTCCCGGACGCATTTGAACGATTAATGCCGCCGTGGGAAGACGCGACGATCATTCAGAAAGCCGATATAAAGGTCATCGGTTCGCAAGCGATCGTTGACACCAAGATCCTCGGGCTCTACACAGCGCGTTGGGTTGCCGAGCATACCAAGTACGATCCGCCGCGAATGTTCGAGGACATTCAGGTCAGCGGCCCGTTCGCCAAATGGCGGCACCGTCACATCATCGAACCGCACGCTAATGGTGCGTTATTGAGAGACGAGATCGAATACGAACCGCCG
>CAZVDM010000073.1:3880-7766 GCA_964625555.1 uncultured Chloracidobacterium sp.
CCGGTCGCCTCTCCGTTCATATCGCCGGTCTCGTCGCGAAATTGATAGATCATCAACTCCGTCTCGTCGTCGAACTGGATGCTGAACCAGTCCCAATAGCCCTGTTCCCAGATGCCGAATTCGCGGTCCATCCACGCCGTTCCGCTGAATTTCTCGATGCCCGTTTCCCGTGAGATCTGTCCGTTTACCGGCATTCGCGTGAACGAAAAATGATTCGAGGCACCGTTCTTCTTGACGCTTATACCGCTGCCGCCTTCCCCGTTCAGCACCAGCGGTTTGCCTTGGTCGAGAACAGCGTCGAACACAAATCCGCCCTCCAGCGTCGCATGCAGAATGTGTTTGCCCGCCACTTCACGGAGCGTCCAGTCACCCAAACGTACATCACACGCCGTCTCGCTCATCGAGACCGGCACGTCAAACGGCATGTTAAGACTGCGTTTGTGCTCGTATCGAAACGTCTTGTCGCTCAGGTCTGAGATGGCAAAATGGGCAAAGTACATCGGATTCGCGAGCACGGTCATCGGCACGACGCCGATGCGGTCGAGGTCGGTACGGCGTTTAAAAAAGACGAGTTCAAAGCCAAATTCACGACCGTGCTCGCTATTACAATGGCCGGTATAGTACCACCATTCGGTCTGAACGTCGGGCTTTGCGAACAGGTCGTCGGGCAACTTCACGCGGCCATCCGAAGGCGCGTCGCGAAGCTCGCCGCCGCCGTAATTCAACAATCCGGAAACACCATCAAGCACCGTCGCGGCAAGTGTTTCGATCGGTTTTACAAAATTCTCGTACATATGCTTACTGTACTATTCGCAAATATTTTCGCAACAGTTTCAACGAAACCACGCAGAAAGTGAGAATTAGTGCGGGTTTATGAGAAAATAAAGCAATGCTGACACATATCGTTTGCTGGAGATACAAACCCGAGACCGACATAGTGAGCCGCGAAGATCATCGCGCACGTTTACGGGCACTTGTCGGGGTGATACCGGAGATCGTCGATCTTAGCGTCGGCGAAGATATTTTGCACCTTGAACGCTCATTCAATACCGGACTCGTATCGACATTTGCCGACCGCGAAGCACTCGACCGTTATACCGTGCATCCCGAACATCAAAAGGTAGCGGCTCTCGGCCGCGAGATCTCAGCCGGCGTCGTCTCAGTCGATTTCATAACATAAATTTGAAGAAAGTTAAGAAGATCCTGATCCTCCTGTTGATCGTCATCGTGGCGATACAGGTTCCGTTCATCTATCGCCGCTGGAAATTAGGGCAAATAGCCGCGAAGATAGCGACCGCCGAGCAGGGCCGCGTCGTTCGAACTGGCGATAATTTTGATGAATATGTCGGCGTAATACATGCTCACACGTCGCTTGGCGGCCACAGCACCGGCGCTTTTGACGAACTGGTCAGCGGAGCGAACCAGGCAGGGCTCGATTTTGTCCTGATGACCGAGCATTGGTCGGATGAGTATAACACCGCCGCACTGACGCTGAACGGCAAATACGGCCGAACGCTGTTCGTCGGCGGAAATGAGATCGACACCGCAGATGCAGACCGTTTTCTGATGCTGCCGGGCAGCGGTGATGCAGCCGGGCTTCGCCGGTCATCGACCGATGCCGTGCTGACAAAGCTCCATTCCGAACAGCGATTGGCTTTGATCACTTATCCCGAAAAATACAACTCGTGGAATGCGGCATTCGACGGGATCGAAGTGTTCAGCCTGAATACGGCGGCCAAAGCGATAAACAAATTTACGGGTCCGTTTGACGTTATCTGGTCCGGGCGTGCTTATCCTGAGCTCACTTTCGCACAGTATTTCAGGCGGCCTGACGCAAATCTAGCTCGATTTGACGAAGTGTCTCAGAAGCGTCCTATCTCTCTTTTCGCGGGTACCGATGCACACTCGAACATCGGTTTTCATATGTTTGGCGATGATGCCGGGCACAAGCTGTTCGGCCTCAAGCTGGATCCGTATCAATTTTCGTTCTCGATCGCACGGGTACATTTGGTTCTCGCCAAAGGGTCTGAGCTTTCGACCGAAAAGATCCTCTACGCCATCCAGAATAACTATTTTTTCACCGGCATCGATGCTCTCGGCGACACGAGCGGATTCAGGTTTGATACCTACTCAACCTTTGGTGCGGATGGTGCATCTGTTCCCGGCCCGGCGTCATTGCAGGTTCGCACACCGCTGCCGTCAAAGGTCGTGATCTATAAGAACGGCGCCGTATTTAATGAGCAGAGTGCCGTTTCTGACGTTAATGTGCCGGCGGACGGCCCGGGCGTTTATCGAGTGGAGGTCTATCGCGACGACCTCGGCGAGCCATTCTCGAGGATGCCGTGGATCATGTCCAATCCAAGATACGTCAGATAAGCAAACGAATTTAACGCGCCGAACATCATAAGAAGGCACGATATATTAAGCGAATTTTCGAGCGAGAGAAATGAAGAAGATCATCCGAAGCGTACAATTGGCGGTCGTAGTCTTGGCCGTATTATCGATCTCAGGTTTTGCACAGCAGGTGAAGCGAACGCCATTCGACGTGACTAATTACGTCATGGATGTGACGCTCGTCCCGTCGGAACGCCGTATAAATGCGACGGTCGATGTAGCGTTTACGCCGCTCGAAGATACACGCAGCATCTCGTTCGAACTGAACGGCTCGCTCAAGATCGACTCGATCGTGAGGCTCGGTTCCTCGATAACACAGATCGCCGCGAGCCCGAAACCCGGAGTTAAGGCTACTCCGAAACCGGCGGCTACTCCGCAGAGCGGCATTACGTTCGTTCAGGATCAGGCCGGCGTTTCAGATATCGGGCCGAGCGTCCGCATTGATCTCGGTGATACGGTTGTTAAGGGAACGCCCGTAGTGCTTCGTTTCAAATACAGCGGTATTCTCGAAACGCCTGCCGGCGGCCCGCTGCTTAATAAACGGCTCGCTTACATTGGCGACTCTCAAGGATATCTGATGTACGCGGCGCGTTGGTTCCCGTTCCATGATTACGCGGCCGACCGAGCGACCTCGGACATAACGATCACTCTCCCGCAAGGCTTACAACTCGTCGGCTATAGCGATCAGCCGATAGCGGCGTCGGGCAACAAATTCCGATTTGTTCAGGCAAAACCTGCTCTCGTCGGAAATTTTGCGTACGGCAAATATGTTGCCAAAACGCTAAAGTTCGGCGACTACGAATTGCAGTTTTACTCGCGTCCCGGCAACGACGCCCGCGTTCCCGGCTATGCCGAAACGCTCGGTAACGCCCTGACGGCATACACCAAACGCTTCGGCTTGCCTGACGGCGGCAAACGCCTCGTCGTCGCTCAGATCGATGACGAGAGCCTAGATTTCTACTCATCGCTCGGGATGCTGTTTATCGCCAGCCGCCAGTTCGAAGAGGCCCGCGACATCACGACCGAACGCCTCGAACGCGAGGCCGGCTACCAATGGTGGGGCCTCACGGTCGGCCTGAAATCGTTTGACGACGCGTGGCTTTCGCAAGGATTGGCCGAATATAGTGCGTTCTCGCTTCGAGAAAGCAAACTCGACGGTGCCAAGCTCGATGCGATCCGTCGAGAGCTGCTTGAGAAATCGCTGACCTTTGAGCAGACAGCGTCACTTCTTCGAGTTCCTGCCAATCTCGACGACCAGTCTGTCGCGTATCAGTACATCATGTATGCCAAGGGGGCGTTTGTCTACAAGCTGCTGCGCGATACGATGGGCGCTGACAAATTTGACCAATTGCTCCGCAATTATCTGGCTGAATACCGGGGCAAAAGCGCGTCGATCGACGATTTCGAAAAGCTGGCGTCAAAGGTAAACGGCAGCGATCTGCGTTACTTCTTTGCTCGTTGGGTTGAAAGCACCGGTGTGCCTGAGTTTGAG
>CAZVDM010000073.1:7866-14981 GCA_964625555.1 uncultured Chloracidobacterium sp.
CGCGTCTCGTCGATCGCCCGACGCGGCATCGAGCAATTTAAAGACGGTAACTATGTCGAGGCCCAGCAGCAGTTTGAGGCGGCCCTGAAGCTCGACCGATCGAATTCGTGGATTTACTACCACCTCGGTCTTCTGTTTTTGGAACAACGGAATTATGACCTCGCTATAGATAATTTCAAGGCAGCCCTGAGCGGCAATCTCAATCCGGCATGGCTCGCCGTTTGGTCAAATATCAAAATGGGCAACGCCTACGACGGCAAGGGCGACCGCACTCGAGCGAGTGGTGCCTACAGTCGTGCCCAAAAGCTCGGTGACGATTACGACAACGCCCAGGACGCCGTCAAGCGGTATCAAGCGACGCCGTATGATCCGAAAGAAAAAACTGCGTCCGTCGTGAAGTAATACTCTTTCACTACACTTTTGGGGGGAAACCAAATGTGTATTTTCCACCTCATGTTTCAATTGTGGTACGTACCACAATTTGCTCAACCCGTCCCCCAAAAGCTCAAAAAAAATGGGACTTGCGACAATCCAGACACGCCTTGCGACTATATAAATAGGGAGTTGCAACAACTGACAGAGGGCCTTGCGACAACGAAATACGGGTTTGCAACAATTGTTTTTTACGACAAAAAACTGCTGCAAGCAGCGCTTTTTGCGAAATTTGTGAAAAATGGTGTTTCGATTAGTTTGCAGAGAGTTCGACGAGATCGGTCAATTTGACGATGCCGATGATTCCGACCAAATTCTGGATCTTCGTATTCGAATATGTTCGCGAGCAGCAGCATTCTTGGGGGGGCGCTGCAAAAGCGACTGCCCCACTTTTCCCTATTTGCCGATGAATTCGATTAAGATCTCCGTTCTGATTTGAGCGATCGCAGTGAAGATGCCCCCTTGCGACAGAATTGGCAACGGACCGACATTTCGAGATCGAGCTACTCCGCAAAAAGCAGCGGACAGATCTGGGAGATCGAGATTCCGATCAATTATTTTTCTTGACGGTCGCTGCTTTCGCAATGTTCGAATACGCTGAGAATATCGGCGGATTGAACGCCCTAACCCGATATCTGTACGTCCCCGGGGTCAATCCGGTATTTATGTAACCTGTCGCGGTTCCCGCGACGACGGCGACCTCGGCGAAATCCGTACAACTGGAGCCTCTGCATCGTTCGATCCTAACCTCTGATTGAACGGATGCACCGTTCGTCCAGGCCAGACGGATAGAGGTCGGCGTGCGGCCAACTGCCGTCAGACCAAACGGCGCCTCGACGGTCGGTGCATTTACCACGATCGAACGGTTTACCGGAAAGCTCGTAACGCCGAGCATGTCGGTGACCGTGAGAGACGCGATATACGTTCCGGGTGTCGTATAGATGTGTGACGTCTGAACTCCGCTACCGTTGCTGCCGTCGCCGAAATTCCACGCCCATGACACTATCGGGCTGCCGCCTGCTATCGATCCGCTCCCGTTAAATGTCACGTTCAGCGGCGACGTACCCGATGACGGCGTCGCAGTCATCACCGCGACCGGTTCCAGAGGCGTAAAGATGCCGCCCGGCCTGAAGCAAGTGATCAACGCATCATACCCGCCCGTCGCACAGACATCGCCGTTCGGCAGTGCGGACGCCCAGACCGTGGCCTGTTGTGAACGGCCTTCCCACAAAAGAACGCCGGTCGGACCATAACCGACGGTATAGCCGGGCCAGAAGCCACCGGGCAACGCCGGGCCTCCTCGGCCGGTCACTACGGTCGTGCCGTTGGCCATCGCGATAATGCCGCTCGGGATCTCGTCAGTGTTGAGCCCGCCGTCACGCACCGCTTCCCAGCGAACGGTGCCGTTCGTATTTAACGCCGCTGTGTACCAATCTAAAAATCCGCGCGTAGCATGGCCGGTCACGACGAGACTGCCATCGAGGGCTCGGGCGATCCGCCCCCCGGCCGCACCCGTACTGTCGGCAGGGCGTTTATCGGTACGCCAGATCTTGGCTCCGGTCGCTCGGTCATATGCGATCACGGTTAGCCACTGCGTTATTGCCGGCGTGCCGACACCGGTCGTTCCCTGGCCGGCGACGTATATGCGGTCAACGTCTACGGCCAGATCGCTCGCCGCAGTGCCTTCGGCACTGGTCGTCAGCCAACGGCGTGTTCCTGTGGCCGTATCAAATGCGGTCACGCTCCAATTACCGCCTAACGCGCCAGCCAGGATTACGTCCGTTCCGTCTGGGCTTATCGATGCCGCGGCATCGCGCACTGACGTACTCGCCGACCATAGCAAAACGCCAGCCGGGCTATATTTATAAAGTATCGAATTGTAGCTGAAGTAAACATTTCCGCCGCCGTCGACGAGCAATCGCCCGACAGTCAGAATGGCTCCGGTCGAATCGACGCGCCACTGAAATGTTCCGTCAGCCGAATAATGCACGACGGTGACGTGACTCGTCAGCCCGCTTGAGGTGAGCGACCTTCCGAGAGCTGTAATATCGCCATTTGGCGATGAAACGATCCAGTCCCCGACGAATGTGCCCGCCAAAGGAATGATCGTTCGGGTCCAACGAAATAGTCCTTCGGAAGTATAGGACGTAACCGCAAGATCCCGCCCGAAGGCCGGGCCTGAAACGATGGCGATGTTTCCAGCTAGGTCGACACTCATCCGCCCAGCTTGCCCAACACCGTCGTTCCCGGCAAAAACGCCGCCACGCGTCCACAACGGAGGAACCTGAACGGCAGCAATTACCGAGTCATCGACCGGACGTTGAGAATTACTGTCTGTAACGAGCGAATAACCGTTCGACGAGGAAGCAAATAGTCCGCACGCGATCATCGCGAACAGAACGAGCAATATTTTACAGTTTTGGATATTTTTCACCGGATCCTCCGTCGGCCCGCTGCCGAATCAAAACAATGCTGCCCTCAGGCACACATTATCACAGTGTCGTTCGAGGCGAAATAAAGACACTATCTGATCATCTTCGTCGGAGCTGCGGGGCCGTTTCCGGCAAATGGGACGTACCAGGGCTGCGGTTTTGGGTCTGAACTGTAAACGGCATTGTTACTTCGGGCCGCTTTCACTTCTGGCAGTGCAGGTCTCGATCACGATGGCCCGGAGCCAGCGGTGGGCGGGATCGGCGTCGAGTCGCGGGTGCCAGAGCAGCGAAACCGTGAATTCGGGAACCGTGATCGGAAGAGCGAAACTGTGCAGTCCGCTGCGGAGATTTCCGGTGTGGCGCTCGGGGACGGTGGCGATCAGATCGGAGGATCGGGCCAATGAGATCGCCGAGGCAAAGCCGCTGACGATGGTTGCTATCTCACGTTCGAGTCCGAACGGCTCCAATCTTTCGTCGACCGGCCCTTTGGCAATGCCGCGGCGAGAAACGCTGATGTGACGGCCTGCGGCATAGCGTTTCGGCGTGACCTTGCCCTTAATCAGCGGATGTCCCGGCCGCACAACACCGATCAGACGGTCGCGAAACAACGCCTGCACCCGCAGCTCGGGACCCGTATTGTTTCCCACGACGCCGGTCTCGAGATCGACCGCGGCTTCTCGAAGCGACGTGCTCTCTTTGTCCGGCTTCTGCACGAAGCAGAGCCGCACGCCGGGAGCTTCGTCACCGACTCGAGTGATAAGATCGGGGCCGAAGTTGTCGACAAAACCCTCGCTTGTTCTAAGTGTGAATGTCCTGATGAGCTGTCTGAGATCCGGCGTCTCCGCCGGGCACAATGCCGACTTGGCGTCCTGTGCGAGCTGTCCGACAATTTTGCTGAGCTCGATCGCACGCGGAGTAGGGACCAGGCCGCGGCCGGCCCTGACGAGCAGCGGATCGCCGGTCGTCTCGCGAAGGCGTGCCAACGCACGGCTCATCGCCGACGGGCTGAGCCGCAGACGCCGAGCCGCTCCGACGACACTTCCCTCGGCAAGCACCGCATCAAGCGTGTAAAGCAGGTTGAGATCCGGATCAGCCATTCGTCGATCATATCCTTACATAGCGTCAAACGCAATCATATAGTGCAACTCGTGCGTCTTCCGCCATGTTAACTAAACAGATATAGTGGAATTTATGATGAAGACAAATACCAAAGAACAAGATCACACCGGAACGGGAACGGTAAAACTATCGGTTTCGGCACGTTGGGCTCTGGCGAGCCTTTCGCTTTCGATGCTGATGCCGTCGCTGGATACGAGCATTGCCAATGCCGGGCTGCCGACGCTGATGCAGGCATTCGGATCGTCGTTTCAGCAGGTTCAGTGGATCGTACTCGCATATTTGCTCGCTATCACAACTCTGATCGTCAGCGTCGGCCGGCTCGGCGATATCGTCGGCCGGCGAAAGCTGCTGCTTTACGGGATCGGCCTTTTCACCGCGGCATCGCTGCTGTGCGGCATCGCCCCGACGCTGCCGCTGTTGATCGCCGGGCGTGCTCTGCAAGGCATCGGTGCCGCCATCATGATGGCACTGACGGTGGCATTGGCGGGCGAGGCGGTTCCGAAGGAAAGGACCGGCAGTGCGATGGGCCTGCTTGGGACGATGTCCGCGATCGGTACTACGCTCGGGCCGTCGCTCGGCGGCATTCTGATGAACGCGTTGGGCTGGCGGATGATATTCCTCGTCAATGTGCCGCTCGGAATACTCAATTTTCTGCTAGCACGACGTTTCCTTGCGGCTAATCTCTATGATCGGAAGAAGGGTCGGCCTGCTTTCGACCATTTGGGCACAATGCTCCTCGGCCTGACGCTTGCAGCGTATGCTCTCGCGATGACGCTGGGGCACGGGAGCTTTGGGCCGCTCAATATTGCTTTGCTGGCGGGTGCAGTTATCGGAACAGTTCTTTTTCTAATCTCGCAGGCAAGATCGGCTTCGCCGCTGATAAGTTTGGCGTTGTTTCGCGATCCGGTGTTGAGCGGCGGCCTTGCGATGAGCTCGCTCGTTTCGGCCGTGATGATGGCGACGCTGGTCGTCGGGCCATTCTATCTCTCGCGGGGACTCGGGGTCGAAACGGCTCTGGTCGGTCTCGCTTTATCGGCCGGGCCGCTTGTCGCGGCGATCGCCGGTGTGCCGGCCGGCCGCATTGTCGACCGATTTGGCCCGCCGCGAATGACAGTTATCGGGCTCGCCGGAATTGTGACCGGCTCATTGGCACTGTCGATCATGCCCGTGAGTTTTGGTGTTGTCGGATACATTGCTCCGATAGTCGTGATCACGGCAAGCTATGCGCTCTTTCAGGCGGCCAATAACACCGCCATCATGACCGGCATCACAGCCGAGCGGCGAGGCATTGTATCAGGTATGCTCAGTCTATCACGCAATCTCGGGCTAATTACGGGAGCTTCCGCGATGGGAGCAATTTTCGCCGCATCAGCAGCGACCACCGATCTGGCTGCCGCCGAACCGCAAGCTATTGCCGCCGGTATGCAGACCACATTCGCTGTCGCGGCCGGTATGATCGCCGCTGCTATCGTCATTGCATATTTCAGCCGTGCCCTTTCAGGGCGTTCTATTTCAACTGAACTCGAACCGTGTGTCGGCTGCTAAAAAAAGCTGTCCGGAAACTTTCGTCTCCGGACAGCCGCTAAGTCCCCCTTGAACGTCCCCTTGTTAGAAGTTAAATCGGAAAGCGAACTGGATCTGACGGTTCGAACCCAAACCAACCGTTCTTCCGACAGTCGAACGCAACAGGCCGAATGTCGCACCGGCCGCATTCTGCGTGAACGCCTGTCCGGGCTGGACGACGTTTGACGAGCTGGCGGTGTAGACGCCACCGGCGAGGCTGATGGTCGGCAGAGCGTTGTTCAGCGTCGTTGACGGATTGGCGAAGTTCGTTTCGTTCAGAAGATTGAAAAACTCCGTTCGAAATTCGACATTCATCGTCTCGTTAAACCGGAACCGTTTGGCAACGATAAAGTCGAGCTGTTTGAAGCTCGGGCCCGAAAGTTCGTTCCTCGGGAAATTGCCGAATGTTCCTGCGTCCGGAATGGTAAACGCGGCCGGATTGATAAAGCTGCGGTCGTTGCCGAGGTATGGGTTGACGCCTGAGATCAGATTCGGCCGGCGAAGATTTCGCGAGTTGCCGCCTCCAGGTACGTTTGAAACCGCAATGAATCCGACCGGCAGCGGAGCCGCGGCACTAACGGTCGGCAGATTTGCCGTAAAGCCGTTGGCAAAGAAACCGCCGGCACCATTCGGACATCCGGCCGCGATCCGGCACTGGATGACAACGTCAGGACGAACAACGAGCACCTCGACCGGCACACCGCTGCGGGCATTCAGGATGCCGCCGATCTCCCAGTCGCCGAGCAACGCGTTGCCGATACCGCCAAAGTCGAACCGTTTGCCCTTACCAACCGGCAGTGCATATAACGCACTGAGGTTAAATGTATGGCGAACGTCGAAGTTGTTACGGCCGCGGTCGCCTTCGAAATTGTCGAGATTCGCCGATGTTCTGGCTTCGTTCGAGCCGCTCGAGAGGCCGCGGCTGCTGCCGAAGGTATACTGGGCGTTCATCGTCAGCCCCGAGTTAAAACTGCGAACGAATGACATCTGCAGAGCCTTGTAGCTGTCGTCGCCGCCGCTCGTCTTGTAATCGACCTCAGCATACGGATTCTGCACCGACGACGTTCCGCTAACGATGCTGAACTGCCGGACCGTATTGACCGCAATCACCTGGCCGAGAGCGTTTGTGCGATTGATGACACCTACGCCGGTCGGAAGGTTGGTTCCATCGGCGATCGTTGTCTGGCCCGGCAATATCTGGTTGGCAACGCTTCGCAGGAAAAGGTTACGGCCCTGGCTGCCGACAAATGCGATCGTCGAGACGATGTTATACGGCAGACGCTGCTGCCATGACACGGTGTACTGCATGATCCGCTCAGGGATCTGATAGTCCTTGGAATACGCACGCGGCTGATAGCTGCGGTTGTTTGGGTTCGCGTTAAAGTTGGCGATGATCGCCGCCGTGTTCGCGGGGAACGCGAGCAGCGAGCCGCTTGTGACCGTCGAACTGATACGGTCGCTCTCGATCGGCTGGATCTGATCCTCGGTCTGACCGGGGCCGTAATAGAGCCCGAAACCGCCGCGGATGACCGTGCGTCCGCCGCTGAAAAATCCGGTTCCGCCCTGATC
>CAZVDM010000073.1:15081-16937 GCA_964625555.1 uncultured Chloracidobacterium sp.
TAGCCGATCTTGAATTCGTTGATCAGGGAGCCGTCAGATCTAATTATCGACTGCAAGCCGAGAACGCCGTTCTGCGGTACTGCCTCGATGGTCACGACGCGGCCCGAAACACCCTCAGGAGCGATGTCTTTGCCTTCGTCGCGGAAGAATCGGAAATATGCTTTATGTTTTTGATTTATCTGATAATCGAAACGTGCGGCGTAGGCCTTTTCATCCGTCTTTTCGAGAGCCTGCAGCTGCAGGATCTCAAATCCGGGTGCCGTCGTCGCTCCGGGAATTACAACCGCATCGGCCGAGCGGAACGCACGGATGTATGGCTGGATCAGCGGATTGACGGGTGTTGCCGTTCCCGGGATCAAAGCTCCCGGATTCGCAAGTGCAAGACTCGGAGCGGCCTCGACAAAATTGAGACCGAAGCGTCCTCGATAGCGTTCGTAGCTGAAGAAGAAGTGCAGCTTGTCCTTGATGATCGGACCGCCGACACTGCCGCCAAACTGGTCGAGAGACAATTTGCTTTGTTCTATCCCCGGTGTGATGTTGTCAAAAAAATTGCGTGCATCGAGAGAATCACGGCGGAGATACTCGAAAAGCGAACCGTGAAATTTATTTCCGCCGCTCTTGGTGACAACGCTGACCTGGCCGCCCGTTCCGGTGCCGAATTCGGCAGGAAAGTTCGACGAGTCAACACGAAATTCCTGTACGTTCTCTAACGAAGATTGGAGGCGGAAAGGCGACGGAAGCTCGCCGTTTAGATTGCCCGGACTTGCGTCGATGATCGCCGTTCCTTCGACGCCGTCGTAACGTACGACATTCTGCTGGTTAGCTCGGCCGGAAAATCGGATGTCGGCAAAGGTGCCGGTGCCGCTGTTAACGCCGCCCGGAGCCTGCAGATAGAGCTGCGAAAGCTGGCGTCCATTGATCGGCAAGCCCTCGACCTCACGCGGATTGACGTTCGCGCTCATACTCGCCGATGCGGTGTTGATGATCGTGTCCTCGCCGGATACAACATCGACGTTGATCGACATGCCTTTCGCAGGCAGCATCAGATCGACGTGCGATTCCTGGCCGACGAGCAGTGCGACGCCCTTTTGCGTGACGGTCTCAAAACTTTCGGCGGTCGCGACGATCGTATAGGTCGATGGCTTTAGAGCGACGATGCGAAACGATCCGTCGCTACCGGCGTTGACAGTGCGTGTCTCGCCCGTTTGCTCGTTTGTGATCGTAACGGTCGCACCGACGATCACGGCTCCGTTGGCGTCGATGACATTACCGGCAACGCGAGCCTGATCGGCCTGGGCAAACGCGCCGGTTGTAAATAAAATTGCGGTAAATAGAAATGTTGAGATCGATCGTACAAATACTCTCGGTTTCATCGTGGCTCCTTCTCGTAACATATTGAAATTGAGATACGACGGAGGTTTACAGCTCTAGCTATAAAACCCGTCGGTTGTCGTAGTCGTTTTTAAAATTCTCGTTAGCAAGAAAGAGGATATTTCCGGCGTGTTACAGCGGGGTGAAAGGCGTGTTAAATGATTGTTAATTGTCGAGGTTTATTAACCGCAGATGACGCCGATGGCGCGGATAGAAAAGAGATTTATTTGATCTCTCTTATCTGCGTTTTCTGCGTCATCTGCGGTTAGTTACGTTGAGCATGAAAGAACGCCCTTACTACTGTGCGGGCTTCTGCATCGCGGTCTGCAACTCGGAGCGGATTTGCATCCAGATGTCGTAGTATTTCCACTCGGGTGGTGGGTTTGGTTCGCCGTGGTGGTCGGGTTTTAGGATTAGGTCGCCGGTGGCTAGGAGGATGCGTTTTACTTCGGGGTTTTGGTCGGCTTTGGCACGCATTGCGGCGA
>CAZVDM010000074.1:0-16680 GCA_964625555.1 uncultured Chloracidobacterium sp.
CGAGTATCTGCTAAGTCTCAGCCGAATAATGTGACATTTCTCACAATTCGGATCATTCCGCGTCGAATAGGCGGCGGTGATAATTGATCTGCCCCAAATGGTAATTGAGATGTGTCGCCAGATGAACGAGGAACCAAAGCGTCGTCATCGGCTCGGTGCGGTCGGCGAAAACGACGATCGGATATTCTTGTTCGAGTTGTTCGGGCGTGAGTTTGTCGAGTGTTCCGGCAATGTCGGCTATCGTCTCGTCGATCATTTGCAGCAGCTCCGCTCGCGGGGTGTTCTTGCTCGAGAATTCCAGATCGCGTGCACGAACATAGCCAGAACTGCCAAGCTGGGCGCCGATGAACGATTTTAGATTGCCGACGAGATGGAGCGCTAGATTGCCGCCGGAATTCGGAATCTCGCCGCTGATCTTCCACATCGCCGTCTCGTTGCGATAGCTCTCGATCTCGATTCTGAGCCTTTTGAGATCGCGGTCGTAGAGGTCTTTTAGGGTTTGGATCAACATGGCTTTTTTGGGCGGATATTTATAATACCTAAAGTAAATCGATGAATTCTTCGACGGTCACGCCAATTTGGTTCAATATCGCTCTCTGCGTTCCGGTCTTGACGACTTTGTGGTACGGAACACTTGTTCGTAAATTCCCTTTCTTTAGAATATAGTGACTACCGGTTACGTGATCGACAACAAATCCATCTCGTTCGAGAGCTTTGATCACCCTGCTTGGTTTGAGGTCACGCGGCAATTTTTTCATTCTCGATTCTTACGCGCACAGGAAACGCCATCTTATCCGCCGGTATCGCCTCGCCGTTCTTTATCATGCTCGTCAAATATCCCTCGATCGCATCCTTTGCCATAGCAAATGCCTCATCGAGTGTATCGCCTTGTGTAACCAGTCCCGGCAGGGCCGGGCATGTAACCAAATATCCATCAGGATCGTTTGGTTCGATAAGAATCGTAAAACTGTAATCGCCAACCTGAACTGGAACGTGCTTTTTCATATCTTCAGTTTAACTCAAACATTTGGATTTCGATCAAATATTTGCCGGAACCAACTTATGCAAAAACCTCGATAACTTTCTGCACCGCATCCGCCAATTTATCAACCTCTTCGTGAGTGTTGTAGAACGCAAAGCTCGCTCTCGCGGTTGCGGGGACGTCAAAAAATTCCATCACCGGCTGGGCGCAGTGGTGGCCGGCACGGACGGCGATGCCTTGTTGATCGAGGATGGTGCCGATGTCGTGCGGGTGGATGCCTTCGATAGTGAACGAGAGGACCGACGCTTTTTCGGCGGCGGTGCCGATTATTTTGACCTCGGGAATGTCGCCGAGACGCTCGGTCGCGTATTCAAGTAGTTCGTGTTCGTATGCGGCGGCGGCTTCGAAATCGATGGCGTTTATGTAATCGATCGCTGCACCGAGGCCGATGCCGGCGGCGATGGCGGGTGTTCCGGCTTCGAATTTGTCAGGGATCGGTGCGAACGTCGTTTTCTCGAACGTCACCGTGCGGATCATCCCGCCGCCGGTCTGATACGGCGGCATCTGGTCGAGCCATTCGCGTTTGCCGTACATCACGCCGCTGCCGGTCGGGCCGAACATTTTGTGACCTGAAAAGACAAAGAAATCCGCATCGAGATCCTGAACATCGACCGGAAAATGCGGCACGCTCTGCGCGGCGTCAACACAAACCGGCACGCCGAATTTGTGCGCCGTCGCGATCATTTCCTTGACAGGGTTTACCGTCCCGAGGCTATTCGAAACGTGCGTGACCGCAACCATTTTCGTCCGTTCGTTTAGTAGGTTTTCATACTCGTCGATGATCAGTTCGCCGCGATCATTCATCGGGATCATGACGACCTTTGCTCCCATTTCCTCGGCGATCATCTGCCACGGGATGATGTTCGAATGATGCTCCATCTGGCTGACGAGGATCTCGTCGCCTTCGCCGATGAACTTTCGACCATACGAATGCGCGACCAGATTGACGCCCTCGGTCGTACCGCGAACGAAAATGCACTCTTTCGCTTCGCGGGCGTTGATAAAGCGTTTTACCTTTTCACGCGCCGCTTCATATGCCGTCGTCGCGTGCTGCGACAGATAATGCACGCCGCGATGGATGTTCGAATGCTCTTCGCTCAAGTATTTCGAAGTGCGGTCGATCACGCTCTGCGGCACTTGCGACGAGGCCCCGTTGTCGAGATAGACGAGCGGCTTGTCATTCACCGTCTGCGACAGCACCGGAAAATCTTTTCTAACTTTTTCTACATCCCACATGATCGTTGGTTTTACTGCCGTCATCGTTAACCTTTCTTTGCCGCCGCGGCTTTGTCCACCACTACTGCTTTCGGCTTTTTCTCTTCGCGGGCGATGTATTCGCGAAGCGCGGTGTCAATAATGATCGCCCGCCGGTGTTTCTCGCCGGCGATCTCGTCTATTTTTGCGAGCACTGTGTCTTCGATGATCAACTGTGTTCTGATTCTCATAATTTATACTTCCAATTTTACGCTCAGACGATTTAGCACCGCCGCATCTAGTTCTGCCTTGATCGATTCGATACCGATCTTGCGAATTATCGCCTCTGCAAACCCATAGGTTAACAGATTCTTGGCCAGAGTTTCGGGCAAACCGCGCGTAAGCAAATAAAACAGCTCTTCTTCCTCAAGCTGACCGACCGTTGCTCCGTGCGAGCATTTTACATCGTCGTTGAAGATTTCGAGCTGCGGCTTGGTGTCAACGCGGGCCGTGTCGGACAGTAGAAGGTTTTTGTTCGATTGCTGTGCGTCGGTGCCGTGAGCATTTTCACGCACCATAACCTTGCCGTTAAAGACGCCTCGCGAAGTGTCGTTCAGCACGCCTTTGTAGGTCTGATGCGAAATACAATTTGGCACAGTGTGGTCGATGATCGAATGCGTGTCGTGGTGCTGTGTGCCGTTTAGCATATACAACCCGTCAACAAACGCCTCGCCGCCTTCGTCCGTGAACTTGAGGTCAATGTCGTGTCGCGAAAGAGCCGCTCCGAGATTGATATTGGTCGAATCATATCGGCTGCCGCGACCAAGCGTGACTTCGGTGGTACCAACGTTGAACGCCTCAGGAGCATCTTTCTGCACGCGGTAATGCGTGACGTTTGCGTTGTCTTCGACAATGATCTGGATCGCTGCGTTCGTAAAACTTTTTGCCGTCGAAGCATACGATTCGACGATCGTCGCCTTACTTCCGGCCTCGGCGAGGACGAGAATGTGAGGACAAAACATGGCTCCGTTCCTTGCTTCCAAATCAAGCGTGATCGGTTCTGAGAAACTCATATCTTTTGGAATTACCACAACCAAAAACTGTGCAAAGGCCATATTCAGGGCTGTGAAACCATTACGTTCACTGTTGAAGCCTTTGAGGCTATCCAAGTTGGGAGCGCAAGCACCGTCGGGTAGGATAGCAGTCGGAAACACTGACCATGGGGTATTCGCAATCAGACGCACATCGGTGTATTTCCAGTCTTCGGCCTTCGGCGCAGGAAATCCTAACTTGGTAAAAGAAACGAATGCCTCTTCCCGCAATTGTCTCAGGGCCGGATCCGACTCGCCTTTAAGAAAATCTCTAAATTGTTCCGTAAATTTTGTATCCATTACGGCTGTTGTTGAAATCATTGTCTAAAACACCTTTATCAAACTAAACTTGTTGTCCGAACGAACGGTGTTCGCCGGATCTAAAATAAATTCTTTTGCGATCTTGAGCTTCGCTTCGTTCTCGGCTCGTGGCTTTTTGTCATCGACGAGCGAAGTGCGATCGTAGTCGAACATAAAATCGTGCCGCGTCAAGACATATTGCACGCCCATTGCGGCGGCTTTTGATCGTAATTCCGAAACAGTTCGCGATTCCCATAACATCCTTCTAAGCGTCCAATCTTCGAATAAATAATCCGAAAAACTCGGCCGATCAATGTTGTACGTGTCACGCCGCAGGTTGATAAGCCAGACTTTTGCATCTTTCGCCGTTTCCGTATTCAATGTCTGGTAATACGGATAGTAGTCGATGTTGCGCGTCAGAAACTGGTCGCGGGTCTCGCCGCCGAGAGCGACACGAAGCGGGGCTTTCTGGCAAAACCATGCAAATGTTGTGACGACTCCGAGCAGCGAAGCCGCCGTAAACGAGTACATCCACGCCCGCTTGATCGAGACTTCGCTGACCGATTCAGCCGCCGCGGTGATGGCGATGGCAAGCAGCGGGACGATCGGCAACAGGTATCTCAATTGCTGGCTCGAAAACAGCCAGAACAGATAGACAATTCCTGCAACACCAATCGCGATCACAATCTCAACAGGTAATTTCTTTCGCCACACCGCCCATAACAGCAGCGGCAGGCCGATCAAAAACGCCGCTCCGAGAACACCATCGTAGAGGTTTGCGTCCTCAGGTTGGGCCGCGAGCGAAACGCGGGCCGGAGCGGTCAAAAAATTTATCTTGCTCTCCGACACACCGCCGTATTGCGAGTTCATGCCCTGAAACAGATTCGACCGCTCGACGTCCCAACCGGTCGCAGTGCCCGGCCAGATGCTCATGTAAAACGGAAAAACAGGCGAACCTGTCGCCGCCCAATTTCGCAGATACCACGGCGACGCGATCACACCGGCCAAGATCAGCGCCGCGAAACCCACCAACACGATCTTGCCGACACCGCTTGTTTTGTCAGAACCGGGAGCGATAGCGACTGGGTTCTTAGCGTCACGAGCACGCAACAAGATGATGAGAGTAAATGCCGCAATAACAAAAACCGTCGTCAACTTAACCGCCAACGCCCCGCCCATGAATATCGCCACCATCACAAGCGATCCCGTCGCAAATGTCTTCCACCAACGCGTCAGCGAATAACACGCGAGCGTGATATACAGCGCGAGCGACAAGTCGATATACGCGCTCGAAGCAACGTGAAATGCGGTCGGAATGGCCGCGACCATCAGAACAGCGATCAGCGACCAACGCCGTGAAATATCAAGTTCCCTCGCCCATCCAAAGACCGCCGCAAGCAGCAATGGGAAGAACAAAAACGTCGTCGCTCCGGCCGCCGCTTCGCCCGCACGCATACTGACAAAATTGCCCAACAGCATCGCCCAGACGGCGTGCATCTCGGTGCCGAGAGCCAGATAACTCGCAATATTGCCCTCGATAAATGCGTTGTTGTGCTGCGCAATAAACGCCTTGGGAACAGCAAAATGATAGAGCAAAGTGTCTTTCGCGATCGGCGGCGCGAGTGCCGCAATAAATGCGAGGGCGACCGGAACCGCAATGAGCAGCAATAAGGCCTTATCAAAACCGGTCGCCTTTTCAGGCACACGGCTCTCGGTCTTTGCCTCTCGAACACGGGCAAAACTCAGACCGCCTTCGACAAATCCGACGACCGTGACAATGATCGCGGCCAGCGGCGAATACAGTCCGGCGAGGCCGAGGAAGAACCAAATAAGTGACGTGACGATCGCTCCGACAGCGATGTGGCGAACCAATTCGAGCACGTGCGAGTGATTTTCGCCGCGCTCAATTTTCAAATATCTAAAGAGAAACGTCCCCGTTCCGAACCACGAAACGAGGATCAAACCCGACACCAACGCGCCAACTATCGACGCCAATATCCCTTCGCCGCCAAACAACGGGCCGCCGCCGAGATTGCCGACTAGCGTCGGCAGTTTGAGCAGGTCGCCGCTGCGAAACGCAACAAAAACGACGAGCAGTGCCGCCGCGAAGATCGCAACCAGCACCGCATTGCCGCCCGATGCGGACCTTTTGGCCGTAGAACTCAATGATTTGCTGCCTTTACCCAATCGTAGCCTTTCGCTTCAAGCTCAATTGCAAGCTCCTTGCCGCCTTCCTTAACGATCTTCCCGTCCGCGAGGACATGTACGAAATCGGGCTGGATGTAATTAAGCAACCGCTGGTAGTGCGTGACGAGAATGATCGCGTTTTCGCTGTTGCGGAGCGTATTGACGCCCTCGGCGACGATCCGCAGAGCGTCGATGTCCAGGCCCGAATCGGTCTCGTCGAGGATCGCGAGTTTAGGTTCAAGCACCGCCATCTGAAGGATCTCATTACGCTTTTTCTCGCCGCCCGAAAAGCCCTCATTGACGCTGCGCTTGAAAAACTGCGGATCCATCTCGACGACCTTTGCTTTTTCTTTCAGATAATCGTTGAACTCGAGCGGATCGAGCTCTTCGAGGCCGTGGTGGATCGCTTTTTGGTTATACGCAAGCCGCAAAAACTGCGAATTGGACACGCCCGGAACCTCGACCGGATACTGGAACGCCATAAAAACGCCCTCGCGGGCACGTTCGTCAGGATCGAGTTCGAGTAGGTTTTTGCCTTCAAAAAGCACCTCGCCCGATGTCACTTCATAGCTCGGATGGCCGGCCAAAACCTTTGACAAAGTCGATTTGCCCGAACCGTTCGGCCCCATTATGGCGTGAACCTCGCCCTTCTTTACCTGTAGATTCAGGCCCTTTAATATTGCTTTGCCGTCGATCGCGGCGTGCAGGTCTTTTACTTCTAATAGCATTTCGTGTGTTTGTCCCTATAAAAACTTTTCCATCTCGAGGCCCGGCGTACCGTACCACTCTTCGGCCGAAGTGTCGCGGACCCATTTGTAGCCGTGCTTGACGTACAATTCGCCGGCTCCGGGAATGAAATAGGTCGTATACAAAAATATCCTTGCGATCGTGGTCGTTAACGCGTATTCCTCGAGAGCGTCGAGCAGTTTGTGACCAATGCCGATGCCTTGAAATTGCGGCCGCACCGCCATGCTTCGCATGTAGAGTCCTTCCGGCTCGGTCGTCAGCGAAACGGTCCCAACGACATTACCGTCAAGTTCGGCGGCCCAGATAGGTCCCTCGTCGAACCGCGGGCCTATCAAGTCCGGCGCTGGCGTTACATAGCTGAATGCCTCGGCCGTATAGTGTTCACGATACGGCGTAAAGGCCTCGCGAAGCACTTCCGAGATCACTGCGGAATCGTCCGCATTTGCCAGTCTCACCTTAAGCCCCAATACTTCTTTCATCTTCAGCACCTACGTAGATCTCACCCTTCAAATACAGCACCGCTTCGCCGCCGATCTTGACTCGCTCACCATCGAGTTTGCAAAAGAGTTCGCCGCCGCGTTCCGAGACCTGTCGGGCGAACATCTCGTTCTTGCCCAATCGATCTGCCCAATAGGGTATCAGTGAGCAATGTATAGCACCCGTGACCGGATCCTCGTTGATGCCGATCCGCGGAGCGAACATTCTCGATGCGAAGTCACAGTCGTCCCCCGGAGCAGTAACGATAAATTCGTCGTAATCGATGCCGAGTAAAGCGTTAAAATCAGGCGAGATATCGCGAACCTGCGTTTCGCTTTCGAGCCGTAGCATCACCATATTGCCCTGCGTTTCGTAAACCTTTGTGGGAATGGCGCCGATCGCATCGGCGAGTTCGTCCGATTGCTCGATCTCGGTCACCGGATATGCCGGGAAGTCGAGCACCATTTTGCCGTCTTCCTTGGTCACGCCGAGCGGGCCGCTGCGGTGCGAATGAAATTTGATCGTATCGCTCTCAATTTTCAAGCACTCAAAGATCACATACGCACTCGCAAGCGTCGCATGTCCGCAAAGATTGACCTCGACCTTTGGCGTGAACCAGCGGATGTCGTACTGTTCGCCGTTCTTGACAAAAAATGCTGTCTCGGCAAGATTATTTTCCGCCGCTATTGCCATCATCGTCTCATCCGGCAGCCACGCAAAAAGCGGCACGACCGCCGCCGGATTGCCGCCGAACGGCTTGTTAGTAAATGCATCAACCTGGAAGATCTCTAATTTCATAACATCACTCCCTCACGTGCTTCTCTTCTCCACCGGACCCAACCTCGGACGTGCAGGCAAAAGAAAACTGCACTACCGGTGATCAATGCGAGGCTCCAGATCATAAATCCGACCGCCATCCAACTAAGGCTTGCGATCATCATGATCAAAAAGCCGTATTTATTCTTGCTCCCGATCATGTAAACGCCGGTCAATCCGGCAACCGTCGCGAGCCAATCTATGCCGTAATATTGCATAGGAAAACTTCTGGCCTTTATTAGGCCGGTAGTACCTCACTGACCACTCGCCCGATCAATTCTGACAAAATCCGCTCACCTTCTTTCCATTCGCCAAAACCCGCACGAGGATTAATGTGGCCCGCGGCTCCAACATTCACAAACTCGCTTCCCCACGTATCGGCAAACTGGGCCGATCGTTCGATCGATGCATAAACATCATTCTCACTCGCTACCAAAACCGTTCGGAATGGAATGCGACGATGAGGCAGAGGTGCAAACGATCTTATCTCCTCGGGCGTCATCGGATGTTCGACATCGGGTGGAGCGACCAACAAAGCTGCAGCGACGCGGTCGGCGATCCGGTCCATCGAATGGACCACCGTGACGGCACCGAGGCTATGCGAAACAAGGATAACCGGAGATCTCTGATCACGGACCCGATCGACTAGCGTATCCGACCACTTCTTCAGATCAGGGCTGTTCCAGTCATCTTGTTCGACCCGTTGCAGCGAAGGATCGCGATCCTGCCACAGGCTCATCCAGTGATCCTCACCGGCATTTTCCCATGGCGGGACCAAAAGTACGCTTATCTCGTCTCGAACCTTAGCGCCGTCCATCCTTAAATGCTGCCTTCCTTTTCAACAACTAGGATCCGTGCTTCGCCGACCGGATGGGCCACATGTTCGCAGCCGACACCGGCAAAGAATACATCACCGACGCTTAATCTTTCGATCATTTCCTCTCCGCCCTCGCGGTAATGCATATCGACCTCACCGTCGAGCACGGCAAAGACCTCTTCGCCGTCATTTACATGCCACTTATAAGGCTCATTCGTCCAGTGAATGCGGGTCGTGACACCATCCATGTTTGCGACGGGTGTTGCTTCCCAGGCTTTCGAGCCTGTAAATTCCCTTGAACGAAATATCTTCGGCATAATTATCCAACGTATGCGATCGCCTGGATCTCGATCTGCGTTCCAAAATGCAATTCCTTGACCGGGACTATCGCCCTCGCCGGCCTGTGTTCGCCCATCACCTCGGCGTATTTCGCGTTTACTGCACCCCACAATTCCATATCGGAAACGTAGATCGTAAACTGCAAAACATGCTGCAGATCGCTTTCCGCCGCCTGCAAAACCGCCTCTACATTCCGCAAAGCAAGCTCCGTCTGCTCCTCGATCGAACCGGTAAAAGGCTCACGCGTGTCCAGCGACATCGGCAGCTGCCCCGAAACATAGATCAAGCCGTTATGCTCGATGCCCGGCGAATAATGGCCTTTGGGCTGCGGTTGATTTGGTAGTTGGATTTTGTTCATTTTCAATAAGTGACTACGCTAATAGAATTTCCGTCCACTGTTATCATTCCAGCCGCTCCTATGTGTTCAAGAAAATAGTAACCGGCTATCTTCTTACATCTTTCGATTGCAATTTCTTCCGTTTCGCCTTCAACCTGAACTTTTTGGGGTTCATTTGTCGTTGCAACCCAAAGGTTTTCATCTTCTCTTTTAGTTTCAATGCTAAGACTTGCAATGAATTCTTTCATTTTCTTTCGAGCAGTTTTCCCTTTTCCAACGTGCCGCTCTCTCCGCTCAAGTCTTCTTTCAACTACTTTACCAAGCGGCTCATCAGGAGATTTTTTCCACTGGTTTCTTTTAACGCCTAGAACTTCGTTTTCAAATGATGCAATAACTTCAATGTCTTTCTCTTTTTCAACTTTGTGCAAAATATCGTTGAGTTTTTTTCTATCAGAACGATTAGCTTTGGCTTTTCTCAATGGGATATTTTTTCGAGAAGACTTGTCGTTTTCACCATAAGTATTACGACAATCTTTTTCGTAACTCAAAGCTTTCTTCTCTTGTGGGGTTTTTCGCTTCATTAACCAACACTGCCTTCCAACTTCAACCCCAACAATTTCGTCGCTTCCACCGCATATTCCATCGGCAGCTCGCGGAAAACCTCTTTGCAAAAACCGTTGATGATCAACGAAACCGCATCTTCCTGCGGGATGCCGCGTTGTTGGAGGTAGAAGAGTTGGTCCTCGCTGATCTTTGATGTTGTGGCTTCGTGCTCGACGCGGGCTGTGGCGTTCATCACCTCAATGTACGGGAATGTGTTCGCCTCGGATTTTCCGCCGATCAGCATCGAATCGCACTGTGTATAATTTCGTGCACCCTCGGCTTTTGGCATTATCTTCACGAGTCCGCGGTACGAATTGTTCGATTTTCCGGCCGAAATTCCTTTTGAGATGATGGTCGATTTTGTGTTCTTGCCGAGATGGATCATCTTCGTGCCGGTGTCGGCGATCTGGGCGTTGTTGGTGAGCGCGACCGAGTAAAATTCGCCGATCGAATTGTCGCCCTGCAAGATCACGCTCGGATATTTCCAGGTGATCGCCGAGCCGGTCTCGACCTGCGTCCACGAGATCTTTGAGTTCACGCCCCGGCACGCACCACGCTTCGTCACAAAGTTATAAATGCCGCCCTTGCCATTCTCATCGCCGGCGTACCAGTTCTGGACGGTCGAATATTTGATCTCGGCATCGTCTAGCGCGACCAGCTCAACAACGGCTGCGTGAAGCTGATTGGTGTCGAACTGCGGTGCCGTACAGCCTTCGTTATACGCCACATAGCCGCCTTCCTCAGCCACGATCAGTGTCCGTTCGAACTGCCCCGCTTCCTGCGTGTTAATACGGAAATACGTCGATAATTCCATCGGGCAGCGAACGCCTTTCGGGATAAATACGAAAGAGCCGTCAGAAAAGACAGCCGAATTTAGAGCAGCGTAATAGTTGTCGCCGACCGGCACGACCGAGCCGAGATATTTCTTGATCAGCTCCGGGTAATCCGCGACCGCCTCGGTGAACGAGCAAAAAATTACACCCGCCTCGAGCAGCTTTTTCTTATACGTAGTTGCTACCGAGACGGAATCGAACACGGCATCGACCGCCACATTTGCCAGCATTTTCTGCTCAGTGATCGGGATCCCGAGTTTCTCAAATGTCTTCAGCAACTCAGGATCGACCTCATCCAGACTCGCTTTCGACGGCTTTTGCTTCGGTGCCGAATAGTACGAAATGTTCTGAAAATCGATGTTTGGATAGTCGAAATTTGCCCAATTGTCGGGCGCCGTCATTTTCAGCCATTGTCGGTAGGCCTTCAAACGAAATTCAAGCATCCATTCCGGTTCGTTCTTTTTCGACGAAATAAGTCGAACGGTGTCCTCAGTCAACCCGCGTGCGATCGTCTCGGTCTCGATATCCGTGACAAAGCCGTATTTGTATTCCCGATTTGTTAGTAATTCTGCTGCTGTTGACATATCTATTTCGCCTCGGCGATCTCAAAAAAGCCCTGCTGCACTTCCAAATGCAATGTTCCGTCTTTGAGCTTAAATCCGGTGCAAGGAAGGATTTTTCCATCCACCGTGATCAGCGTTCCGTACGCCAGCTCACGCGTTTTCGAATCCATAGCATTTACGCTCAACGCATCCCGCTTGCACCCTTTCGGCAAAGTGACCGTGACCTTGGTCATTGCCAGATCGCTGTTCTCTATCGCCGTCTTCATGTTCACATTCTCTGAGCTTCGAGCGTTCGATGGATTCCTTGAATACTGTGAAACATAGCGTCGACCGAACGTTCGTTGCCGACCATTTGGGCGAGGGTTATCTTCGACAAAGCATTCTCGACGATCTCGTGAAGGCCAATGATGACGGGCCGGATGCCGCAATCGCCTTTGTGCACGCAGCTGTCGAGCACGCCCGTGTAGCTGTCGCAGTGCTTGGTCATGACGTCTTCATCAAGGACCTTTATTATCTCATTAAGCTTGATATCCTCAGCCGGGCGGGCGAGTGAATAGCCGCCCTTCGTTCCGCGCGTCGAATGGACAAAATCGGCCTTATTGAGCAGCCACATTAGTTTGCCGGCGTTCGCCGTCGAGATGCCCTCGAGTTCCGCGATCTGCGGCAGTGTGAGGCTCTCGCCGTCGGGCAAACTCGCGAGCTGCACCAGACAACGTAGGCCATATTCCTCTTGCGCCGAAATTTTCATGAAAGTTCTCTCAGATAACGATATAAGTAATTCCCGTAACAATAAGAATCGCAAATCGTTACTTTTTTGTCAAGATTGGAGAATGCAGAGAAACCCCCTACCGGTCGTGTTTCCGCCTTACGAATATAGATTCATCGGCCGCGTAAGCATTTCGACCGGATCATGCACATTGAGCGCCTCGTGAACAAAGAACGGCTCGCCGGCGTGAACGCCGATCAACGTGCCGAAATACCTGGCCCTCGAGTAGATATCATCCAAATAACTCTCGCCGGTCAGCATCGTCTCGGGTTCGGTCGAATTCGGATCGAAGAACTGCGATCGATGTGCCTTGATAGCGTCCATTCTTTCGTCAAGAAAATCCGAAATATCGACGATGAACGACGGCAAAACGCTCCGCGAAAACACCGCATGAGCGACGATCGGCGGTGCGAATTTCTGATCGCCGGTCTCAGGATCGTAATTTCGCATGGCGACGAGTCTTGAGGTCTCTCTGACGAGCGTCGCAATATGATCGTGGTCAGGGTGCGTATCGCCCGACTGATGGGTCAAGATCACTTTGGGCTTCAGCCGCCTTAGCGCTCGAACCAGTTTTACTCTTTCGTCGTCACCTACAAACACGTATCCGTCCGGCAGACCCAGATTTTCCCTTACATCCAGCTTTAAGATCTTTGCCGCCTCGACCGCTTCGGCCGCCCGTCCGTCAACAGTGCCGCGTGTCCCCATTTCGCCCCGTGTGATGTCCAAAGCTCCGGTGTGATAACCGAGGTGTTTCATCTTCAGCATTGTCCCTCCGACGTACAATTCGAGGTCGTCCGGGTGTGCGAATACGGCGAGAATGTCTACTTGGCTCATTGCTCTAATTTATCACAGCGGAAATAAAACAGGATGCACACGATAGACAGGATCTTTTACTTCTTATCCTGTTTATCCTGTGCATGCTGTTAATATTTGACTATGAAGTTAACGGTCCTCGGTTCAGGCACATCGGTGCCGCATCCGACGCGGAGCAGCTCGGCGTTCTGGGCGGAAACCTCGGGAGGCAGCATACTGCTCGACTGCTCGCCATCGGCACCGCAGCGAATGGCCCAGGAAGGTCTTGATTGGCCAAACCTCGATGCGATCTGGATCTCGCATTTTCACTTAGATCACTGCGGCGGGCTCGGGCCGTTTCTTTTCGGAACGAAGTATGCCCCGCAGACACGAGGTCGACGAAAACCGCTGCGAATATTTGGGCCCGCCGGTTTGAGAGGTTTGATCGAGAGAATGGACGCGGTAAACGATTATCGTTTGCTCGAACAGCCGTTTCCCGTCGAGATAACCGAGATCGAGCCGCTGGAGAAAATTGAGATACTCGACCGCGTTGAGGCCGTCGCACTAAAAACGCCGCATACGGACGAAAGCCTCGCCATTCACGTTCGGGACGGCGAAACGACGCTCGTCTTCTCCGCCGACACCGGGCCGTCGCTGCCGCTGGCCGAATTCGCCAGCCAAGCCGACCTTTTTATCCTCGAGTGCTCGTTCGTCAAAGACAAACCCGTAGAAAAGCACATCGAACTCGCGGAGGCCATCTACATGATCCGCAAGGCGAAACCGAAGTGCGCAATGCTCACGCATTTTTATCCGGAATGGGACGACGTCGACTTTGAAGAAGAATTGAAGAACTATGAACCGATGTGTGAGGTGATAGACGCCGTGGACGGTTTGCAAATAGATCTCTCGGAATAAGTAAAAACTGATAGCTGAAAACTAATAATTAGATATCAGTTTTCAGCTATCAGTTCTCAGTTATTCCGAATATGATCTTGCCTTTCTATGCTTTGACGTTTCGTTTCGCCATCGCCATTAGTTCTTCGGGCATCCATTTGGCTGTGACTTTTTCTTCGGCACCGGCGATGCCTTTGTTTCGATTCCGCCATTCTTTGGCGGGATCGTCTTCGCGGCCGGATTGTTTGGGGTAGTTTTCAACCTGTTCGAGGCTGATGATGATACCTAAGGCAACGTCGTTCCAGTCTTCGTTCTGTATCCCTCGAAGCACGATCGGCAAACCGGCCGTCCAGTCTTCTTCGGGAGCGATGTTGTCGTACTCGGGAATAGTCAAATAGGCTGTGTCGGGAAATGCTTTGCCGCTAAATTCGCTGACGATCTGCGCCTTTACGTCCTTATAGGCCGCATCCGGGTTCGCGGAACGCATCTCCAAAGCCCGGCGGAAAATGTCTGAAACTGTTGCTTGGTTGCTCATCGTATTAGCCACAGATTAACACAAATAGTCGCGGATAAGAAAAATCTAGTTTCCAACTATTTGCTTGTCAGAACGCATCTGAAAAGTTAGTCTTTCTACCGAGGGGAATTATTGATGAAGAGCTTTTTTGCAGTTGTGTTCTTGTTAGTTGGACTGACCTCGGCGTTTGGGCAGAATGAGCAGGCACCGATCGTCGAAAAAGAGATCAGTTACAGAAATTGGACCTACAAGAGCGTGCTAACCGGCGAAGATTTTAATCTGCGTGATGCTGCGACCGGGAAAAAGCTTGTGATCGTCGTCTATTACGCTCCGTGGTGCGGCAATTGGCGATTCGATGCCCCAATGCTCAAGAGACTTTATGAAAAGTACAAAGGCAACGGACTCGAGATCATCGCGGTCGGCGAATACGATCCGGTCGCCTCGATGAAAACTAATCTGGAAACGCTTAAGATCCCGTTCCCTGCGGTTTACGAATCCGAAAGCAGAACGGAAAAACAAAAGACGCTCCATTACAAATATCGAACAATGACCGGCGACTTTCGAAATTGGGGCTCGCCGTGGTACATATTCCTGCAGCCCGCGGCCCTTGAGCCAACCGGTGACGTTCTTGTTAAGAAAGCCCACGTCATCAACGGAGAAATGATCGAGACCGAGGGCGAAAAGTTCATCCGCGAGAAGCTCGGCCTGCCTGGTGTCGAAACAAAGGGAGCGGTCGCTGAAAAGGAAAAGGTCGAGGTCTGCGACCCTGAAAAGCCGTCAGCCTCAACCCTTAAGAAACCATAAGATCGATCTTATTTGGGGATCACGACCAAAGCATCCGTGAGTTTTTTTGAGATTTCCCTCAACGGGTCTTTTGATTCTACGAATTTCCCGGCGATCGCCAGATCTTCGGACTTCGCCGCCATATCGGTTATTCCTTCGACATTGGTCAGATATTTCTGAAGAACCGGTTTCGTCCTAAAATCGGACTCCAACAATTGCAGGTCATTTCGGATATTTCGGAGAATCGCGATGAATTTTTGTTTCGTCGCTTCATTCCTTGCTATTTCATCCTTGGTCAGGCGCTTCGCGGCCGCAGCTTTGTCAAGGACCTCAATGCTTTGGGCTATTGGCCCCAACCTATCCGCAAAACCGGTAACGTTATCCCGCTGTATTTCGACCTTTTCACGGGCCGTACGTACCTCGAGCGGCGCAACCAAGGGCCTCGTCACCGGCGGCTTTTTCGGGGCGGGCTTTTTCGGTTTCTTTTGTGCAGTTGCCGCTCCGGCAAAAAGTGTAATTCCGATAACGATCGCTGCTCCAAAACTAATATTCCTCATAAACACCTTCTTTGTTAATTCGCTTGCAAAAATCATATTATAGCAATAATGCATCAGCGATGTTTAGAAGTCCGTAAGCTAGGGCGCGTTGGTTACGAAAAATCTCTTGAGCTGCAAAAAGAGCTCGAGACCGATGTGATAGGTCGCCGCGAGCAGGATTATCTGCTGCTGCTCGAACATCCGCACACCTTTACGCTCGGGCGGCGTTCGAAAACCGACGGCGTGCTCGCGACGGCCGAAATACTGAAAAAGCTCGGTGTCGAGGTCCACGAGATCAATCGCGGCGGCCGCGTGACGTATCACGGCATCGGCCAGATCGTCGGATACCCGATCATCTCGCTCTCGCCCGATCGAGAAGACGTACACAAATATGTCCGCGACCTTGAGGAAGTGCTGATCCGTACAATGGCCGATTTTGATGTCGAAGCCTTTCGCATCGAAGGCCTGACGGGCGTTCACACCATCGACGGCAAGGTTGCTGCCATCGGCGTCCATATAAAACGCTGGGTCACGACCCACGGTTTTGCCCTTAACGTCAATACCGATCTCAGCTATTACAACTGGATCATCGCCTGCGAAGGCGAACCCGTAACGTCAATGGACAAACTGCTTGGCCGCGAGGTCGATATGAGCGAGGTCGAAGATCGCCTGATCGAAAATTTCGCGACAGTTTTTGGATATAGCGAGGCGGAAACACGACCGGTAGGGAGTGTGTTGTCCGCGATCGATCAACGTGAATTCGCCTAACACGGGCACACTCCCAACCGGTCGTGTTTCCGCCTTTCTGCCTTGCTGCGCTTGCGGCGAAACAGGAATTCTCATAACCTTGCTATTTCAATTTAACTATTATGCGACGTGATATTACCTCGTGGTACAGCCACAACTTAAACATGGATATGCCACTGGTGGCATACGGACACGCGGGATATCCGCTTTTGATGTTTCCGACGGCGGCGGCGGATTATTTGGAATACGAACGGTTCCACCTTGTCGATGCGATCAAGCCATTTATCGAGCAGGGACTGATC